>JAKFEA010000201.1:0-23418 GCA_036675905.1 Acidovorax sp. | reverse complement strand
TCAACCGCCTGCTCAACGAGTTCGAGCAGATGCAGGGGATGATGAAGAAGATGAAGGGCGGCGGGCTGATGAAGATGATGAAGCGGATGGGCGGCAAGGGCGGAGTGCCCAAGCTGCCGTTCTAACTAGGGGGCCACGAGCCGGGGCCTGTAAAGACCGGAACGCAGAAGGCCGCCAAAAGGACGCAGAGAGCGCAGAAGAAACCCAAAAGTCCAGAGTAGCAACGGGGCGCCATCCCATGCTGCTCTGCGCCTTCTGCGAATCTTCTGCGACCTCTGCGTACGGCTGTTCCATTCAGCAGCTTGAAGGACCGCCGGGCTTCGCTCAGGCGGTCCGCAGCAGCCGCGCTGCCCGTCCGGCGTGCAGGCGGGCGCGACGCAGCACCGGCGGTGACCAGGCCTCCTCGGGGATCAGCATCAGGCCGCGCAGGCGCAGCCAGGCGCCCAGCCCGGCATGGCTGGTGAACACCGCCAGCGGCACCGACAGCAGCAGTGGCACGGCCACCGACAGCAGGGCGACGACCGCATCGGTATCGACGAGGGCCACCGCCACCGCGAGCACGGCTATGGCCGCGCTCAGCGGCAGCAGCTGGCCGGCGGCGTAGCCCCAGCGCAGCGAGCGGGCTTCGCGCGGGGGCGATTGCCAGTGCAGCTTGATGCCGGTGAGGGCGACGGCCACGAACAGCGAGTGGGCCAGCATGCGGACCGGCGCCTGCAGCAGCGAGAGCAGCGTTTCGACCAGCGAACTGGCCAGCAGCCGGCCGGTGCCGCCGAATGCCCGCTGCTCGCGGCCGAGCAGCACCGCCACCACGCCCAGCACGCGCGGCAGGAACAGCATGCACAGCGTCCAGGCCCACAGGCCCACCAGGGCCGCGCCGGCCGTGCCCGCGTCTTCGGCCAGCAGCCGCGCCCCGGACAACCACAGCGACGCGCCGAACACGATGAAGGCCAGCCACAGCGGCGCCGACAGGTAGGACATGGCACCGATCGCGAACATGGCGCGGTGCACGCGGTGCAGACCGGGCTCCGCGATCAGGCGCGCGTTCTGCAGGTTGCCCTGGCACCAGCGGCGGTCGCGCTGCAGCTCCGACAGCAGGTCGGGCGGTTGCTGCTCGTAGCTGCCGGCCAGGTCCGGCGCCAGCCACACGTGGTAGCCGGCGCGGCGCATCAGCGCGGCTTCGACGAAGTCGTGCGACATGATGCCGCCGGCCAGCCCGCCCTTGCCGCGGATGGTCGCCAGCCCGCAGTGCTCCATGAAGGGCTCGACGCGCAGGATGGCGTTGTGGCCCCAGTAGTGCGATTCGCCCAGTTGCCAGAACTGCAGGCCCAGCGTGAACAGCCGGCCGGTGACACGCGCGCCGAACTGCTGCGCGCGCGCATGCAGGCTCATCAGCCCGATCGGCTGGGTGGCGGTCTGGATGATCCCGGCCTGCGGGTTGGCTTCCATCAGCTTGGCCAGCGTGACCAGGCAGTCGCCGCTCATCACGCTGTCGGCGTCGAGCACCACCATGTAGCGGTAGTCGCGCCCCCAGCGGCGGCAGAAATCGGCCACGTTGCCGGCCTTGCGGTGCGTGCGCCGGGTGCGGCGGCGGTAGTAGACCTCCGGCTGCACGCCGGGCTGGGTGGCCAGCGCGGCGCGCAGCTCCTCCCAGGCGGCCCGCTCGGCGGCGGCCGTTTCGGGGCTGGCGCTGTCGGACAGCACGAACACGTCGAACTGGCCGGCGCGGCCGGTGGCGGCCAGCGACTCGCAGGTCGCGCGCAGGCCGGCGAACACGGTGGCCACGTGCTCCTCGCAGATCGGCATGATGATCGCGGTGCGCACCTGCGGGTCCAGTTCCCGGTCCTGCACGGAGCCGGCAGTCAGTCCGTGTGCATCGCCGCGCAGCACCACCCAGAAGCCCATGAGCGCGGTGGCGAAGCCGGTCACCACCCAGCTGGAGAGGGCCGCGAACAGCGCGATCTGGCCCCACTGCAGCCAGGGATTGGGCGAGTCGGGCTGTGCCTGCGCGAAGAGAACGGTGGCGATCGCCGTGCTGAGCACCGCGATCAAGGCAAAGGCGGCGCGCCGGCGCTTGGCGGCGCGCTCCCATGGGGCCGCAGCCGCGCGCACGGATGGACGGACCACCGGCGATTCGCCCGGCAGCAGCCGGTGCGCCAGCGCCAGCGAGGCCGTTCCGACGCTGTTCCAGAAACCGCGCCAGGGTTGCGTCGGCATGGAGCCGCGGCGGATCGGCGGCGCCGTCACCGCGTTCGGGTGGCGCTCCTCGCGCAAGCGGCTGCGCCGCTGCACAGGCGCCGTGGCGGGTGCAACGGAAGCGAGCGCGCCGCCGCCGCTGTCGCCCTCGGTGGCATGCCTCAGGGGGCGGATGGGGGTAGCACGATGTGGGTCCATGTTTCGCTCACGATGTCGCTGCGGTGACGCAGGAAGGCGCGCAGCTCGACCGGCTGCGACGCGTCGATGGGGCGCACCCGCAGGGCCATGCGCCAGCTGCGGGTAGCGGGGTTGAACCAGGCGAGGGCCTGTTCGATGCGGCCGTTGGCGTCGCCGGTGGCGATGGCCTGCACGGGCGCATCGGCAGGCAAGGCGTCCAGTGCGGGCCCGGTGAAATCGACCACGTACTGAACCTGCCCGGCCAGCGCCGCCGCCTGCTCGGCGCGCACGTAGCCGAAGCCGCGGCGCGATTGCGCGGCCCAGGCGGCCGGCGGGCGCTGCTGCTGGTCGCCTTGCCAGGACAGCTCGTAGGCGAAGTCCAGCGGCTCGCCCGGCGCCGGCAGGCGGGCCGGCACCCAGTAGGCGGCGATGTTGTCGTGGGTCTCGTCGGGGGTCGGCAGCTGCAGCAACTCGACCCGGCCAGGACCCCAATCGCCGATCGGCCGCACCCATGCGCTGGGGCGGCGCTCGTAGCGCGCCTCGGTGTCCTCGTAGCTGGAGAACGAGCGATCGCGCTGCATCAGGCCGAAACCGCGCAGGCCTTGCAGGCTGAAGCTGGTCACGACCGGCTGCTGCGGGTTCTGCAGCGGCCGCCACAGCCATTCGCCGCTCGCGCTGGCCACCATCAGGCCGTCGGAATCGTGCACTTCCGGGCGGAAGTCGCCTTCGCGCGGCTGGTTCTCGCCGGCCAGGAACATGCTGGTCAGCGGAGCCAGCCCCAGCGTCGCGATCGGCCGGCTGGTCTCGCGCAGGTACAGGCGTGCGCGCACCTCGACCGCGGTCTGCGATCCCGGACGCACGATGAAGCGGTACGCCCCGCTCGCGCGCGGCGAGTCCAGCAGGGCATGCACCACCAGCTGCCCCGTCTGGGCATCGGGGCGCTCCAGCCAGAAGTCGGTGAAGCGCGGGAATTCTTCCGGCCCGCCGGCGCCGGCCGTGTCGATCGCGAGGCCGCGCGCGGACAGCCCGTACTGCTGCCCGGCGCCCAGGGCGCGGAAGTAGCTCGCGCCCAGGAACACGATCAGCTCGTCCTTGTAGCCCGGCGTGTTGAGCGGGTAGTGGACGCGCAGGCCTGCGTGCCCAAGGTCGGGCCAGCCTGCGGTCGGCAGGGTGTTCTTGCCGTAGTCGAAGTCGGACGCCCGCCAGGGCACCGGGTTCACTTGCCCGGCCGCATCCACCTCATGGATGCGAACCGCTTCCGGGTGGTAGCGGCCGCGATGGAAGAACATCGCCTCGAACGGCGAGTGGCCGCGCCACAGCGCGTGGTCCGGGCGGAAGCGGATGTCGCGCAGCCCGTCGTAGTCGAGTTGGGCCAGCGCTGCCGGCAAGGTGGCGTCCGGCGCGCGGTAAGGCGCTGCAGCGCGCGAACGGGCGAGTTCGGCGACTTGTTCGAAACCCCAGGCGGCGTGGGCGGGGGCGGCTGAAAAGGCTGCCGCCAGCAAGACGATGGTCGCCAGCGCGGCGGTGCGCAGGCGGCGCAAACACAAAGGCATGGCCGGCTAGTGCAAACCCTATGCCAGCTTCGGTTTTCCCTTTGGAATCAAGCGCCTGCGGGTGAATTCAGGGATTCACCTCCGCCGTCGCGCCAGCCTGGCGGCCGAAAGCGGGGTTTCCGTCGCTTCGCGGCGACAGAAGCCCCCGGAACACTCCCTCCCCCTCCGGGGGAGGGCTGGGGTGGGGGCGCTCCGGCGTGGGGCTGCCCCCACCCTACCCTCCCCCGGAGGGGGAGGGAAAAAAAGACAGGTTTCCCTACGCCGCAGCGGAAGGGAAAAGACGGAGCTCTCATACTTGGCCGACGGCGCCTGGGCGCTGTCGTCGTCCGGCGACAAGGCGCCGGTTTCGGCCTTGAAAAGTCCCGGCGTGAGCTCGTTCCTCTGCAGCAGGCGGTAGAACTCGGTGCGGTTGCGCCCGGCCAGCCGGGCCGCGTCGGACACGTTGCCGTCGGTCATCTTCAGCAAGCCGACGAGGTACTCGCGCTCGAACCGGCGCTTGGCGTCGGCGTAGGTCTGCACCGACACGCCGGGCACGCGCAGCGCGCGCTGCACCAGCGCCAGCGGCACCAGCGCGGTGGTGGACAGCGCGCAGACCTGCTCGACCACGTTGTACAGCTGGCGCACGTTGCCCGGCCAAGGCGCGGCCGCTAGCGCCTTGAGCGCTTCCGGTGCGAAGCCCGACAGGCGCCGGCCGTACTTGGCCGCCAGCTTGTGCAGGAAGTGGTTGGCCAGCAGCGGAATGTCCTCGCGCCGCTCGGCCAGCGTGGGCAGCGTCAGCGTCACCACGTTCAGCCGGTAATAGAGGTCCTCGCGGAACTGGCCGGCCGGCATGGCCGCGTCCAGGTCGCGGTGGGTCGCGGAGATGATGCGCACGTCGACCGGCAGCGACTGGCTGGAGCCGAGTGGGCGCACGGCGCGTTCCTGCAGCACGCGCAGCAGCTTGACCTGCAGCGCCGGCGGCATGTCGCCGATCTCGTCGAGCAGCAGGGTGCCGCCGTCGGCGGCCTGGAACAGGCCCTTGTGGTTGGCGACGGCGTCGGTGAATGCGCCCTTCATGTGCCCGAACAGCTCGGACTCGAGCAGCGCCTCCGGAATGGCGCCGCAGTTGACCGCGACGAAAGGCCGCTTGGCGCGGGCGCTGGCCTTGTGGATGGCGCGCGCCAGCAGCTCCTTGCCGCTGCCGCTGTCTCCGCGCAGCAGCACCGAGGCGTCGGAGCGCGCCACCATGCGCGCCTCGGCCAGTAGCTCGGCCATGCGGCTGGAGCGGCTGACGATCTCCTCGCGCCAGCCGGAATCGGCCGCCGCCTCCGGCTCACCGGCAGCGCCGAGGGCCACGGCCTGGCCGATCTTGTCGAGCAACTCGCGGGCGTCGTAGGGCTTGGTGAGGTAGCCGAACACGCCGCGCGCGGTCGCTTCCACCGCGTCGGGGATCGTGCCGTGCGCGGTCAGCAGGATCACCGGCAACGCCGGGTGGCGCCGGCGGATGTCGTCGAACAGCGCCAGGCCGTCGCGGCCGGGCAGGCGCACGTCGCTCAGCACGAGGTGCGGGCGCTCGACTTCCAGCTGCGCCAGCGCGGCCTCGGCCGAGGACACGGCTGCGACCTGGTAGCCGGCCGCCGTGAGGCGCATCGACAGCAGCCGCAGCAGGTCGGCGTCGTCGTCCACCACCAGGATTCGGGCACCGGCCATGTCAGCGTGAAGGCCGGCGGCGCTCGATCGCGCGCAGGGCCTCCATCCTTTCGTTCAACTGGTCGAAGCGGCGCTGCGCGTCGCGCAGTTGCTGCGACTGCCGCTCGCCGGCTTCCTCCAGCCGGCGCTGCTCGGCCAGTTGCGCGTTCAACAGGCGGGCCAGGGCGTGCAACTCGCGGGCTTCGTCCGTGTTCTGCGCCAGCAGCCGTTGCAGCACCTGGGTGGCGCGCGCGTTGTCGGCGGGCGTGCGCAATTGCTGGAAGGCCAGGGCCAGCTGCATTTGCTGCAGCGGCACCGCACCGGGCTGCGACAGGCGGGCGATCTCGGGCGCCAGCGCGGCCGCCGACGCGCCGCGCACGCGATCGGCGTACGCGAGGGCGGCGGCGATGGGGTGCGCAGGCACGTGGCTCTGGGGAGGCAGGGCCGCCGGTGGCGGCTCGGGCTGGGGGGGCGGCGGCTCGCGCGACGGCTCGCTCGTTTCCAGCGGCGGCGGCGCGGCGGGCTCCGGCGCTTGGGGCGGCGTGCCGCACGCGACCAGCGCTGCCGCCATGCCCAAGGCCAGGAGGCTGCGTCGCAGCGCGCATGTCAGGAGGTCAGGCATGGGGCAATTCGATCCGGAAGTGGGCGCCGGGCGGGTCGTCGTCCAGCAGTTCGATGCGGCCGCCATGGGCTGCAATGTATTCGTTGACGATGGACAGGCCGATGCCGGTCCCCGCCGCGGCGTCCGCCGGCTGGCGCTCGCCGCGGTAGAAGGGCTCGAACACCCGGGCACGGTCGGCCGCCGCAATGCCGGCGCCTTCGTCCTGGATGTCGATGCGGGCGCGGCCGCCGGCGCGCGTGAGGCGAACCCGCACGGTCGAGCCGGGCGGCGCGAAGCGGATGGCGTTGGCCAGCAGGTTGGCCAGCGCGGTGCCGAGCTTGTCCGGGTCGACCGGCGCCACGATCGGTTCGCCCTGGACGTCCAGCGCCAGTTCGCGGGCCTGCCATTGCAGGCGCTGCGCCTCCACCTGCTCGTGCAGCAGCGCCAGCAGGTCGGTGGGGCGGCGCTGCAGCTGGCGCGCCTCGAAGGCGGCGGCGTTGAAGCGCAGCAGCGCCTCGATGCGCTCCTGCAGCACGGCGGCGTTGTGCTGCAGGATGCGCGCCACCTCGCGCTGGCGTGCAGTGAGCTCGCCGGTGACACCTTCCTCCAGCAGCGACACCCCCTCGCGCAGCGTCGCCAGCGGCGTCTTCAGCTCGTGCGACACATGGCGCAGGAACCGCGCCTTGTCCGCGTCCAGCTCGGTCAGCCGCAGGCGCAGCCACTCCAGTTGCTGGCTCAGGCGCCGCACGTCGGCCGGTCCCTGGATGTCGATCGGCTCCTCCAGCCGGTTCTCGCCCAGGCCCGCAATCGCCCGCTCCAGTTGCTTGAAGGGCCGCGCCAGCCAGATCCCCAACCCGGCCGCCAGCAGCGCCGCCAGTCCGATGGCCAGCACCACCTGCTGCATCAGGCGCGAGCGGCTGGCGTCGAGGCGCTCGCGCAGGGCCTTGTTGCGCGCATTGATCAGGTTGTGCACCTCGCGCGCAATGCCGGAATTGAGGCCGTCGAATTCGCGGAAGCGCTGGGCCGCTTCCCGCTCGCGGTCGAGGGCGGTTTCCGGCGGGCCGCGCATCAGTTCAGACACGATTTCCAGCTGCGCCTGCCAGCGCCGTACTTGCCGGTTGGCGAGCCCCTGATCCGAGAGGCGGTCCAGCGCGGCGCGGGCCCGCCCCGATTCTTCCTCGAAGCGCCGGCGCAGCACCGGGTCGTTGAGGATCAGCGACTGGCGGGCGGCGCGCTCCATGTCCAGCGTGCGCTCGGCCAGGGTCTGGGCGCTGGCGGTCAGGTCGAGCGCCGTGGCGCTGGCCGCCGTGCTCTGCGCCATCAAACGGTCGAGGATGATCACGGCCCGCAGCGCGGTGCCGCCCAGCAGGCCACCGACCAGCACGAAGGCGACCAGCAGCAGCGGCCGGAAGGAGATGCGGCTGGGGCGCAGCGGCAGCATCGCGCGGCGATCAGCCGGCGCGCTGCACGACGTGGCCGCGCAGGGAGTGCGGCAGCGCCTGCGTGATGGTCACGTCGACCATCTGCCCCACCAGCCGCTGCCCGCCGGCGAAGTTGACGATGCGGTTGCACTCGGTGCGGCCCATCAGCTCGTTCGGGTCCTTGCGCGAGGGCCCTTCGACCAGGATGCGCTGCACCGTGCCGACCCGGCTGTCGCTGATGCGGCGCACGTTCTCCTCCAGCAAGGCCTGCACCTGCTGCAGCCGGCGCAGCTTGACCTCGTGCGGGGTGTCGTCGTGCAGGTTGGCGGCCGGCGTGCCGGGCCGGGGGCTGAAGATGAAGCTGAAGCTGGCGTCGTAGCCGACGTCCTCGACCAGCTTCATCAGCTTGCCGAAATCGTCTTCGGTTTCGCCCGGGAAGCCGACGATGAAGTCGCTGGACAGCGAGATCTGCGGCCGCACCGCCCGCAGCTTGCGGATGGTGCTCTTGTATTCCATGGCGGTGTAGCCGCGCTTCATCGCCATCAGGATGCGGTCGCTGCCGTGCTGCACCGGCAGGTGCAGGTGGCTGACCAGCTTGGGCACCTTGCCGTAGGCCTCCACCAGCCGCTGGGTGAACTCGTTGGGGTGGCTGGTGGTGTAGCGGATGCGGGCCATGCCGGGGATCTCGGCCACGTACTCCAGCAGCAGCGCGAAATCGGCGATCTCGGCCGTGTCGCCCATGCGGCCGCGCCAGGCATTGACGTTCTGGCCCAGCAGGGTGACTTCCTTGACGCCCTGGTCGGCCAGTTCGGCCACTTCGGCCAGCACGTCGTCCAGCGGGCGCGAGACCTCCTCGCCGCGGGTGTAGGGCACCACGCAGTAGCTGCAGTACTTGCTGCAGCCTTCCATGATGGAGACGAAGGCGGTGGCGCCGTCCACCCGCGCGGGTGGCAGGTGGTCGAATTTCTCGATCTCGGGAAAGCGGATGTCGACCTGCGGCCGGTCCTGGGTGCGCCGCTGCGCCAGCAGCTCGGGCAGCCGGTGCAGCGTCTGCGGGCCGAACACCACGTCCACGTAAGGCGCCCGCTCGATGATGGCGGCGCCCTCCTGGCTGGCCACGCAGCCGCCCACGCCGATCAGCACGCCCTTCTTCTTCAGGTGCTTGACCCGGCCGAGGTCGGAGAACACCTTCTCCTGCGCCTTCTCGCGCACCGAGCAGGTGTTGAACAGGATCAGGTCGGCTTCCTCCGGGTCCTGCGTGGCCTCGTAGCCCTCGGCCGCATGCAGCACGTCCGCCATCTTGTCCGAGTCGTACTCGTTCATCTGGCAGCCGAAGGTCTTGATGAAAACCTTCTTCATGGCGGTCACTTCCGGGCGCCGAACACCATGTTCAGCAGTTCGGCGAAGCGCTTGTGGCCCTCGGCGCTGCCGTCATCCGCCCCACCGACCTTGGCGTACTCGTCTTCGGTGAGCACCCACGCCTCGTGTACCAGGCCGGCGGCATCACGCCGGTAGACCACCGGCAGGACCTGCCCGACCACGCTGCCCGACAGCACCATCAGGTTGTTGATGCCGCGGATGCGGGCGCCGGGCGACAGCCGGTCCGGCTGGCCATCGAGCGTGATCTGCGGCGGCGCCGTGACCACCAGCCGGGCCGGCTTGACGTCGGCCGGCGCGGTGCGGATGACCTGGGCGTGAAGGGCGGGCGCGACCAGCGCAGCAATGAGGGGGAGACTCCAGCGATTCATGGTGTGGATCCAGAGGCTAGAAAGAAAAAAGGCACTGCGCGGTGACAGTGCCTTTGAAGATCTGGTGGCGCTTCACGGACTCGAACCGCGGACCTGTGGATTATGATTCCATCGCTCTAACCGACTGAGCTAAAGCGCCGAGAACCCAAGATTATAGCGAAAGCCGGGAAGTCAGCGGTGACTGAAAACCGCGGGCCGCTTGCCCAGGAAGGCGTCCATGCCTTCCTTCTGGTCGGCGGTGGCGAACAGCGAGTGGAACAGCCGCCGCTCGAACATCACGCCGTCGCTGAGCGAACCCTCGAACGCCCGGTTGACCGACTCCTTGGCCGCCAGCACCGCCAGTCGCGGCATTTCGCAGATCACCAGGGCGGCGCCCAGCGCCTCGTCCATCAGCTTGTCCAGCGGCACCACCCGGCTGACCAGGCCGCCGCGCTCGGCTTCCGTGGCATCCATCATCCGGGCCGTGAGCACCAGGTCCATCGCCTTGGACTTGCCCACCGAGCGCGGCAGGCGCTGGGTGCCGCCGGCGCCCGGGATGATGCCCAGCTTGATCTCGGGCTGGCCGAACTTCGCGTTGTCGGCGGCGATGATGAAGTCGCACATCATGGCCAGCTCGCAGCCGCCACCCAGCGCGAAGCCGCTCACGGCGCCGATCACCGGCTTGCGGATGCTGCGGATGGCTTCCCAGTTGCGGGTGATGAAGTCGCGCCCGTAGGCCTCGGCGAAGCTGTATTTCGCCATCAGCGAGATGTCGGCGCCGGCGGCGAACGCCTTTTCGCTGCCGGTCAGCACGATGCAGCCGATCGCGTCGTCGGCGTCGAAAGCCTTGAGCGCGGCGCCCAGCTCGTCCATGAGCTGTTCGTTCAGGGCGTTGAGTTGCTTGGGGCGGTTGAGCGTCACGATGCCGACCTTGCCGGCTTCGGTGCGCACCTCGATGTTGTCGTAGGCCATGCGTTCTCCTGTAGCGGCGACGACTATACCCAAGGGAAACCATGACCGACCGCGCGGTCGGTCGATGCTAGATTCACTGCCAGGAGACCCCATGACCGAGAGCACCGTCCTGTACGAGGCGCGTGGCGCCGTTGCGCTGATCACGCTGAACCGTCCCCAATCCCTGAACAGCTTCACCCGCGCCATGCACCATGAGTTGTGGTCGGCGCTGGACCGGATCGAAGCCGACAAGACCATCCGCGCGGCCGTCATCACCGGCTCCGGCCGGGGCTTCTGCGCCGGCGCCGACCTCGCCGAGTTCGACTTCAACGACGGTCCCGACCTGGTCAAGCGCGCCGACCCCGGCCCGCTCATCGACCAGGCCTTCAACCCCACGGTGCGCCGGCTGATGGCGCTGCGCGTGCCCACCGTCGCCGCCGTCAACGGCGTGGCCGCGGGCGCGGGCGCTTCGCTGGCCATGACCTGCGACCTGGCCGTCGCCGCATCGAACGCATCCTTCATCCAGGCCTTCAGCAGGATCGGCCTGATCCCCGATGCCGGCGGCACCTGGTTCCTGGTCAAGAAGCTGGGAATGGCCCGCGCCATGGGCTGCGCGATGCTGGGCGACAAGCTCTCCGCCGCCGATGCCAAGCAGTGGGGAATGATCTGGGACGTGGCCCCCGAGGGGCAGGACTGCGTGGAAGCCGCGCTGGCGCTGGCCCAGCGACTGGCCAGTTTGCCCACCACCGCGCTGGTGGCCACCCGCCGCGCGATGCGGGCAGCGGCGACCAACGAGCTGGACAAGCAGCTCGACCTGGAGCGCGACACCCAGTCGGCGCTGGGCCGCACCCACGACTACATCGAAGGGGTCACTGCCTTCCTGCAGAAGCGCCCGGCGCAGTTCAAGGGCGAGTGATGACGGCCGACGACCTCGCGGCCCGCGTGGGCGCGGCCATGTTCGAAGGCGACGTGGCTTCGCGCGACACCATGGGCATGGAGCTGCTCAGCTGCAGCGCCGGCCGCGCGGTGATGCGCATGCGGGTCGACGAGCGGCACCTCAACGGCCACCGCATCTGCCACGGCGGCTTCATCTTCACGCTGGCCGATTCCACCTTCGCGTTCGCCTGCAACAGCCACAACAAGGTCACGGTGGCGGCGGGCTGCAGCATCGAGTTCCTCAAGCCGGGACAGCTCGGCGACGTGCTGACCTGCGAGGGCGTCGAGCAGGTCCTGCAGGGCCGGCACGGCGTGTACGACATGAAGGTGAGCAACCAGCGCGGCGAAGTCGTGGCGATGTTCCGCGGCAAGAGCGCGCAGATCCAGGGCACCGTGATACCGGAGGCATGATGAAGACCTTTCCCCTTGAGCCGATCGAGAAGGCCAGTCGCGACGAACTGCAGGCGCTGCAGCTGCGGCGCCTGCAGGCGACGCTGGCGCACGTGTACCGCAACTCGCCGATGTACCGCGCGAAGTTCGACGAAGCGGGCGTGCACCCGGACGACTGCCGTTCGCTGGCCGACCTGGCGAAATTCCCGTTCACCAGCAAGCACGACCTGCGCGACCACTACCCGTTCGGCTCGTTCGCCGTGCCGCGCGAGCAGTGCGTGCGCATCCATGCCTCCAGCGGCACCACCGGCAAGCCGACCGTGGTGGGCTACACCCAGAACGACATCAACACCTGGTCGACGGTGATGGCGCGCAGCATCCGCGCCAGCGGCGCACGGCCGGGCGACCTGGTGCACGTGAGCTACGGTTATGGCCTGTTCACCGGCGGGCTGGGCGCGCACTACGGCGCCGAGAAGCTGGGCCTGACGGTGGTGCCCTTCGGCGGCGGCCAGACCGAGCGACAGGTGCAGCTGATCCACGATTTCCGGCCCGACATCATCATGGTCACGCCCAGCTACATGCTGGCGATCGCCGACGAGTTCGAGCGCCAAGGGCTGGACCCGCGCGAATCCAGCCTGCGGCTGGGCATCTTCGGCGCCGAGCCCTGGACCAACGACATGCGCAAGTCGATCGAGCAGCGCATGGGCATGGACGCGGTCGACATCTACGGCCTGTCCGAGGTGATGGGGCCGGGCGTGGCCAACGAGTGCGTCGAGACCAAGGACGGCCCGACCATCTGGGAAGACCACTTCTACCCGGAAATCGTCGACCCGGAGACCGGTGCCGTGCTGCCCGACGGCGAGCTGGGCGAGCTGGTATTCACCAGCCTGACCAAGGAAGCGCTGCCGATCATCCGCTATCGCACCCGCGACCTGACGCGGCTGCTGCCCGGCACCGCGCGCACCATGCGCCGGATGGAAAAGATCACCGGCCGCAGCGACGACATGATGATCGTGCGCGGCGTCAACGTGTTCCCGACCCAGATCGAGGAGCTGATCTGCAAGCGCGCCGAACTGGCGCCGCACTACCAGTGCATCCTGACGCGCGAGGGGCCGATGGATTCGCTGACCATCGCGGTCGAGGCCCGCCAGGGTCTTGCGCACGACTGCGACGAGGCCCGCAGCGCCGCCACCCTGCTGGCCCACGAGATCAAGACCTACGTCGGCACCACCGCCGTGATCGAACTGCGCGCCGAAGGCGGCGTGGAGCGCAGCGTCGGCAAGGCCAAGCGCGTCGTCGACAAGCGTTGAGCCCTACTTCTGGTCGATCGCCTCGACCAGGAGATCCACATGGGCTTCCTCGCCCATGTTCACCCGCACCCGCACCGGCAGGTACTGCAGCGCCGGGGCGAACCACATCTCGATGGTGATGTTGCCGCGCGGATTGGCGATCGGCCGCGGCTTGAGGTGGAAGGCCTCGACGTCGCCCAGGGCGGTGGACAGCACCTCCTTGCCCACGATGTCGTAGGTCCACAGGTCCACCGCGCTCGGCCGCGCCATCCAGAAACTCACGGCGCGCCCGACCTCCAGCGGCTCCAGCCCGCTGGCGAAACGGTGGCTGAGGTCCACGAACTGGCTGGCGGTGTCCTGCATCAACGGCGGCCTTGGCAGCACCTTGCCGTTGGGCAGCGTCACCTCGCTCTCGTCCATGCGCAGCAGGCCGCGCGACTTGCGGTTGCGCACCTCCTCGTAGGCCCGCGGGTGCAGGGTCTGCGGCCCGACCTCGCCCTGGCTGGTCATCACCACCTTGGCAAAGATGGTGACGTCGACTTCCACCCGCACCTGGTAGCGCGGGCCTTCGCGTTGCCACAGCACGCGCGCCTCGCCATACAGGTCGCCGCTGCGAAAGCGCCCGCCCAGCGTGTAGCGCAGGCGGGTGTCGACCGGCCAGCCGTCCAGGGCGGGCGTCGAAGCGGTGGCGGAGGAGGCCGGCTGGGCGGGAACCGCCGCGGTCGCTTCGGGCGCAGAGGCCGCCGACGCGGCAGCAGGCGTGGACGCCGTCGGGGCCGGTGCCACGGCCTCCGCTTCCGCTTGGGCCACCGCGGTTTCCGCTGGCGGCGACTCCGTGGCCGCTAGCGCGGGTTCCGGTTCCAACTCGGGTTTCGGATCCGGCGCGGGCCCGGGTGCCGGCAAGGTGCGCGTCGCTTCCGGCGGCACGCTGGGTGCGGCCCGCATGCGCCGCGGTGGCGCCGTCGGTGCGACGGCAATCGCTGCGGCTGCCGCAGGGGGAGCCTCGGGCTGCTGCGGCGTCAGCACTCGCGTGTACAGGGGCTCCACCATGGGCCGCAGCGACTCGCCGCGGGCCAGCCAGAGCGACAAGGCGTGCAGCGCCAGCACGTGCGCCAGCAGCACGAGGGCCACGAGCGCCAGCAGGCGCCGGCGGCCGGCCGGGTTCAGGTCTGCACGCCCAACCATGGCTGGGCCTGCGCCGGGTCGCGCAGCACCAGGCGCCAGGTGGTGGCGGCCGCCGGCAGGTGCAGTTCCAGCCGCAGCAGCCGGCGGTCGCGTGCGACCAGCGCGGTCAGCCGGCGGTGCGAACCGGCATACAGCGGCAGGTCGTCGAGCTTGCCCAGGCGCCAGCCCTGGCCCGCCACCTCGATGCCGATCCACTCGTCGTTGGCGGCCATGCCGGCCTGCTCGGCCGCGCCGCCGCGCAACACGTTCTTCAGGCGGATAACGCCGCCGCCCTCGTCCACCCGGATGCCCAGCCTCTGCTGCAGCTGCGACGGCTCGTCGAGTGCGAACACGCCCTGGCGGCGCAGCAGGTCGGCCAGCGGCAGCTCGCGCGTGCCGTGCACCCAGGCGGCGATCTCGCGGGCGAAGCTGCGCCCGCCCAGCTCGCGCAGCACGGCGGCGAAATCGGCTTCGGTCATGGGGCCGGCCTTGCAGCGTTGCCACAGGGTGCGCATCACTTCGTCCAGCGTCGTGCGGCCTTCGGCGCGCAAGGTCAGGTCGAAGCACAGCGCCACCAGCGAGCCCTTGCTGTAGTAGCTCACCGTGGCGTTGGGCGTGTTCTCGTCCTGCCGGTAGTACTTGACCCAGGCGTCGAAGCTGGCCTGCGCCACCGACTGCACCTCGCGCCCGGGTGTCTGCAGCACCTGGTTGATCGTCTTGTTCAGCAGGCGCACGTAGGCGGCCTCGTCGATCAGCCCGGCGCGCCGCAGCAGCAGGTCGTCGTAATAGCTGGTGAAGCCTTCGAAGAACCACAGCAGCTGGGTGTGGTTCTCGCGCCCGTAGTCGTAGCGCGCGAACTCGGCCGGCCGCAGCTGCTTGACGTTCCAGGTGTGGAAGTACTCGTGGCTGACCAGGCCCAGCAGCGTCACGTAGCCGTCGCTGGTCTTGGCGTCGCCCTGGCGCGGCAGGTCCCGGCGCGACGCGATCAGCGCCGTGGAGTTGCGGTGCTCGAGCCCGCCGTAGCCATCGTCCACCGCGTTGAGCATGAACAAGTAGCTGCGCAGCGGCGCCTTGCGGCGCTCGTGCCAGAAGCGGATGCCGGTCTCGCAGATGCGTTGCACGTCGGCGGCCAGCCGGGCGCCGTCGAACGACTCGGTGGCGCCGGCCACCACCAGCCGATGCGGCACGCCGGCGGCGCGGAACTCGGTGCTCCAGAAGCTGCCCATCTCCACCGGGCAGTCGACCAGCTCGTCGTAGTCCGGGGCCAGGTAGGTGCCGAAGCCGCGCTTGCCCACCCGCAGTGGCGCCAGCCCGGTGGCCACTTCCCACCCGGGGCGCGGCGAGACCAGTTCCAGCGCGTGCGGCAGCTTCTCCTGGCCGTGCACCTGCAGGCACAGGCTGGTGCCGTTGAAGAAGCCGCGGTCCGCATCGAGCCAGGCGGTGCGCACCGAGTTGTCGAGGGCGTAGACCTCGTAGGCCAGCACCAGCGGGCTGCTGGACACGCAATCGACCTGCCAGCTGCACTTGTCGAGCTGGTGGACCGGCACCGTGCGGCCGTCCTGGCGCGCCACCAGCCGCTGGAGGTTCCTGGAGAACTCGCGCACCAGGTAGCTGCCGGGAATCCACACCGGCAGCGACACGCGCTGGCCGGCGGCCGGCTGCTCGATCGTCAGCGCGACGTGGAACAGGTGGGCGTGGAGGTCGGCCGCCTCGACGCGGTAGTGCAGCCGCCAGGCGGGGCCGGCATGCGCGCGCGGGCTCACTGCGTTTGCGAGAGCTGCTTCTCGACCTGGGCCGCGTTGATGGCGCCGGGCACGCGCGTGCCGTCGGCGAACACCAGCGTCGGCGTGCCGGTGATCTGGTGCTTGCGCCCCAGCTCGCGGTTGCGGTCCAGCGCGGTGGCGTCGCACGCCGCTGCGGCCGGCGCGGCGGCCTGCTCGCGCAGCATCCAGTCCTGCCAGGCCTTGGCGCGGTCCTTGGCGCACCAGATGTTGCGCGACTTGTCGACCGAATCGGCGCCCAGGATCGGGTAGAGGAACATGTGGATGGTCACGTTCTCCAGCTTCTGCAGCTCGCGCTCGAAGCGCTTGCAGTAGCCGCAGTTCGGATCCTCGAACACCGCCAGCTTGCGCTTGCCGTTGCCGCGCACGATGGTGAATGCGTCCTTGACCGGCAGCTGGCCGAAGTCGATCGCCGTCAGCTTGTTGGTGCGCTCCTCGGTCAGGTTGCGCTTGGCCTTCAGGTCGATCAGCTGGCCGTGGATCAGGTAGCTGCCGTCGGCGTCGGTGTAGTACAGGTCGGTGCCGACCCGCACTTCGAACAGGCCCGCCATGGGCGTCTTGCTCACCTCATCGATCTTGCCGATCTGCGGCAGGCGCTCGCCCAGGTTCTTGCGGATGGCGGCTTCCTGCCCCAGGGCGGGGCCGGCCAACAGGGTGGTCGCGAGCAGCGCGGCCAGCAGGCCGGTCGTCGTGCGTGTCATGGGGGTTCCAGTACTTCCTTGGGAAAGGGGGTCACAGCCGGCCCGCGGCCTGCCGCACCACCCATTGCTTGATCGGGCCGCTGGCGTCGAAGCCGCGCATGCCCCAGTTGCGCAGCATCGACCAGCCGGCGTGGTCCTGCGCGAATAGCTGCTGCAGGGAGTCGGTGGTCGCGCCCATGGCCAGCGTGTCGCCCTTGCGCGCGCGCTCGTAGCGGCGCAGCAGGCGCACGTCCCCGACGCTGCGCCAGTACTCGCGCCCGTGCAGCACCTGGGCCAGTTCGCGCACGTCGGCCAGGCCGAGGTTCAGGCCCTGGCCGGCGAGCGGGTGCACGCTGTGGGCGGCGTCGCCGGCCAAGGCCCAGCCGGGCCCGCACCAGCGGTCGGCGCGCGCCAGCTGCAGCGGCCAGGCGGCGCGCTCGCTGGCCAGCGTCAGCTGGCCCAGCGCGCCTTCGCTGGCGGCGACCAGCTGCGATTCGAAATCGGCGGCCGGGCACTGCAGCAGCGACTCGCTGCGGCTTTGCCCCACCGACCACACCAGCGCGACCGAATGGCTGCCCTCGGCCGGCGCTTCGCCGCCCAGGGGCAACAGCGCCAGGATTTCCGCGCTCTGGAACCACTGGCGGGCGACGTGCCCGTGCGGCTTCTCGCAGCCCAGGCGCGCGGCCACCGCGTGCTGGCCATAGGGCTGCACGTCGTACTGCACGCCGAATTCGGCGCGCGTGATGCTGCTGCGGCCTTCGCAAACCACGGTCAGCGCCGCGCGCGCAGGCTCCTCGATGGGGGTGACGTACGGCTGGTAGCGCAAGGCTTCGTCCAGGCGCTGCTCCAGCGCCGGCACGTCGACGATCCAGGCCAGCGCCGGCCGGCTGCCGGCCTCGAAGCGCACGCAGCCGCCTTCGTCGCCATGGATTTCCATGCCCGTGACCGGCGTCTGGTGAGCCGCGTCGGGCCATGCCCGCACCGATTCGAGCAGTTGCCGGGAGGCGGCGTTGAGCGCATAGGCGCGCACGTCGGCCGGCCCGCCTGCGGCAGCGGACTGCACCAGCCCCACCCGCAGCCGGTCGCGCGCGAGCAGCAGGGCCAGCGTGCGGCCCACGATTCCCGCGCCGCGAATACAGACGTCGAGGACAGGCGCCATCCGCCGATTGTAGGAGGCGGGCACAATCGCAGCTCGATGAGTTCCCAGCCTGCCATGACCGCGTCCGCCCCCGATTTCGCCGCCCGCATCGCCCGACTGTTCGTCTACCCGGTCAAGTCCTGCGCCGGCATCGAACTGACCGAAGCCGTGCTCACCCCCACCGGCCTGGACCTGGACCGGGCCTGGATGGTGGTCGACGAGCAGGGCACCTTCGTGTCGCAGCGCGAACTGCCGCGCATGGCGCTGGTGCGGCCCCGGCTCAAGGGCCACGAGGTGGTGCTGCGCGCGCCCGGCATGCTGGCGTTGCATCTCGCCATCGAGGAGGTCGAAGGCCCGGCGCGCGTGCGCGTGTGGGACGACGAGGTGGACGCCTGGGACATGGGCAACGTCGCGGCCCAGTGGTTCAGCGATTTCCTCGGCCGGCGCCTGCGGCTGGTGCGCTTCGATCCGGAGCAGCGCCGGCTGTCGAGCCTGAAGTGGACCGGCGGCGTGGAAGCGCCCACCCAGTTCGCCGACGCATTTGCGCTGCTGGTGGCCAGCGAAGCCTCGCTGGCCGGCCTGAACGAGCGGCTGGCCAAGGCCGGCCGGGCCCCCGTCGGCATCGAGCGCTTCCGGCCCAACATCGTGCTGGCGGGCGGGGAAGCCCACGACGAGGACCGCGTCGATGTCCTGCGCATCGAGGCCGACCGGCCGGTGGTGATCAAGCCGGTCAAGCCGTGTGCCCGCTGCCCGATTCCCAACATCGATCCGCAGACCGGCGAGAGCTCGCCCGAGGTGCTCGACACCCTGCAGGGATACCGGCAGGACCCGCGCGTCGGCGGTGCGGTGACGTTTGCGATGAACGCGATCGTGCTGGAGGGCGAGGACGCGGTGCTGCGCGTGGGGCAGTCGGTCAGCGGCGACTGGGCATTCGATTGAGCCGCGGCCGCGGCCGGCAAACCTGAAGCTCGTCAGGTCGCCGCCGGCTCCGGCAATTCGCTGTCGGCGCCGGGGCCCAGGCTGTCCGGACCCGCGCCGGCATCGTCCGGCTTGAGGAAGCGGATCGGCCGCCGCGTCCGCGGCGACATGGCCGCGAGCAGCGCGCCGAGTTCGTCCGGCAGGTCCACCGCCTCCACCAGGCGCTCGGACAGCAGCACCGCGGCGATGTGGAACTGCAGGGCCACGTCGGGCTTGAGGCCCTCCAACGGCATCAGCCCGGCGGCGATCAGGCGCGCCGCCCGGTCGGTGACCACGGCGCGCGAAGCCACGCCCTCCATGATCAGGCCGAAGCGGGCCTCGCCGATGCGGCTGAGCGTGTCGACGTCGCGCACCAGCCGGCGCAGCTTGATCACGCTGCGCAGCAGGCTCTGCTCGGCCACCGGCTGGCCGAAGTGGCCCTTGATGCGGGGGTAGTTCACCAGCTCGATGAAGATGATCGCGGCGCTCTCGCGCTCGCGCTTGAAGCGCGTGACGACCTGGCGCATCCGGTCCGCGAAGAGGTGCGAGGCCAGCAGCCCGGTCAGCGCGTCCTGGCTGGCCAGCGCCTGCTCGCGGATCTGCGCGCCGTGGCGGTCGCGCGAGCGGATCGATAGCGCCACCAGCAGCAGCGGCACCTCGAACACGATGGCGATCACGACCGCGTACTGGGTCAGGAAGGAGATCGGCAGCCAGCCTAGCAGGCGCAGCAGGACGGAGATCACCGACGCGGCCAGCGGCACGTAGGCGAACATCACCCAGAGGCCCACCACGTCGCGCCGCAACCAGGCGAGCAGGGCCATGCCGATGTTCAGCGCCGTGCCCAGCGCCAGGTAGGCGGCCAGGACGTCCAGCGCATGGGTGCGCTCCAGCATCAGGTACGCCGCTGCCAGCGGCAGCCCGAACCAGCCGAGTGCGGTGGCGATGCGGTCGAGCAAAGGGTGGCGCGCCGGCACCGCGGTGAGGTCGCGCACGAACAGGATGGCGGCGCCGGCCGCCAGTGCCGCCAGGCAGCCGGGCGCCGCGTCGGCCCAGGCCGTCGCCGCCGGCCACAGCAGGTGGGCGGCCACGCCGGTATACGCCATCACGCACAGGGTGCTCAGCCCCGCGTACACGGCATACCAGCCATAGGCCGGGTCGCGATAGGCCCAGCTTTGGGCGAGGCAGGCGGCGATCAGCAGCAGCAACGCGCCGAACGCGGCGCCCAGGCCCAGGTACTCGACCTGCTGCCGCTGGCTGTGCACCGCGTCGCTGTACAGGCGCAGCGGCACGCCGGAAGGGATGGCGCTGCGCACCTGCACGTATACGTCGCGCGCCTGCCCGCCGGGCAGCTCGAGCCGGAACACGGGGTAGCGGCCGCGCTCGGGCCAGCGGTCGACGGCCAACCGGTCGCCGGCGCCCTGCGAGAACCAGCGGCCGGCGGCGTCGAGCTGCCAGACGTGGACCTCGTCGACCAGCGGGTTGGGGAGCACCAGCACCCATTGCTGGCGGTCGCCCTCGGCCCGCGCCAGCCGCAGGCGCAGCCAGACCGCGGAGTGCGGCCCCAGCGGATGGACGGCATCGGCGGGCACCGGCTGGAAACCGTCGCTGCGCATGGCCTGGTCGAGGCCGGCTTCGCCGGTCGGGTCGATCCAGGCCTGCGCGAAAGGATCGGCCCGCAGGCCGGCCGCGCCCTCGTGGAGCATCACCGGGCCGGGCGGCGGAGCCTGGGCCCCGGCCGGCGCAAGCCACAGCAACAAGGACAGGAGCGCGAACGCGGCGCGGACGCGCGCGAGCCGGCATGGACGCCAGCCGGCGCGCAAGGGGAGCGCAGCAGCCCTTGGCATACACTTTCCCGCTTGTCTGTCTGGAACTGCCATGAGCTTGAAGTGCGGCATCGTGGGTCTGCCCAACGTCGGCAAATCGACCCTGTTCAATGCCCTGACCAAGGCGGGAATCGCCGCCGAGAACTACCCCTTCTGCACCATCGAGCCCAACGTCGGCATCGTCGAACTGCCGGATGCGCGGCTGGCGCAGCTGGCCGCCATCGTCAAGCCCGAGCGCATCGTACCGGCCATCGTCGAGTTCGTCGACATTGCCGGGCTGGTGGCGGGCGCCAGCAAGGGTGAGGGGCTGGGCAACCAGTTCCTGGCCCACATCCGCGAGACCGACGCCATCGTCAACGTGGTGCGTTGCTTCGAGGACCCCAACGTGGTCCACGTGGCCGGCAGGGTCGACCCGGTGTCCGACATCGAGGTGATCCAGACCGAGCTGTGCCTGGCCGACCTGGGCACGGTGGAGAAGTCGCTGGCGCGCTACGGCAAGGCCGCCAAGTCGGGCAACGACAAGGAGGCGGCCAGGATGGTGCAGGTGCTGCCCAAGGTGCAGGCCGCGCTGAACGAAGGCCGGCCGGTGCGCACGCTGCAGCTGACCGACGAGGAGCAGGCGCTGCTGAGGCCGCTGTTCCTGATCACCGCCAAGCCGGCGATGTTCGTCGGCAACGTGGACGAGGGCGGCATCGAGGACAACCCGCACCTGGACCGGCTGCGTGCCTACGCGCAGACGCAGAACGCGCCGGTGGTGGCGATCTGCGCCAAGATCGAGTCCGAGATCGCCGAGATGGACGACGAGGACAAGCAGGTGTTCCTGGCCGAGATCGGCCAGCAGGAGCCGGGCCTGAACCGCCTGATCCGCGCGGCCTTCAGGCTGCTGGGCCTGCAGACCTATTTCACCGCCGGCGTCAAGGAAGTGCGCGCCTGGACGGTGGCTGTCGGCGCCACCGCGCCGCAGGCTGCCGGCGTGATCCACACCGACTTCGAGCGCGGCTTCATCCGTGCCCAGACCATCGCCTTCGACGACTTCCTCGCCCATGGCGGCGAGCAGGGCGCCAAGGACGCCGGGAAGATGCGCAGCGAAGGCAAGGAGTACGTGGTCAAGGATGGCGACGTGATGAACTTCCTGTTCAACGTCTAGGGACTGACTCCCGGCACGCCGCCGGGAAACGCCTGCAGCAGCACCGTGGTCATCACCACGTAGCGCAGGAACTTGCCGGCCAGCATCCAGGCGGTGCAGGGCCAGAACGACAGCCGCAGCCAGCCGGCGACCGCGCACAGCGGGTCACCCACCAACGGCAGGAACGACAGGAAGCAGGCCTTTGGGCCCAGCCTTTCCAGCCATTCGATCGCCTTCACGTGCGTGCGCGAGTGGCCCCATTTGTCGACCACGTGGTGGGCGCCATAGCCGATCCACCAGTCGACCATGCCGCCCAGCGTGTTGCCGGCGGTGGCCACCAGCAGCGCCGGCCAGAACAGCTCGGGATTGAGCTTGAGCAGGCCGAACAGGGCCGGCTCGGAGCCGAGCGGCAGCAGCGTGGCGGAGACGAAGGCGACGAGGAAAAGCGTCGACAGCCCGAAGCGGGGCAGCGCCAGCAGCGCCAGCAGGGACTCGAGCCACGGGTGCATGCGCGAGCATGTTACGGCACGCGAACCGCGCCGTGCGCGAGGCACGGGAAGCTGCGCCTGCGGTGGCCCGGCAGGGGAGGGCAGGGCCCGGGCATACAATGCGTGCCTCATTTTTCAGCAACGCCTCCGGTTCCCTTCTCCATGCACATCGGCCCCTACCCATTGGCGAACAACCTGTTCGTCGCGCCGATGGCAGGTGTGACGGACCGCCCTTTCCGCCAGCTGTGCCGGCGCCTGGGCGCGGGCTACGCGGTCAGCGAAATGGTGACCTCGCGCCGGGACCTGTGGAACAGCCTCAAGACCTCGCGCCGCGCCAACCACGAGGGCGAGCCGGGCCCGGTCGCCGTGCAGATCGCCGGCACCGACGCCGCCATGATGGCCGAGGCCGCGGCCTATAACATCGACCGCGGCGCGCAGATCATCGACATCAACATGGGCTGCCCGGCCAAGAAGGTCTGCAACAAGTGGGCCGGCTCGGCGCTGATGCAGGACGAGCCGCTGGCGCTGGCGATCGCGCAGGCGGTGGTGCAGGCCTGCGAGCCGCGCGGCGTGCCGGTCACGCTGAAGATGCGCACCGGCTGGAGTGCCGCCCATCGCAATGCCGTGCGGCTGGCGCGCGCGTTCGAGGACGCCGGCATCCGCATGCTGGCGGTGCACGGGCGCACGCGCGAACAGGGCTACAAGGGCGAGGCGGAGTACGAGACGGTGGCGGCCGTCAAGCAGGCGGTGTGCATCCCGGTGGTGGCCAATGGCGACGTCGATTCGCCGGCCAAGGCGCGCGAGGTGCTTGCGCGGACGGGCGCCGACGCGCTGATGATCGGCCGCGCCGCCCAGGGCCGCCCGTGGATCTTCCGCGAGGTCGCGCACTTCCTGGCCACCGGCGAGCAGCTGGCGCCACCGCTGGTGGCGGAAGTGAAGCGGGTCCTGCTGGAGCACCTGCAGGACCACTACGGCCTGTACGGCGAGTACACCGGCGTGCGCAGTGCGCGCAAGCACATCGGCTGGTACGTGCGCGGCCTGCCCGGCGGCGAGGCCTTCCGCGAACGCATGAACGACATCGAGGACTGCGCTGCGCAACTGCGGGCGGTGGCCTCGTACTTCGACGAGCTGGGGGCGCGGGGGGACCGGTTGCCCGCCATGGACAACGAGAACAAGCCGGAACACACGGCGCAGCAGGAAGCATGAGCAAGAAACACATCGAGGAGTGCGTTCGCAACAGCCTGGAGGGCTACTTCCGCGACCTGCGCGGCACCGAGCCGGACGGCATGTACGAGATGCTGGTCAAGGTGGTCGAGAAGCCGCTGCTGGAAGTGGTGATGGCCAAGGCCGACCAG
>JAKFEA010000200.1:0-5300 GCA_036675905.1 Acidovorax sp. | reverse complement strand
CAGGAAGAAAACTCCCGTACGCAGAAGACGCCAAAGAAACGCAGAACTCGCAGAAGATTTCTGGCTGAGGTCACTTCTGCGCCTTCTGCGAGATTTCGCGTCTTCTGCGTACGGTTGTCCGCCCCAATCTGGCCCGCAGGACCGTTGCGCAAGGTCGGGCCATGCCGCAGCCTGGCGTAGGAAGGCTTCGGCTCGGCCTTCAGGTTGCGCCGCGCACTTGCGGCGCGGTCGCAGCCGGTGTTCCGCCACGCACCAGCATCAACGCCCCCAGCGCCAGCAGCGACAGCCCGGCCGACAGCGCGAGCGCCCGCGCGCCCCAGTGGTCCAGCGCGATCCCGAACAGCCAGGGCGCCAGCGCCTGGGCGATGCGCGCCGGCATCATCAGCAGGCCCTGCCGGAGCCCATAGCCGTGCGGCCCGAACAGCACCAGCGGCAGCGTGCCCTTGGCGATGGTCAGGATGCCGTTGCCGGCGCCGTGCAGGATGCCGAACGCCGCGGCCGCCACCGGGCCGAAGATCGCCAGCACGGCAACGCCGAGCGGATGCAGGGCAGCCGCCAGCCGCGCCGACAGCAGCGGGTGCACGCGCCGCAGCAGGCCGAACTCCAGCAGGCGCGCGGCCACCTGCGCCGGCCCGATCAGGGCGCCGACCGCCACCGCCGCGGCCAGCGTCGCGCCGCTCGCCACCAGCAGCCGCGGCAGGTGCGCCGCCATGGCGGTGCTGATGAACCAGGTGGCGGCGAACACGAACGACAGCAGCACCATCGCGCGCAAGGGCGGCGGCGGCTGCGCCGGTGCGTCTTCCACTTCCGGCTTCATGGAGGGCGGCGGCGCCTTCGGCAGGCAGGCGTTGAGCGGCAGCCCGGCCAGCAGGTGCAGCGCCGCCCACGCGTAGCAGGCGCCGCGCCAGCCCACTTGCGCATCCAGCCACGCGCTCAAGGGCCATCCCACCGTGCTGGCGAACCCTGCGATCAGCGTGATGCCGGTGATCGCGCTGCGCGACGAGGCGCCATACAGCCGCACCAGCGCCGCGAAGCCGGCCTCGTACAGGCCGCTGCCCATGCCCACGCCCAGCACCGCCCAGGCGAGGAACAGCATGAAGGAATTGCGCGACGCGCCGAGCAGCGCCAGGCCGAGCGCGAACACCAGGCTGGTCGCCATCAGCACCGGGCGGCCGCCCCAGCGATCGATGGCGCGGCCCGCGTGCGGCCCGAGGAACGCCGATACGAGCAGCGCCAGCGAGAACGCCGCGAACACGGTGGGGACCGGGATGCCGAGGTCTCGCGCCATCGGCGCCGCCAGGATCGCCGGCAGGTAGTAGCTGGACGCCCAGGCCAGCGTCTGGGCGCTGCCGAGGGCGGCGACGGGACCGGCGCGGGGCGAGAGCATGAGGAGCGGATTGTCGGGGATCGGCCGTTGCCGGCCCCACGAGCCACGCCTGTATGCCGAGCGCCTGCGCCACAACATCGCTTTCGAAGAGCTCGTGCTGTTCCCGCAGGCCGAGAAGTCCCTGGACGAGGAGGACTGGAAGGCGATCTCGTCCTCGTTCGCACCCGAGTCGGATCCCCTGTCCCCCGGCGAGGTCGACCAGCGCTTCGAACGGCTGCGCCGGGCGATCGCCGCGCAAGCGGACTGCGGCTGCTGACGGCGCCGTCGCGCGAACGCCGAGCGCCCCCACCCTGCCCTCCCCCAGAGGGGGAGGGAAAAGACATGCATTGCCCTCTCCCCGCTGGGGGAGGGAAAAGACATGCATTGCTCCCCCCCGCAGGGGGAAGGGAAAAGGCATGCATTGCTCCCTCCCCCTCCGGGGGAGGGTTGGGGTGAGGGCACGCACGAGCTCCGGGGGCTCGCCCGGCTCAGTCGTCCGACTGCGGCGGAGTGCCTTCGTACGCCCGCTGCAGCAACGCCCGCAAGGCGGCGCGCTCCAGCGGCCGCGGATTGGGGTACGGCGTCTGCACGGCCAGCTCGGCCACCCGGTCGAGCCCGGCTTCGGGCATGCCGATGTCGCGCAGCGCCGTTGGGGCACCGGTGGCACGCTGCAGTTCGAAGAGGGCCTGCGGCGCTCGCTGCGCGCCCAGCGCGCGTGCGATGCGCCCCATGGCGCGCGGCGCGTGCGAGGCGTTGTAAGCCAGCGTGTGCGGCAGCATCACCGTGTGCGTCTCGGCGTGCGGCAGGTTGAAGCTGCCGCCCAGCGTGTGGCACAGCTTGTGGTGCAGGCCCATGGCGGCCGAGCCCAGCACGGTGCCGCACAGCCAGGCGCCGTACAGCGCTTCGGCGCGCGCCTTGTCCTGGCCGGCGCCGGTGCCCTTCGCCAGTTGCGGCAAGGCTGCCGCGACGGCGCGGATGCCCTCTTCCGCCATCAGGTCCAGGATCGGATTGCCGTCCTCGGCATACAGCCCTTCGGCCGCGTGGGCGATGGCGTTCATGCCGCTGGTGACGGCCAGCGGCGCCGGCAGGGACTCGAGCAGGTCGGGGTCGTAGATCACGCAGCGCGGCAGCACCCGTGCATCGCGGCCGGTTCTCTTCGACCCCGCTTCGGTGATGCCGTAGATGGTCGTCATCTCGCTGCCGGCATACGTGGTCGGCACGGCGAGGATGGGCAGGCCGGACTCCAGCGCGATCGCCTTGCCAAGGCCGATGGTGGACCCGCCGCCGACAGCGATCGCGCCATCGGCGCCCAGCCGCGCGGCCAGCGCACGGGCTTCCCTCGCGGTTTCGATCGGCACGTGCATGGCGGCGCGGTCGTACACGCCCGCGCAACGTGCGCCCAACCGCGCCGCCACCTGCTCGGCGGTCGCGCGCTGCCGCGGCCCGCACAGCACCAGGGCACGCTGCGCGCCGAGCGACTGCACCTCGCGCTCCAGGTGCTGCAGGCTGCCGGCGCCGAACACGACTCGCCCGGTCCGGCCCTGCCAGGTGAAGGCGTCGCGACCCGGCGTCATGCAGCGCCGCCCGCGGGATTGAGCACGAAGTCGTAGGCGAGCGTGCAATAGCCGCCCTCGTGCGGGTGCTGCTCATCGGGCTCGTGTCGCTGCCAGTCGGCCACCAGGCTCTGGCGAACGCCGAACACGGCGTCGGAATCGAGGTACGCATCGCCGGCACGGAACACGTGCGTGATGAGCCGCTCGTAGCCGGGCGCCGCGATCATGAAGTGCAGGTGCGCCGGCCGCCACGGGTGCCGGCCCAGCGCCTGCAGCATCCGGCCGACGGGGCCGTCGTGCGGGATCGGGTAGCCCTGCGCGAGGATCGAGCGGAAGTGGAAGCGCCCGTGCGCATCGCTGCGCAACTGCGCGCGGGCGCGATGGGTGTGCCCGCCGGCGGCGTCGGGCTGCTGCACGTCGTAGAAGCCCTCCTCGTCCGACTGCCAGACGTCGATCACCGCGCCGGCCACGGGCTCGCCGCCGGCGCCGCGCACCTGGCCGCTGACGTAGCAGGGCGTGCCCTTGGCGCCGTTGGCGATGTCGGCGCCGTTGTCCACCTGCGGCGCGCCCTCGACGAAGAACGGTCCGAACACGGTGGCTTCGGTGCAGCCCGCGGGCTTGGCGTTGTTCTGCGCGGTCACCAGCATCGACAGGCCCAGCACGTCGGACAGCAGGATGAACTCCTGCCGCTTGTCGTCGGTGATGTGGCCGGCTTCGGTCAGGAAGCGGATGCCCGCCTCCCACTCCGGCTCGGACAGCTTCACCTCGCGAGCGAAGTCGTGCAGGTGCCGCACCAGCGATGTCATGACCTCCAGCAGCCGGGGATCGGTGCACCCGGCCATCGCGCCGAGGACGGCGGCAGTGATGGTGTTCTCGTCGATGTTTCGCATAAAGGTGATGATGGCGCATGCACGACGAAATCACCACCGATGTCCTGGTCGCCGGTGGCGGCCCTTGCGGCCTGATGCTGGCCAACGAACTCGGACGGCGCGGCGTGCGCTGCCTGCTGGTGGACCCCAAGTCCGGCACGGCTTTCAACCCGCAGGCCAACGCGACGCAGGCGCGCACCATGGAGCACTTCCGGCGCCTGGGGTTCGCGCAGGAGATCCGCTTCCTCGGGCTGCCGCCCGACCATCCGACCGACATCGCGTACTTCACGCGCTATGCCGGTTACGAGCTGGCGCGGCTGGAGCTGCCCACTGCGCGCGAGGCGGTGAGACGGATCCGCTCGCTGGGCGGCTCCTGGAGCGCGGCCGAGCTGCCGCACCGCATCTCGCAGAAGTACGTCGAGGCCGTGCTGCTGCGCCATGCGAGAGCCCTGCCGTCCTGCGACGTGCGCTTCGGGTGGCGGCTGGAGGATTTCGAAGAGACGGGCGGTGGCATCCGCGCCACCATCCGGCCGGTCGGCGGCGATGGGGGCGCCGTGAACGTGAACGCGCGCTATCTGGTGGGCGCCGATGGCGCGCGCAGTGCCATCCGCCGCAAGCTGGGCATCGAATGGACCGGCATGACCGGCGTGCAGCGCGATTTCATGGGCGGCCGCATGTTCGCCGTGTACCTGCGCGCGCCGAACCTGCACGAGCACATGCCCCACAAGCCGGCGTGGATGCACGTGACCGTCAACCACGAGCGGCGCGCGTTCATGGCCGCCGTCGATGGCGTCGCGGAGTACGCCTTCCACGCGGCCGTCCATCCCCATGAAAACGCCGAAGACTGGACCGAAGCGGATGCACGCCGCATCTTCGCCCAGGCCTTCGGCCGCGACATCCCCATCGAAGTGCTGTCGGTCGGCACCTGGGTGGCCGGGCACTCGCTGGTCGCGCTGCGGTTCCGGCAGGGCCGCGTGTTCATCGGCGGCGACGCGGCGCACCTGTTCACGCCCACCGGCGGGCTCGGCTACAACACCGCCGTCGAGGACGCGGTGAACCTGGGCTGGAAGCTGGCGCACGTGGTGAAGGGCCAGGTTGGCGAGGCGCTGCTCGACAGCTACGAACCCGAGCGGCTGCCGGCGGCGCAGCGCAACACCGGCTATGCGCGCCGCTTCGCCGATTCGGTGGGCCTGTTCGCCGCCTCGCCCGAGCTGGAAGACCCGGGCCCATCTGGCGAGGCTGCGCGGGCCGCCGCTTCTGCCCACCTGAACGCGCATGCGCGACTGGAGTTCAACATCCCCGGCGTGACCTTCGGCACCCGCTACGACGGCTCACCGGCCATCGTCCCCGACGGCAGCACGCCGCCGCCCGACGAGCCGAACCTGTACGCGCCGACCGCCTGCCCCGGCGGCCGCGCGCCGCACGCCTGGCTGGACGATGGTCGCTCGCTCTTCGACAGCTTCCACTTCGAGTGGACGCTGCTCGCGCTCGGCGCCGGGGCGCCCGACACCG
>JAKFEA010000199.1:0-3681 GCA_036675905.1 Acidovorax sp. | reverse complement strand
GACCTGGCTGTTGCAACTGCCGTGGCTGAGCAGTGCGCAGGAGCGTGACGAATTGCGCCGTGAACTCGCCGGCGTCGGCCCGGAGCGCATGCTGCGGGAAATGGGCGAACTGCTGGACCGCTACACGGAGCAGCGGCCACTGCTGCTGGTCACCGAAGACCTGCACTGGAGCGACCGGGCGACTGTCCAACTCATCGACTACGTCGCCCGGCGGCGCGGGCGCGCGCGGCTGATGTGGCTGGCGAGCTTCCGCGTCACCGAGGTGGTGGCGCTCGATCACCCACTCGGCAAGGTGCGCCACGAACTGCGCCTGCAGCGGCTGTGCGAGGAGCTGGTACTCGACCCATTTTCGGAGACCGAGGTCGCCGATTATGTCGCCTTGCATTCGGCCTCGCTGGCGCGCGACGAAGCCTTCGTGCGTGCGCTGCACGAGCGTACCGACGGCGTGCCGCTGTTCGTCTCGTCGCTCATCGGCGAAGTGATGGAGCGAGCGGACGACGACGCCACTATCGAGGCCCGGCTGGCGGGCATGGCGGTTCCGGAAAACCTGGCGGCCATCATCGATCACCATATCGCCAGGCTCGGACAGGAGCAGCGTGCTCTGCTCTCGGCAGCGGCGGTGTGCGGGGGCGAGTTCCGGGTGGAGACGCTTGCGCTGACCCTCGAGCGCGACCTCACCGCAGTGGCCCTGGCTTGCGAGGAACTGGTGCGCGAACAGCTTTGGCTCACACCGGCGCGGGCCGCCGAAGTTGAAGAGGCGACGGAACTGCCCTACGCGTTCCGCCATGCGCTGTTCCGCCAGGTGCTGTACGAGCGCACGCCACGCGCATTGCGCAGCCACCTGCATAGTCAGGTTGGCGCTGCCCTCGAACGCGAACGCTCGTCCGGTGTGGCGGTTGCTGCCGCGGAGCTGGCGATGCACTTCGAGCGGGCTCGGCAGCCGATGATCGCGCTGCGCTACTACGCCGAGGCGGCGGAGGCTGCGCTGCTGCACTTCAGCCCGGCCTCGTGCATCGGTCTCACCGAGCGGGCGCTGGTTTTGCTGCAGCAGGCACCGGCAGGGCCGGAGCGCGACGCGCTGGAGATTACCTTGGCCACGCTGCAGGGCGTGTCGGCTTTCCATGCGCTCGGCGTCGGCAGCGCAGCCAGCAGCGCGTTCGAACGTGCGTACCGGCTGCAGGCGGATGCCCCCGAGCATCCGCTGCGGGGGCGCCTGCTGCATGGGTTCGGCTATCTGCTGAGTCTGCGCGGCGACTATGCGTTGGCGCTGGCGGTAGCCGAGCGCGCCGAAGCCCTCTCGACCGAGGCCAATGATGCAGCGCTGATGCTGGCGGCATGTCTCGTGCAGGGCCAGGTGCAGCATCTTCAGGGACGCACACAGGCGGCGCGCAGCTGGTTCGAGCGCGGCCTGGCGATTGCCGAGCCGCTGGGCATCGGCACGCACGAGATCTTCGCGGCCGATCCCCAGGTCACGCAGCTCGGCATGCTGGCCATCGAACTGCTGCGTTGCGGCCTGATCGAGCAGGGCAGGGCGCATCTGCAACGGGCACGGGCCCGCGCGCAGGCGCTGCGTCAGCCCATGGCCTGGCTGGTTGCCGCCTGGCAGGAGATGTTGTTCGAAGTACGGATGGGCAACTCCGAGCGGGTGGCGGCGCTGGCCGACGACATGCAGGCGCTGGTCGATGAGTATTCCCTCGCGCTGGGTCGCACGGCCTGCCGCTGGTGGCGTGGCTGGGCCGATGCGCGCAGCGGCGCACCGCGTGACGGCTACCGGCGCATCCGCGAGGCCTACGAAGAGCACACCGGGCTCGGTATGCGCTCCGGCGCCAGCGAGGTGCTCGGTTACGCCGCCGAGGCGCTGCTGCTGGCGGGTGATTACGAAGCCGCGCAAGCCGAACTGCAGGAGGCGCTTCGGGTAGCGGACGAACTGGGCGAGCGCGTGTACCTGCCGCAGCTGTTGCTGCTGGAGGCCGCAATCGCGCGAGCGCAGGGCCGGTTAGACGCCGGTAGTGCTGCAGTGCGGCGCGCGGTCGAGGAGGCGCGCGCCCAGGAGGCGCCTTGGTTGGAGCTGCTCGCGCTGGTCGAGTTGTGCGGGCAGCACGAGGCTGCAGCCGAGGATCGCCAGGCCCTGGCGGCGCTGGTCGAGCGGCTGCCTGAAGCCGCGGGCACCGAGCCGGTCAGGCGTGTGCGGGCGCTGCTGCAGGCTGCGCAGCCGACTTAATACGGCGTCCCACCTTCCCTTGGCTGCCGCCAGTCCTGGCGCGCCGAGGACACGCCGATGGCCAGCGATGCCTGGCTGCCGCTGTCCAGACCGAAGTCTGACCTTTCCCTTACGACTCGAAGCGGGGTTCGCCATAGGCTGTCGTCGAACTTTCCTAATCTGGTGGTCCGCGATGATCCTGAACCCTGAATCCAAGTACCCAAGTCGCCGTTCCTATGTGTTGAAACTGCGTGGCGACGCCACTCCAGGGGGGCTTGTGGGCCGCCTCGAAAACCTGGTGACCGGACGCCAGCGCGAGTTTTCCTCCGCCGAAGAGCTGCTGGTAGCGATTACCGCCGACCTGGTGTCGGCGGCCACCGAGCCTGTTGCGGACGCCGCCTGCGAGTGACGCCATCCATGAACGGGCGCTCGATAGGGCGACCGAAGCGCGACGCTTCGCTGACAACTTTGCGCGGCCCAAGCCCTACGCTGGCGTCACCTCGAATTTACACGAGTCCAATCCAATGCTGCGACTTCCAATCCCCTATGCGCTGACCCGCCACGCCGGACAGGCAACTCTGCAACCTGCCGAGCGCTCATCCGGCCTCGTCGTCGCGGCGGTGCTCGCCGCGTCTATCGCCCTGGCCCTGAGCGGTTGTACCACGCCGGTCGCCAAGCCGTCGCTAGATCTGCCGGCCAACTTCGTGGCGAGCACGGCCTCCGAGATGGAGCCCGAGGCTGCGTGGTGGCAGGCTTTCAACGACCCGGTGCTGACGGAACTGGTGCGCCGCGCGATGCACGAGAACCGCGATGTGAAGATCGCCGCCGAGCGCCTGCGCGCCGCCCGCGCCGGCGAGACGATCGGCCGCTCCTGGCTGCTGCCGAGCGTCGGGTTGTCTGCCTCCGGCGCCGATCGCAGCACCGGCTATGCCACTGCCAAGAAACCAGGCGCCCCAGACATCACCACCGCAGGCGCAGGCCTGGACGTATCGTGGGAGCTTGACCTGAGCGGCCGCCTGCGCGCCGGCGCGCAAGCGGCAGAGGCCGAGGCACTGGCTGCGGAACACGGCGTGCGCGGCGTGCGCCTGCTGGTGATGAGCGATATCGCCAGCAACTACTTCACGCTGGCCGGCGCGCTACGCCAGGTCGAGACATTGCGCGCAATCTCGGCGGCGCAGGACGAGACGCTACGCCTGGTCCGCGCGCGCCACCGGGTCGGGTTGGCAACCGCTTTCGACGTCGAGCGCGCGCAGACCGATGCTTTGTCGGCACATGCGCAGATCCCGCCGCTGGAAACGTTGGCGGCCGTGGCGCGCCACCGTATAGCGGTGCTGATCGGCGACCAGGCCTTTAATGCCGCGAGCATCCAGCCCGCGCGCGGCGATGTGCCGGTGCCTCAGGCCCGGCCGGGCCAGCCCGCCGAGCTGCTGCAGCGCCGGCCTGACGTGCTGGCGCTGATGGCGCAGCTCGATGCGGCCAAT
>JAKFEA010000198.1:0-9258 GCA_036675905.1 Acidovorax sp. | reverse complement strand
ATCGACGGCTTGCCCGGCTCGGGCTCCACCGGCAGCGCCAGCTTGGCGTCCAGGATCTCGAGTTGCCGACCGCGGAAAACCGCCAGGGCACGGTGCGACGGCACGCGGCCGATCGGCTCCTCGTAGTCGAAGTAGTCGCGGAACTTGGCGATGTCCGGATGGTTCTCGTCCTTGCCCGCGGCCAGGCGCGAGCGGAAAAGGCCCTCCTGCCACAGCCACTCGCGCAGCGACTGCACCAGCGCGGGCTCTTCGGCCCAGCGCTCGGACAGGATGTCGCGCACGCCGTCCAGCACGGCGGCCACGGTGGTGAAATCCTCGCCTCCCTCGCCTTTCTCCGCCTTGACGAACGGCTGCGCCTCGGCAGCGGGGTCCAGCCGGGGATCGGCGACCAGGCGATCGGCCAGCGGCTCGATGCCCGCCTCGCGCGCGATCTGGCCCTTGGTGCGGCGCCTGGGCTTGAACGGCAGGTACAGGTCTTCCAGCTCCTGCTTGGTCGGCGCAGCCTCGAGCGCGGCGCGCAGCTCGGGCGTGAGCTTGCCCTGCTCTTCCACGCTGCGGATCACGGCTTCGCGCCGCTCTTCCAGTTCGCGCAGGTAGCCCAGCCTTTCCTGCAGCGTGCGCAACTGGATGTCGTCGAGGCCGCCAGTGGCCTCCTTGCGGTAGCGGGCGATGAAGGGGACGGTGGCGCCGCCGTCTAGCAGGGCTACGGCCGCCTGGATCTGCTGCTCGCCGACGCGGATCTCGGCGGCGATCTGGCGGGTGATCTTGGTCATGGGTACTGCTGGGGTCCGAAGCGGAGCGCGAGTTTGCCACAGGGCCCGCACAGCGAATCGGGGTTGTGGCTGACAGCGGCGGGCGCCTGTCGCTTCCGAGAATGCATCGAACCCCTTCCAACTTCCCTTTCATCCTTTCACAGGAGAACAAGATGCGCGCCCGAATGCTGCTCCTGGTGCTCGCCATCCTCGTGGTGGCCGGCTTTGCCGCCCAGAACTGGGCCCAGATCACCCAGCCGTCGCAGCTGACCTTCGGCGTGGTGCAGGCCACCGCGCCGCTGGGCTTGATCCTCTTGACGCTGCTGGGGCTGACGCTGCTGGTGTTCCTGGCCAGCGCTGCCTCCATGCGCACGACGAGCCTGGTGGAGTCGCGCCAGCACGCCAAGCAGTTGCAGCAGCAGCGCGACCTGGCCGACAAGGCCGAGGCCTCGCGCTTCACCGACCTGCGCGGCGTGCTGGACAACCACTTGCGCGAAACGCGCCAGCGCGAGCAGACGGCCAACACCGAGCTCGACAAGACGCTTTCGCAGCACCATCGCGAACTGCGCAACCAGCTGGAGCAGATGTACCACCTGCTGACGACCAGGCTCGGAGAACTGGAGCGGCGGCTGGACAGCGGCGGCACGCGGGTTGAACGCGTGGAGCGCGTCGAGCCGCCGATGGCCGGCAGGCCTGATTACGCGCCGCAGGGCCGCGTGGTCGAGCCCGAGCCCGTGCACGCCCCGCACGGGCGTTAGTCGAACAACCCCGGCCCGTCGCGCCCCAGCGGCGCGCCTTCGATCTCCAGCATGCGCAGCTTGGTGCGCGCGCCACCCTCGGCCGAGAAGCCGCCGCTGGCGCCGTGCGCGGCCAGGATGCGGTGGCAGGGCACGATAGGCGCGAAGGGATTGGCACCGAGCGCCTGCCCGACGGCGCGCGCGGCGCCCGGCTCACCCAGTTCGCGCGCCAGATCACCGTAGGTCCGGACCTGCCCCGGCGGTATGGCCCGCGTCAGTTCGTACACGCGCTGCTGGAAGGGTGCCACGCCTTCGTAGTCCAGCGGCACGTCCAGCATCGCGTCGCGCTCACCTTCCAGCAGGCGCTGCACGCGACCGATCACCTTGGAGATGGCCGCCGGCGGAGCCACCTCCGCGGCCGGCCCGCACCAGCGCCGCATGCGCGCCAGCGTCCTGGCATCGGTCGTCTCCGGCAGCTGCACCGCGTCTATCGTGCCGTCCGCCAGCCAGGCGATACCGCAACGGCCGATGGCCGTGTCGAACAGGCAGCAGCCGGCGGCATCGGCCATGCGCGAGTCCTCAATCCTCCCGCAGCGCGGCGCGCAACTGCACGCCCACGTCCGGACGCTCCAGGAAGGGATCGGGCGGGTTGCGGATGTCGACGATGGCTTCCATGCGGCTGCGCACGTTGCCCAGCGCCTTGGGGTGGCTGAAGACGTAGAACAGGTCCGCCGCGATCGCGTCGAACACCTTCTGCGCCACTTCGGCGGCGGTGACCTTGCCCGAGCTGACCGCCTTGTCGCTCATCGCCTGGCCGATCAGCTGGCTCCGGGTCGGCTTGACCGCCGCCAACTCGCCGGGCCGGTTGCGCTCGCTCTGGTTGATGCCGGTCGGCACGAAGTACGGGCACAGCACGCTGGCGCCGATCTGGTCGGTGACCAGGCGCAGGTCCTGGTACAGGGTCTCGGTCAAGGCCACGACGGCGTGCTTGCTGACGTTGTAGATGCCCATGTTGGGCGGCGTCAGCAACCCGGCCATGCTGGCAGTGTTGACGATGTGGCCGCGCCAGCCGGGGTCGGCCTTGGCGGCCGCCAGCATCAGGGGCGTGAACAGGCGCACCCCATGCACCACGCCCCACAGGTTGACGCCCAGCACCCACTCCCAGTCGGCAACGCTGTTCTCCCACAGCAGCCCGCCGGCGCCGACGCCGGCGTTGTTGAAGACGAAGTGCGGCGCCCCGAATCGCTGCTGCACCGCCTGCGCCAGCGCCTCCATCTCGGGGCCCTTCGACACGTCGACGCGGCGGGCCAGTACTTGTGCGCCGGCCTGCTCCATCTCGGCCTGCGCGCGGTCCAGCGCGTCCTGCTGCACGTCGACCAGCACCAGGTTCATGCCCAGGCGCGCGCCTATGCGCGCGCACTCCAGCCCGAAGCCGGAGCCGGCGCCGGTGAGCACGGCGGTCCTGCCCTTGAAGTCGTCGATCATGCGGTTTCTGCCTTTCTCAGGACGTACCCGACCCGGGGGAAATGGACGTGGACGGTGCCGGCGCGCGGGTCCTCGCGGCGCAGGCTGTAGTGCGTGCGGGTGGCGGCGATCAGTTCGCCCTCGGTGGCCTCCGGGCCGAAGGATTCGGCGGCGACGGTCACCCGGCTGCCCAACGGGATGCCATGGTCGTCCTGGAAAGCGCTGTCCACCAGGCGGTTGTGGCCGGGTGGTTCCGGATCGGCGCGGCGCGCCACCTCGATCGCATCGGCGGAGCTGAGCGGCTCGAAGCGGCCGTGGCCGACCGAGGACACGCGCTCCATCCACTCGAGCAGCGAAGGCGTGGGCTGCAGGATGTCCGCCACGGCGGGCGTGCGCGTGCGGGTGAACCACAGCGGGTGGTAGGCGGCGAAATCGGCCACGCAGGCCTCGGCGCCGAACAGGAAATCGTGCTCGTCGGCCATGTGGGACAGCCGGCGCAGGTAGGAGCGGTAGGCCGAGGTGGCGTCGCCCAGGCGCAGCTGGGTCATGTTGCTGCGCATGGCCTTGCGGTCGGCCGCGAAGGCCTGCCCCACTTCGCCACTGGAGAACACCTGCGGCATGGACTTCGGCTGGATGCTGTAGGTCATCGCCGCCCAGAACAGCGTGCTGTCGGCCCACTGCGCGAACACCCGCGCCACGCCCTTGAGGTGCGCGGGGTACAGCGGCGGCTCGGGCTGCACGTGCTCCAGCACGTCGGCGATCAGGGCCGTGTCGCAGTAGATGTCGGCGCCGACCTGCAGCAGCGGCGTCCTGCGGTAGCCGCCCGTGAGGGCGACCACGTCCGGCTTGGGCATCACCGCCGGGATGTGCACCGATTTCCAGGCCAGCTTCTTGTGCCCGAGGACCAGGCGGGTCTTTTCGGCGAAGGGCGATTCCGGGTAGTGGTGCAGGATCAGCTCGGTCATGCGGTGTCCTTGGGATCAGCCATGGGATCTCCTGGCGGCGAACACCAGTCGCCAGGTACTCGTGAAATCGCGGACCTCGGCCGCGTCCAGCGCGCCCTTCTCCCTCAGCAGCCGGTGCAAGGCCGGCAGGTGGTAGTGGGGCACCGCGGGATAGAGGTGGTGCTCCACGTGGTAGTTCACGTGGTGCGGGAACAGGGCCACGCGCGCCAGCCGGTTGGGCCAGGAACCCACCGTGCGATTGGTGCGCGCCGCCGTCAGTGGCGAGCTCAGGTCGCTCGCTGCGCCGTGCTCGCAGATGGCCCGCAGCCGCAGGATGGGCTGCAGCACCGTGACCAGCGGCACGACCCACAGGACGACGTACATCGACAGGCCACGCCAGCCACCCAGGACGAAGGCCGCCAGCGGCGCCGCCAGGTGGAACCCTGCGACCCACAGGCGATCCCGGCGGGCGGCGGCGCGCAGCTCCGGCGAGGTGTCGTCGAGCGGCCGGATCTCCCGCTTCGTGTCGTCGTTGATCGCCGGGGCGCCGAAGAAGTACGCAAACGTCTTCCAGGCGTTCAGTCCCATCAGGTCGCGCACCAGCTTGTTCAATAGGTAGCCCTTGCCGCGCGGGTAGCCGCCGTGGATGGCCGTGTCCGGGTCTTCCTCGGTGTACAGGTTGTTGTGGTGCAGCCGGTGCGTGACCCGGTAGGTGCACATGGACACGCCGCCCACCATGCCGACCGCCCGGCCCATCCAGTCATTGGCGATGCGGTTCGGGAACAGCCGGTAGTGCGCGGCTTCATGCGCCAGGATGAACAGGCCGTGCTGGGCGGCGCCGATCACGACGATGGACAGCAGCATCCACGCGCTGGGCCAGGTCGCGAGCGCCAGCGCCAGGGAGAGCGCTATCAGGCCGAAAGTGTGCGCAATGGAGAGTGCCGAGCGCCAGGACGACAGCCGCGTGAGTGGCGCCAGCTCCTGCGGCGTGAGCAGGCGCCGCACCTGCGCGTTGCGCGAGCCGGGCCGCAGGTCTTCGCGGAACTCCTCGCCCTTGCGCGGTTCCACGCCCTGCCCTCCTCAGGCCAGCTTGACCAGCTGCTTGCCGAAGTTGCGGCCGCGCAGCAATCCGAGGAAGGCTTCGGGCGCCGACTCCAGCCCTTGCGCGATCGTTTCCCGCGGTCGCAGCTTGCCGCTGCCCACCAGTTCGCCCAGCTCCTTGAGCGCATCCGGCCAGACCTCCATGTGCTCGCTGACGATGAAGCCCTGGACGCGCATGCGATTGGTGAGCATCAGCTGGGGATAGGACATCGGGATCGGCTGGCCGTCGTAGCCGGAGATCATGCCGCACAGCGCGATGCGCGAGAAGGCGTTCATGCGCAGCATCACTGCGTCCATCACCATGCCGCCGACGTTCTCGAAATAGCCATCGATGCCGTCGGGGCAGGCCTGCTTCAGCGCCTTCGACAGCGAGCCTGCGTCGGCGTGCTGCTTGTAGTCGATGCAGGCGTCGAAGCCCAGTTCGTCGGTGACGTAGCGGCACTTGTCCGGTCCGCCGGCAATGCCGACGGCGCGGCAGCCGCGCGCCTTGGCCAGCACGCCGACCGCACTGCCCACGGCGCCGCTGGCCGCACTGACCGCGATGGTCTGGCCGGCCTTGGCTTCGATGATCTTCACCAGCCCGTACCAGCCGGTCACGCCCGGCATGCCGACGGCGCCGAGGTAGTGCGACAGCGGCACCCGGGTGGTGTCCAGCTTGCGCAGGGCGCCCGGCTGGCCGGCGTCGACCACGCTGTACTCCTGCCAGCCACCCATGCCCTGGACCTTGTCGCCGGGCTGGAACTTCGGGTGGCGGCTCTCCACCACCTCGCCCGCGGTGCCGCCGATCATGACTTCGCCGAGCTTCTGCGGCTGCGCATAGCTCTTGCCCTCGTTCATGCGGCCGCGCATGTAGGGGTCGAGGCTGAGGAAATGATGGCGCACCAGAACCTGTCCGTCCTGCAGCGGCGGGGTCTCGGTGCTCACCAGCTTGAAGTTGGCGGCGGTGGCTTCGCCCTGGGGGCGGCTGTCGAGCAGGATCTGCTTGTTCGTCGGCATGGAGGGTTCTCCTGGGTCAGTCAGTGGAGATCACGTTGAAGGCCTGGGTGCCCTTGGGGCCCACCGGCAGTCGCGGTACGTACTTGAAAGTGCCGGTGGCGTGCGCGCAGGCGTTGTCGCCGGCGTCCGTGATGGTGGCTTCGCAGAACGCCATCGTGGCGGTGCGGTGCATCAGCCGCCCTTTCGCGCGCAGCGGCCCGCGCGAGGGTTGCATGAAGGTGGTCTTCATCTCGATCGTGACCACGCCCATGTTCTTTTCCACGCTGCGGGCGGCGACGGCCATGGCGACGTCCATCAGCGTCATCACGGCGCCGCCGTGGGTGACGCCGAAGGAATTGAAGTGCTCGGGCCTGGCTTCGTAGGCGATCAGCGACTCGCCGCCCTCCATCCGCTGCAGCTCGAAGCCCAGGTGGTGGACGAAGGGGATCTCGGCGCCGAAGTGCATGGGCGAAAGCCTGCCGGGGACTAGCCGCCGGTGATGACGCTGACGCCGCCGTCCACCGCCAGCCACTGGCCGGTGATGTGCTTGCCGGCGTCGGAGGCGAACAGCACGCAGGTGCCCTTGAGGTCCTCGTCGTCGCCCAGCCGGCGCAATGGCGCGTGCGCCGCGAGCTCTTCCTCGCCCAGGCGCTCCAGCGTGCCGCGCGTCATCTTGCTGGGGAAGAAGCCGGGGCAGATGGCGTTGACGTTGATGCCGTACCGGCCCCACTCGCAGGCCAGCGCGCGCGTGAAGTTGATGACGGCGCCCTTGGAGGTGTTGTAGGCCAGGGTCTGCATTTCGGGCGGGTTGCCGCCCAGGCCCGCGATCGAGGCGATGTTGATGATGCGCCCGCCCTTGCGCGGAATCATGCTCTTCTTGGCGATGTGCTGGCTGAGGATGAAATAACCGCGCACGTTCAGGTTCATCAGCTTGTCCCAGGCTTCCACCGGGTGGTCTTCGGCCGGTGCCCCCCAGGCGGCGCCGGCGTTGTTGATCAGGATGTGGACGTCGCCCATGCGCTGCAGCGTCTCGTCGGCCATGCGGCGGATGTCCTCCTCGCGCGAGGCATCGGCGGCGATCCAGCGCGCGTCGATGCCGGCTGCCTGCAGGTCGGCCACCGCTTCTTCCAGGTCGCTGGCCTTGCGCGAAGTCAGCATGATCTTCGCGCCGGCCTCGCCGAGCGCATGCGCGAACTGCAGGCCGAGCCCGCGCGAGCCGCCGGTAACGAGGGCGGTCTTGCCGGTGAGGTCGAAGAGTTGCGGGACTGTGCGGGTCATGGTTCCTTATCCGTGTATCGGTTGAAGACCGAGGCTCTGGTCAGAACGCCTCCTCCGGCATGTGGGCACAGGTCGGGTCGCGTGTCTCGACCACCCGCAGCCACGCGCCGATCTTCGGCAGTTCGTAGTGGAAGAAGTATCGCCCGGCATGCACGCGCCCGGTTTCGGCGGCGCTGCGGAAGCCGGCTTCGGCCGGTACGCCGAGCAGCACGTCCAGCCAGGTCCAGGCGATGACCACGTGGCCGAAGGCCTGCATGTAGGGCACGGCGTTGGCCAGCGCCATGGCGGGATCGCCGGTCGACCAGGCGGCCCGGGTCGCATCACCGAGGTGTTGCAGCGCGCGGGCCAGCTCGTTACCGTGCGCGGCCAGGTCGGCGCGGTGCAGCGCGGCGTCGATGGTGCTGGTCATGCGCCCTGCCAGCAGCTGCAGCCCACGCCCGCCTTCCATCACCACCTTGCGGCCCAGCAGGTCGGCCGCCTGGATGCCATGCGTGCCCTCGTGGATCATGTTCAGGCGCTGGTCGCGCCAGTACTGCTCCACCGGGAAGTCGCGCGTGTAGCCGTAGCCGCCATGGATCTGGATGGCCAGCGAATTGCCCTCCAGGCAGAACTCGCTGGGCCAGCTCTTGGCGATCGGCGTCAGCACCTCCAGCAGCAGGCGGGCCTCGTCGGCCGCTTCCTGCTCGCCGGTGTGCTGCTCGTCGACCAGGCGCGCGCAGTACAGCATCAAGGCCAGCGCACCCTCGGCGTACGACTTCTGCGCCAGCAGCATGCGCTTGATGTCGGCGTGCTCGATGATGCGCACCTGCGGCTGCGAAGGGTCCTTGCCGGCGGCGCTTGCGCCGCTCCCTGAGTCCTGGCCCGTGGGCCGAAGGCCCACCGGGCGGCCCTGCGGCCGGTTCTTCGCGTAGTCGAGCGAGGCGTAGTAGCCCGCCAGGCCCAACGCGGTGGCCGCCATGCCGATGCCGATCCGCGCCTCGTTCATCATGTGGAACATGCAGCGCAGGCCCTCGCCGGGCTTTCCCACGAGATAGCCGATCGCGCCGGGACCGCCCCGCACCGGGAACTTGCCCTCGCCGAAATTGAGCAGCGTGTTGGTGGTTCCGCGCCAGCCCAGCTTGTGGTTCAGCCCGGCCAGCGCGACATCATTGCGTTCGCCAGTGAGCTGGCCTTCCTTGTCCACCAGCTTCTTGGGCACGATGAACAGCGAGATGCCGCGCGTGCCCGTCACCAGCTTGCCGTCGGGCCCGGGGATCTTGGCGAGGACCAGGTGGACGATGTTCTCGGTCAGTTCGTGCTCGCCGGCCGAGATCCACATCTTGTTGCCCGTCAGGCGATAGCGCGGGCCGAGCGGGTCGGCCTCGAAGTCGGCGCCGTCGGGCACCGCGCGCGTGGCCACGTCGGAGAGCGAGGACCCGGCCTGCGGCTCCGACAGGCACATGGTGCCGGAGAAGCGGCCGCTGAATTCATTGGCCGCGAACACCTGCTTCTGCAAGTCGGTGCCGTGCGCCATCAGCAGGTTGGCGTTGCCCACCGTCAGCAGCCCGGCGCCGATGCTGACCGAGGCGGTGGCGAAGAAGGCGCCTGCTGCGGCTTCCACCGTGTAGGGCAGCTGCATGCCGCCGATGTCGTAGTCCTGCGCCGCGCTGAGCATGCCGGAGCCTGCATAGGCCTCCCATGCGTCCTTCGTCGCCGACGGCAGGATCACCTTCTCGCCGTCGAAACGCGGCTCCTCGGTGTCGACCAGGCGATTGAACGGCGCGTACTTCTCGCGCGCGATCCGCTCGCAGGTGTCCAGCACCGCGTCGAAGGTCTCGCGGGAGTGGTCGGCAAAGCGCTCGCGCGCTGCCAACTGGTCGACCTTCAACCAGTCGTAGAGCAGGAAGTCGAGGGTGGGACGGAGGGAAGTGGACATAGGAAAACCGGAACGCAGAAGTCGCAAAAGTGGCGCAGAAGACGCCGAACGAATCCTTCAACTCGAAAGTTCTTCTTTTGCGCCTTTCGCGT
>JAKFEA010000197.1:0-2796 GCA_036675905.1 Acidovorax sp. | reverse complement strand
CAGCGCGAAGGCCGCGTGGTGGCCATGGCCGGCGACGGCATCAACGACGCGCCGGCACTGGCGCGCGCCGATGTCGGCATCGCCATGGGCACCGGCACCGATGTGGCGATGAACAGTGCGCAGCTCACCCTGGTGAAGGGCGACCTGCGCGGCATCGCCTCGGCCCGCCGGCTGTCGCAGCAGACCGTGGCCAACATGAAGCAGAACCTGCTGTTCGCCTTCGTCTACAACGCGCTCGGCGTGCCGCTGGCGGCCGGTGTCCTGTTCCCCTTCACCGGCTGGCTGCTCTCGCCCATGATCGCCGCCCTGGCCATGAGCCTGAGCTCGGCGTCGGTGGTGTTCAACGCGTTGCGGCTGGGGCGGGCGCGAGCGTGAACCGATGCTTGTCATCCCGGCGCAAGCCGGGATCCATCTCCAGTCGCCTGCATACCGGCCGCGGGTGTTCCTGGGCCGGGAGATGGATGGCGGGTCAAGCCCGCCATGACATCCTTCTTTCAGCCCCGCGCGCGCTTGCCGTCCAGGCTCCAGCGGCCCGGTCCGAACGCCCACGCCACCAGCAGGCCGCCGACGACGGCGATGTTCTTCCAGAAGACCTGGCGCTGCAGGTTCTGCTGGGCTTCCGGCACGGCCCAGTAGCCATGGAAGATGGGCGTGATGACCGCAACGAAGATCGCCAGGGCAAGAGCCGCCCAACGCGCCTGCCAGCCCACCAGCAGCAGCACGCCCGCGCCGAGCTCCAGTGCGATCGCGATGGCGGCGCACAACTCGGGCATGGGCACGCCCTTGGACGAGATGTAGCCCACCACGCCGCTGAAGCCGGCGATCTTGGCCCAGCCCGCCGGGATGAACAGCCAGGCGAGCAGGACGCGGCCGAGCAGCGTGGCCGCATCCTGGGCACTCGTGGTGGTCATGGTGCCGGGAGCAGCGAGGGTTTGGGTCGTGGTCGTGTTCATGCGGTTGTCTCCTTTTCGAATGAGAAGTGATTGCGCTGGATCAGCATGGCTATGGCTCACTTCTGGTAGCAGAGTATGCCAACGGTTGAGTCCGTTGCGGCGGGTATCCTCTTCCGTGGCATGAGTTCACGCACCACCCTCACTTTCCTGGGCGCGGCCGGCACCGTCACCGGCTCGCGCTACCTGCTGGAGCACGACGGCCGCCGCGTGCTGGTCGACTGCGGGCTGTTCCAGGGCCTCAAGCAACTGCGGCTGCGCAACTGGGACCGCTTCCCGGTCGACCCGCGCGGCATCGATGCGGTGGTGCTCACGCACGCCCACATCGACCACAGCGGCTACCTGCCGGCCCTGGCCAAGCAGGGCTTCCACGGCCCGGTTCACGCCACCGAGGCCTCGGTCGAGCTGGCCGGCCTGCTGCTACCCGACTCCGGCCACCTTCAGGAGGAAGAGGCCGAGTTCGCCAACCGGCACGGCTTCTCGCGTCACCAGCCGGCGCTGCCGCTGTACACCGAGGACGACGCGCGCCGCGTGCTCAGGCAGTTCCGGCGCACGAACTTCCACACGGTTTTCGAGCCGATCCCCGGCGTGCGCATGCAGTTCATTCCGGCCGGCCACATCCTGGGCGCGGCCAGCGTGCACGCGCACTGGGACGGCGGCTCGGTGCTGTTCTCGGGTGACCTGGGGCGCGACGAAGACATCCTGATGAAACCGCCGGAGACGCCGCCGGCCGCGGACACGGTGCTGGTCGAATCCACTTACGGCGAGCGCGAGCACCTGGAAGAGGACCCGGCCACCACGCTGGCCGAGGTGGTCAGCCGCACGGCCGCGCGCGGCGGCATCGTGGTGATCCCGGCCTTCGCGGTCGGCCGCGCACAGGCGCTGATGCACCTGGTGGCGCAGCTGAAGGAGCAAAGGCGCATGCCCGACGTGCCGGTGTTCCTCAACAGCCCGATGGCGGCCGACGTGACCGAGCTCTATGTCCGCTACCGCTCGCAGCACCGGCTGGATTCGCAGCAGTGCCGCGCCATGTGCGAAGCGGTGCGCATCGTCAACACGGTGGCCGAGTCGCAGCGCCTGAACGAACTGAAGATGCCGGCCGTGATCATCGCGGCCAGCGGCATGGCCACCGGCGGCCGGGTGGTGCACCACCTCAAGGCCTTTGCGCCGGACCGGCGCAACACCATCCTGCTGGCTGGCTACCAGGCCGCCGGCACGCGCGGCGCGACGCTGGCCGGCGGCGCGCGCGAAGTCAAGATCCACGGCGAGTACGTCAAGGTGCGCGCCGAGGTGGTGAGCCTGGGCTCGCTGTCCGCTCACGCCGATCGCAACGAGTTGCTGCGCTGGATCGGCAAGCTGCCCTCGGCGCCGCGGCAGGTGTTCGTCACCCACGGCGAGCCGGCCGCGGCCGACAGCCTGCGCCTCGCAATCGAAGACACGCACGGCTTCGCCTGCTCCGTGCCCGAGCAGCGCCAGGAAGTCGAGCTGTGACGGCGGCGCACGCCAAGCCGGCGCCGGCGACGCTGGTCGCGCGCCGCGCGGGCATCGACACCTACCAGGCGCCCATCGTCTACATGCGCCCCGATTGCCCGGTCTGCCTGGCCGAGGGCTTCGAGGCGCAGGCCCGGGTCGAGCTGGTGAACGACGGCCGCAGCGTGCTGGCCACCGTGCACCACGTCATGGCCGACTGGCTGCGCGTCGATGAGGCCGGCCTGTCCGAGGCCGCGTGGCGGCTGCTGGGGCTGCAGGGCGGCGAGCCGCTGGAGATCCGCCATCCGCCCGTGCTGCAGTCGCTGCGGCACATCCGCGCCAAGACCTACGGCGAGCGGCTCGACTATCCGCAGCT
>JAKFEA010000196.1:0-14710 GCA_036675905.1 Acidovorax sp. | reverse complement strand
GTGCGCGACCACCAGGCGGTCGTCCGGGCCGGCGATGTCCAGGAAGCTGGGCGCGCAACCGGTCTGCGTGGGTTCGTAGTAGAGCCGCTCGTACACCTCGTCGGCCAGGATCCAGGTGCCGGTTTGCCGGCAGTGGTCCAGGATCGCCTGCTGCTCGGCGCGGGTGAGCGTCCAGCCGGTCGGGTTGTTGGGCGCGTTGAGGATCAGCAGCTTGGTGCCGGGCCGCACGGCATCCAGCAGCTGCGCCAGGTCCAGCTTCCAGGCGCCCGCCTGCGGTCGCAGCGACACGCGGCGCAGCTTCGCTCCCATGATCAGCGGTTGCGCGGTCAGGTTGGGCCACACCGGCGTGACCGCCACCACCTCGTCGCCGGCATCCACCAGCATCTGCACCGCCAGCATCAGCGCGTTGACACCGCCGGAAGTGATGGCGACGCGCTCGCTGCCCACCGGCGGGTGCAGCCGCGAGGTGTAGGCCGCCACGGCCTCGCGCAGTTCCGGCAGGCCCAGGTTGTGGGCGTAGAAGGTCTCGCCGGCGCGAATCGATTCGATCGCGGCTTCGCGGATGAAGTCCGGCGTGACCTCGTCGCTCTCGCCGAACCAGAAAGCCAGCACGTCGCCGCGGCCCATGCCGGCGTTGGCCACTTCGCGGATCTTGGAGGCTTCGAGATCAAGGATGGCTTGTCGCATAAAAGTCCGAAAAGAAACATCCGTACGCAGAAGACGCAGAACAAGCGCAGAAGACGCAAAACTGAAGAAACTATTTTGAATGCTTCTTTTGCGACTTCTGCGAATCTTTCGCGCCTTCTGCGAACGGAGATTTGGGTTTCAAGCCGCCCGCACCATGCGGCAGCTGGTGGGCAGTTCGGCCTGGGCCGGCGCGATCACGCGCACCACGCGGAAGCCGTAGCCGGAGCCCTCGACGTCGAACTTGACGCCGGGGGTGCCCTGGCGGTCCATCACGCCGACCACCAGCGACTGCTGGAACTGGTGGTCGAGCGCGCGCATGCTGCCGCCCTGCCCGGCCAGGCCGACGCGGGCCTTCTCCAGCGCGCCCGCCACCGCAGCGGCCTCGGTGCTGCCGGCCTGCTCCACCGCTTGCGCCAGCGCCTCGACCATCAGCTGCATGCGCATGTGCACGTAGTCGTCCTGCGGTCGGGGGAAGCGCTGGCGGAACGACTGGTAGAAGGCCTCGCTCTGCGCCGTGGGCAGGTTGGGCAGCCAGTCGGCGACCGCGATCACCCGCCCGACCCCCGCCTCGCCGATCGCCGCCGGCGCGCCCAGCGCATTGCCGTAGAAGGTGTAGAAGCTGCCGTCGAAGCCGACCTCGCGCGCCGCCTTGACCAGCAGGGTGAGGTCGTTGCCCCAGTTGCCGGTGATCACCGCATCGGCGCCGCTGGCCTTGATCTTGACGGCATAGGGCATGAAGTCCTTGATGCGGCCCATGGGGTGCAGTTCGTCGCCGAGGATGCGCACGTCCGGCCTCTGCGCGCCGAGCTGGCGACGCGCCTCGCGCAGCACCGCCTGGCCGAAGCTGTAGTCCTGCCCGATCAGGTAGGCGCCGTGCACCGCCTTGTCCTCGCGCAGCACCGCCATCAGGGCCGCCATCCGCATGTCGGCGTGCGCGTCGAAGCGGAAATGCCAGAAGCTGCAGCGCTCGTTGGTGAGGATGGGGTCGACCGCCGAATAGTTGAGGTACAGCACGCGGCGCGAGGGCTCGCGCTCGTTGTGCTTGTTCACGGCTTCGATCAGCGCCGCCGCCACGGCGGACGAGTTGCCCTGCAGCACGACGCGGGCGCCGTCGTCGATGGCCGCGCGCAGCATGGCCAGCGCCTCCTCGGTCTGCCCCTTGCTGTCGTAGCGCTCCAGCACCAGCGGGCGCGCGCCGCCCGGCAGCCTGGCGCCGCCGCGCGCGTTGACCCGCTCGACCGCCCACAGCAGGTTGCGGAACACCGCCTCGCCGGTGTTGGCGAAGGCGCCCGAGAGCGACTCGATCATCGCCAGCTTGAGCGGCGCGCCCGCGGGCTGCGCCTGTGCGAAGGCGGGCACAGATAGCGCCGCCGCGATGGTTTTCAAGACCCGCCTGCGGGTGCTGTGCATCAAGTTTTCCCCTTGAAAAAATGCGGCCGGCGCGCACGTTGGCTGCAGGCGGCGATCGAAATGGAGCGAGAGCCGCGGAGTGTAGTTTCCCAAGGAGCCCACCATGTTTTTCGCACCCGTTGTCCGTTCCCGCGCCGGGGTTCCGGCGTTCCGTTCCTTCGACCGCAACTTCGAGCGCTTCGTCAACGAAGCGTTCTACGGCAGCGGCCTGGCTGGCGGCCCCAAGCTGGAGCAGGACGAGAAGGCCTGGACCGTGACCCTCGACATGCCCGGCATCGCCCGCGAGGACCTGTCGATCGACATCGAGGGCGCCGTCGTGCGCATCGAGACCAAGGCGCAAGCCCCGCGCCAGTACAAGGCCGCCTACGAGCTGCCGCAGGAGATCGACGTCGAGGCCACCGGCGCCAGGCTGGAGAACGGCGTGCTGACGCTCACGCTGGCCAAGCAGCAGCCGGTGAGCAAGGCTCGGCAGATCGAAGTGAAGTGATCGGCTAGGCGGCGCTCAGTTCGCCCAGCGGCCAGCGCGGTTTCACGTCGAAGGCGTAGGACCGGCTGGCCGCTTGCACGTTCGCGGCGATGCGCATCGCCGCCGCCATGGCGATCATGGCGCCGTTGTCGGTGCACAGGGCCAGTTCGGGGTAGTGCACCCGCACGCCGCGCTTCGCGGCGGCATGATCCAGCTGCTCTCGCAGCAGCCGGTTGGCGCCGACACCGCCGGCCACCACCATCCGCTGGAGGCCCGTTTCCTTCAGCGCGGCCAGCGACTTCTTCACCAGCACCTCCACGATCGCCGCCTCGGTGGCCGCCGCCAGGTCCGCCTTGCGGGCCTCCAGGCCGTCACCCAGCTTGCGCGCCTGCGTCAGCACTGCCGTCTTCAGCCCGGCGAAGGAAAAATCCAGGTTGCCGCTGTGCAGCAGCGGCCGCGGCAACGCGAACGCCCTGGCATCGCCCTGCTGCGCGAGCAGCGACAGGGCCGGACCGCCCGGGTAGCCCAGGCCCAGCAGCTTGGCGCTCTTGTCGAAGGCCTCGCCGGCGGCATCGTCGATGGTCTCGCCCAGCAGTTCGTACTGCCCCACTCCGTCCACGCGCATCAACTGGGTGTGCCCGCCGGAGACGAGCAGCGCCACGAAGGGAAACTGCGGCGGATCGGCGCTCAGGAACGGCGACAGCAGGTGGCCTTCCAGGTGGTGCACGCCCAGCACGGGCTTGCCCAGAGCGGCGCCGAGCGCGCAGGCCACGCCCGCGCCCACCAGCAGTGCCCCCGCCAAGCCCGGTCCGCGCGTGTACGCAACCGTCTCCACTTCGCGCAGTTCGCGCCCGGCCTGCTGCAGCACCTCGTGGGTGAGCGGCAGCACGCGGCGGATGTGGTCGCGGCTGGCCAGCTCCGGCACCACGCCGCCATAGGCCTCGTGCATGCGCACCTGGCTGTGCAGCGCATGGCCCAGCAGGCGCGGCACGCCACCGCCGCCGCCGTCGACGAGCGCGACACCCGTCTCGTCGCAGGAAGATTCGATGCCCAGCACCAGCATCGGGCGAGTTTAGCGATGCATGTTGGTGCGCCGCCCCATTCCGGTCATTCCCGCGAAATCGGGAACGGAGGAAGCGAGCATCGCGGCGGTGTGTCGCAGTCCACTGGCACGGTCCCTGCTAACCGGAACGTCGTCTTCCGATCCACTACCCAGGAGTGCCAATGGCCTATGTCGTTCCCAATGAATTCGTCACCCGCATGGTCGACGCAGGGGCATCCAAGATCTTCATGTCCACCCGCGACACGGTGATCCGCGCCTACATGGCCGGCGCCATCCTGGCGATGGCCGCCGCGTTCGCGATCACGGTCTCGGTGCAGACCGGCAATCCGCTGCTGGGCGCCGTGCTGTTCCCGGTGGGGTTCTGCATGCTCTACCTGATGGGCTTCGACCTGCTCACCGGCGTGTTCACGCTGACGCCGCTGGCGCTGATCGACCGCCGCCCCGGCGTCACGCTCAGGGGCGTGCTGCGCAACTGGTGGCTGGTGTTCCTGGGCAACTTCGCCGGCGCCTTCACGGTGGCGGTGTTCATGGCGGTGATCTTCACCTTCGGCTTCTCCAGCGAGCCCAACCTGGTGGGCCAGAAGATCGGCACCATCGGCGAGGGCCGCACGCTGGGCTACGCGGCCTACGGCACCGCCGGCATGCTCACCCTGTTCCTGCGCGGCGTGCTGTGCAACTGGATGGTCTCCAGCGGCGTGGTCGGCGCCATGATGTCCACCAGCGTCGGCGGCAAGGTGCTGGCCATGTGGATGCCGGTCATGGTGTTCTTCTACATGGGCTTCGAGCACTCGGTCGTGAACATGTTCCTGTTCCCCTCCGGCCTGATGCTGGGCGGCAACTTCTCGGTGTACGACTACCTGGTCTGGAACGAGATCCCGACCGTGCTGGGCAACCTGGTCGGCGGCCTCACCTTCGTAGGGCTGACGCTCTACGCGACCCACCTGCGCACCGCCCCGGCACGCGGCGCCGCCTGACCGGGCCTGGCCGCAGGAGTCCCGCATGAAGCCATCGAACCTGGTCGTCATCGGCAACGGAATGGCCGGCGCGCGCACCCTGGAAGAGCTGCTGAAGATCGCGCCCGGGCTGTACGACATCACGGTGTTCGGCGCCGAGCCGCACCCCAACTACAACCGCATCCTGCTGTCGCCGGTGCTGGCGGGCGAGCAGGCCTTCGAGCAGATCGTGCTGAACCCCTGGGCCTGGTACGAGGAGAACGGCATCCGCCTGCACGCCGGCCGCAAGGCGGTGCAGATCGACCGGGTGCGCCGCGTGGTGCGCGCCGACGACGGCACCGAAGCGCCGTACGACCGGCTGCTGCTGGCCACCGGCTCGCGCCCCGTCATGCTGCCGGTGGCGGGCGTCGACCTGCAGGGCGTGCTCGCGTACCGCGACATTGCCGACACGCACGCCATGATCGAGGCCGCACGGAAGTACCGCAAGGCCGTCGTCGTCGGCGGGGGCCTGCTCGGGCTGGAGGCCGCCAATGGCCTGCTCAAGCGCGGCATGGACGTGACCGTCGTCCACGTCATGCCCTGGCTGATGGAGCGCCAGCTCGACGAGCCGGCGGCCCGGCTGCTGCAGCGATCGCTGGAGGCGCGCGGCTTGAAGTTCCGGCTGGGCGCCTGCACGACGGGACTGGCCGGGGGCCGCGGCGGCCGCGTACGCCGGGTGCAACTGGAAGATGGCTCGCAACTGAGCGCCGATCTGGTCGTGATGGCGGTCGGCATCCGGCCCGAGACCGGACTGGCCGAGAAGGCCGGCCTGCACTGCGCGCGAGGCATCGTGGTGCACGACACGCTGCAGACGGTGACCGATGCCCGCATCTGGGCGGTGGGCGAGTGCGCGGCGCACCGCGGCGTGGCCTACGGGCTGGTCGCGCCGCTGTTCGAGCAGGCCAAGGTGGCGGCCAACCACCTGGCGCGGTTCGGCATCGGCCGCTACGGCGGCTCGCTCACCTCCACCAAGCTCAAGGTGACCGGCATCGACCTGTTCTCGGCCGGGCGCTTCACGGGCGGCGACGGCACCGAGGAGATCGCCATGAGCGATCCCGCACGCGGCGTCTACAAGAAGCTGGTGATCCAGGACGACAAGCTGGTCGGCGCCTGCCTGTACGGCGACACGGTGGACGGCAGCTGGTACTTCAAGCTGCTGCGCGAGGGCCGCAGCATCGCCGGCCTGCGCGACCGGCTGCTGGCCGGCCAGGCCAACCTGGGCGACGCCGGCCACCAGGGGCGCAGCCAGGCCGCCGCCCTGGCCGACGCCGACGAGGTCTGCGGCTGCAACGGCGTGAGCAAGGGCGCGATCTGCAGGGCCATCCGGGACAAGGGCCTGTTCACGCTGGACGAGGTCCGCAAGCACACCAAGGCCAGCGCTTCCTGCGGCTCGTGCACCGGGCTGGTGGAGCAGATCATCATGGCCACCGCCGGCGGCGACTACTCCGCCACCCCGAGGAAGAAGGCGGTGTGCGCCTGCACCGACCACAGCCACCAGGAGCTGCGCGACGCGATCCGCTCGAACCGCTTGACCACCGTCGCCGCGGCCATGGCCTTCCTCGAATGGCGCACGCCCGACGGCTGCGCCACCTGCCGGCCGGCGATCAACTACTACCTGATCTCCACCTGGCCGAAGGAGGCCCGCGACGACCCGCAGTCGCGCCTGGTCAACGAGCGCAGCCACGCCAACATCCAGAAGGACGGCACGTACTCGGTGGTGCCGCGCATGTGGGGCGGCGAGACCACCGCCGCCGAACTGCGCCGCATCGCCGACGTGGTGGACAAATACCGCATCCCCACCGTCAAGGTCACGGGCGGGCAGCGCATCGACCTGCTGGGCGTGAAGAAGGAGGACCTGCCGGGTGTCTGGAGGGACATCGGCATGCCATCGGGCCACGCGTACGCCAAGGCGCTGCGCACCGTGAAGACCTGCGTGGGCAGCGAGTGGTGCCGCTTCGGCACCCAGGACTCCACGCAGATGGGCAAGGACCTGGAGCGGGCCCTGTGGCGCATGTACGCGCCGCACAAGGTCAAGCTGGCCGTGTCCGGCTGCCCGCGCAACTGCGCCGAGGCCGGCATCAAGGACGTGGGCGTGATCGGCGTGGATTCCGGCTGGGAGCTCTACGTCGGCGGCAACGGCGGCATCAAGACCGAAGTGGCGCAGTTCCTGTGCAAGGTGAAGACCGCCGCCGAAGTGCTGGAGTACGCCGGCGCCTTCCTGCAGCTTTACCGCGAGGAAGGCTGGTACCTGGAACGCACCGTGCACTACCTGCAGCGCGTCGGCATGGAGCACGTGACGAAGAAGGTGCTGGACGACGCCGGCAACCGCAAGGCCCTGTGGGGGCGGCTGCAGTTCGCGCTGGAGGGCGAGCCCGATCCCTGGTTCGATTTCGACAAGGCGGCAGTCGACGCCGGCCAGTTCGGGAAGCTGGAGGCCGTGGAGCCATGAAGATGAACGACTGGACCTTCGCCTGCCACGTGCGGGAGATCCCGCGCCTCGGATCGCGCCGCCTGGCGCGCCCGCGCGGGCCGGACGTGGCGCTGTTCCGCACCGGCGACGACCAGGTGTTCGCGCTGCTGGATCGCTGCCCGCACCAGGGCGGCCCGCTGTCGCAGGGCATCGTGTTCGGCACCAGCGTGGCCTGCCCGCTGCACAACTGGACCCTTGCGCTGGACGACGGCTGTGCCCGAGCGCCCGACCAGGGGTGTACGCCCCGCTTTTCGGTCCGGGTGGAGGACGGCGCCGTCTACCTGGATGCATTGGAACTCGCGAGCATCGCCATCGAGGACGAGCCCGCAGATCACCGCCCGGGCACCCGCACGATCCCGATTGCGGCAACTTGACACGCCCGCATCGAGACGGCATATGGCTATAGCCTTCGGTGCTAAGTGCTTTGGGAGAATTCCGGCCGTGGGCATCAGCCAGTACCTCAAGGAGATCGGCCGCGGCAAGCAGGGCGCGCGCCCGCTGGCCCGCGAGCAGGCGGCCGACCTGTTCGGCCAGCTGCTGGACGGCACGGCCAGCGACCTGGAGGTGGGCGCGTTCTGCATTGCCATGCGAGTCAAGGGCGAGACGCCCGAGGAGATGGCCGGATTCCTGGATGCCACGCGGACGCGCCTGGACCTCGTGCCAAGCGCGCAGTCGCCGCTCGTGGTCTTGCCCAGCTACAACGGCGCACGCCGCCTGCCGGTGCTCACGCCCCTCCTGGCTCTGCTGCTGGCGCAGCGCGGCTTGCCGGTGCTGATCCATGGCACCGCCACCGAGAGCAGCCGGGTGTTCGTCACCGAAGTGCTGGCCGAGGCGGGAATCGCTTCGCTCGATCGCCTGCGCGCTCCAGCGCCTGGCGAAGCCGTCTACGCGGCGACGGAATTGCTGCACCCCGGGCTGAAGCGGCTGCTGGACGTGCGACGGGTGCTCGGGCTGCGCAACTCGGCGCACAGCCTGGTCAAGCTCATGGATCCTTGCGCCGGCCCGGCCGTCATCGTCAGCAGCTACACCCATCCGGAATACGGCGCGGCGATGGGCGCGGTGTTCGAACTCATGGGCGCCACCGCACTGCTGTTGCGCGGCACCGAGGGCGAGGCGGTGGCCGATGCGCGCCGCACACCGCAGATGGACGGCTTCGTGCGGGGCCGCCGCCTGGTGCTGGAGGAAGGCCGGCGTGGCACCTTGGCCGATCTGCCAGGCTGGCCTTCGGGGGTGGGCCCCGAAGTCACGGCAGCCTACATCCGCGACGTGCTGCGCGAGCGGCAGCCGGTTCCGGATTCGATTGCGCGGCAGGTGGAACACATCTTGCGACTGGCTGCCGATGCAGCTTGACCATGGAGGCGAAAGCCATGCATGAATCGACGGGCAGAGTCACGCTGGTCGGCGCCGGCCCCGGCGACCCCGAACTGCTCACCCTCAAGGCGGTGCGGTCGTTGCAGGCGGCGACGCTGGTGCTGGTGGACGACCTGGTGAGCGACGAGATCGTGGCCTTGGCGGCGCACGCGCGCATCGTCCACGTCGGCAAGCGCGGCGGTTGCCGCAGCACGCCGCAGGCCTTCATCGGCAAGCTGATGGCATCGGCGGCGCACGAGGGCGAGAACGTGGTGCGCCTCAAGGGCGGCGATCCCTTCATCTTCGGCCGCGGCGGCGAGGAGGTGGAGCAGTTGCGCGCCGCCGGGGTTCGGGTGGAGATCGTCAACGGCATCACGGCCGGGCTGGCGGCCGCCACTTCGCTGGGCGTGCCGCTCACCCATCGCGAGCATGCGCAGGGCGTGGTGTTCGTCACCGGTCACGCGCAGCGCGGCGGCGAGCCGCCCGACTGGCCGGCACTGGCACTGGCGGCCCGGCAGGCGCGGCTGACGCTGGTGATCTACATGGGCGTCAGCGGCGTGCGCGGCATCCAGGACGGCCTGCTGTCTGCGCTGCCGCCCGCCACGCCCGTCGCCATCGTCCAGCGCGCCACCTTGCCGGAGCAGCGCCACGCGGTGACCACGCTGGACCGGCTGGCCGATACCGTCGCGCGCGAGCAGCTGGCCAGTCCTTCGGTGATCGTGGTCGGCGACGTGCTGCGCGGGGTGGCAGCGATGCGCGACGATTCGTCGCAGGCGCAAGCGGCCTGAAGCGGGCGCGCCTGCGCCCTGCCCCCACGCATGAATGCCGATCTCGCGTACCGTTGGCTGGCCGACGCAGTGCTCGTGCTGCACTTCGCCGTGGTGGTCTTCGTCATCGGTGGGCTGGCGCTGATCCTCGCCGGCAACCGGCGCGGCTGGACATGGGTCAACGGCTGGACGTTCCGCCTGGCGCACCTGGGCGCGATCGGCTACGTGGTGCTGCAGCAGTGGCTGGGCGCGGCGTGTCCGCTCACCATCCTGGAGATCGGGTTGCGGCAGCGTGCCGGCGAGGCGGCCTACACGCAAGGCTTCGTCGAGCACTGGCTGCAGCGCCTGCTGTTCTACGAGGCGCCCGGCTGGGTGTTCACGCTCGCGTACACGCTGTTCGGATTGGCGGTGCTGGCCGCCTGGTACGCGTTTCCGCCCGGGCGGCGCAGGCCGGCTGCTATAAACGGCCCCTCTTGAACCAAGGGGTGGCTGGAAGGTGCACGCGTACGACGCGGTAGTGATCGGCGCGGGCGCCGCGGGCCTGTTCTGCGCCGGGGTGGCCGGGCAACTGGGCGTGAAGGTCCTGCTGCTGGACCACGGCGAGAAGGTCGCCGAGAAGATCCGCATCTCCGGCGGCGGCCGCTGCAATTTCACCAATCGCGACCTCGACCCGCGCGCGCCGCACCGGCACTTCCTGGGCGGGAACCCGCACTTCTGCCGCAGCGCGCTGTCGCGCTACAGCGCCGCCGACTTCGTCGCGCTGGTGCAGCGGCACGGCATCCCCTTCCACGAGAAGCACAAGGGCCAGCTGTTCGGCGACCGCAGCTCGGAAGATTTCATCCGCATGCTGCTGGCCGAATGCGAGGCGGGCGGCGTGGAGCACTGGCAGCCCTGCCGGGTGTCGGCAATCCGGTATCGCGACGATGCTGGCGCGCCGCTGTATGAAATCGAGACCGAGCGCGGAGTCGTGCGGGCGCCGCGCGTGGTCATCGCCACCGGCGGGCTGTCGATTCCGAAGATCGGCGCCACCGACTTCGGCTATCGCATCGCCAGGCAATTCGGGCTGCGCGTGGTACCGCCGCGGCCGGCGCTGGTGCCGCTCACCTTCGACGGCGATGACTGGGCGCCCTATGCGCAGCTCGCCGGACTGTCGCTGCCGGTGCGCATCAGCACTTCCGGCGCAGGAGCGAAGTCGCCGGCGGCCGCTTTCGACGAGGACCTGCTGTTCACCCACCGCGGCCTGTCCGGCCCCGCCGTGCTGCAGATCTCCAGCTACTGGCACCCCGACTCGCCGGTGCGGATGGACCTGGCGCCCGGCGCCGACCTGGCTGCTGCGCTCCTGCAGGCGAAATCGCTCTCGCGCAAGCGTTTGGCCAACGAGCTGGCGGCCTTCGTGCCCGCGCGACTGGCGGATGCCTGGATCCAGCGCGACGCTGCCTGGCAGCGCCCCGTGAATGAAGTGCCCGACAAGGCGCTTGCGGCACTGGCCCGCGCGCTGTCGCATTGGGAACTGCTGCCCTCAGGCAGCGAGGGCTACCGCAAGGCCGAAGTCACCGCCGGCGGCGTCGACACGCGCGAACTGTCGTCCCAAACCATGGAGGCCGCGAAACAACCCGGCCTGCACTTCATCGGCGAGGTGGTCGACGTCACCGGCTGGCTGGGCGGCTACAACTTCCAATGGGCCTGGTCCAGCGGCTGGGCCTGCGCCCAGGCGCTCGCGAATGAGAAATCGGGGTCAGATACGAATTAACTCCGTTTGATTCGGCCTGCCCGGAAATGCGTATCTGACCCCAATTAGAGGAGCCGCTGCAGCACCTCGGTCAGGTGATCCAGGCTCGCTGGCTTCACCAGGTGCTCGTCGAAGTGGGCGGCGAGTGCGCGGGCGCGGTCGCTCTCCTGGCCATAGCCGGTCAGCGCGACCAGGCGGACGTCCTTGCCGGCCGGGTGCTGGCGGATCAGGCGGGCCAGTTCGTAGCCGTCCACCTGCGGCAATCCGATGTCCAGCAGCGCGAGCTGCGGCCGGAACGCCTCGAGCACCTGCAGGGCAGCCTTGGCGTCCGGCGCGGTGCGCGCCTCGTAGCCGATCACCTGCAGCAGTTCGGCCAGGGTTTGCGCCGCGTCGGCGTTGTCGTCCACCACCAGGATGCGCCCGCTGCCGCGCTGCTCGCCGGCGGGCGCGGGCGTGGGCGCCGGCGACGGAGGGGGCGCCGATCCGGACGGCGGCAGGCTCACGGTGAAAGTGGCGCCGCGCCCCTCGCCTTCGCTGTGCGCGCGCACCGTGCCGCCGTGCCGCTCGACCATGCTGCGCACGATGGCCAGCCCCAGTCCCAGGCCCCCGGCGCGCCGGTCCATGGCTTGCCGGCCCTGCACGAACAGGTCGAACACCCGCGCCAGCAGCTCGGGCTGCATGCCGCAGCCGGTGTCGCTGACTTCGATCTCCCAGCCGCCGCGCTCGCGCACGCGCAGCGACACGGTGCCATTGGCGGGCGTGAACTTGGCGGCGTTGACCAGCAGGTTGCACAGCACCTGCGACAGCCGCACGAAGTCGCCGTCGACCAGCGCCGGACCGTGCGGCAGTTGCACCTGCACCGGCTTCGGGCGCGCGGCGAACACCGGGCGCGTGAGTTCCAGCACATGGGCCACCACCGCCCGCAGGTCGACGCGCTCCCAGCGCAGCTGGACCTTGCCGCGGGTGATGCGCGAGATGTCCAGCAGGTCGTCGATCAGGCGCGAGAGGTGGTCCACCTGCCGGCCGATCACGCGCCGCTCCTGCACCACCGCATCGGGCTCGCGCCGCTCCATCAGTTGCAGGGCCGTGCTGATCGGCGCCAGCGGGTTGCGCAGCTCGTGGCCCAGCATCGCCAGGAACTCGTCCTTGGCGCCGTTGGCGGCCTCGGCCTGGCGCCGCGAGGCCTCGGCTTCGGCAAACAGGCGAGCGTTGTCCAGCGCCAGCGCCGCACGCCGCCCCAGCTCCAGCACCAGCACCCGGTCGTCCTCGTCGAGCTTGCGGCCCGATTCCGCCTGCAGCACGGCCATCGCCCCGATGGTGCGCCCGTGCGCCACCAGCGGCAGGATGAAGTGCGCGTGCATGCCGAACGCGCGGGTGAATTCGGCCGTGGCCGGATCGTGCTGCGCGTCCTCGAAGTTGCCATGGTGCGGACGCCCGGTGCGCACGACCCAGGCCATGCTGCCCGCCGCATCGGCCGGCGCGCGCAGGCGCATGGCCAGCTCCAGCGCCTGCTGCGAGCGCTGCGGGTCGCTGTGCCAGGCCAGCTTGCGTTGCAGCACGCCGTTCTCGTCCAGCAGGTCGATGCGGCACCAGTCGGCAATGTCCGGCACGACGGTGCGCGCCACCGCCTCCAGCGTGGCCTGCGGATCCAGCGAATGGGCCAGCCGCTCGCCGGCCCCGGCCAGCAGTTCCATGCGGCGACGCGCCGCCTCGGCCTCGCTGCGGGCGCGGCGCTCGGCCGCCAGCAGCTCCACCCGCTGGGTCACGTCGGTGCTGGCTCCCACCATGCGCAGCGGTCGGCCGGAGCCGTCGCGCACCAGCTGGCTGCGGGTGGAAATCCAGCGCACCCGCCCGTCGGGCAGCGGCGTGCGGAACTCGACGGCGTAGGACGAGCCGCCGGCCAGCGCCTCGCCGATGGCGGCCTCCACGCGCGGCAGGTCATCCGGCAGCACGCGCGAGCGGAACCCCGCCAGGCTGCCGATGTCACTGCCGACCTGCATCTCGTGCAATTCGTACACCCGGTCGGACCAGCTGACCCGGTCGGCCACGATGTCCCAGTCCCAGATGCCCACCTGGCCGGCGTCGACGGCCATGCGCAGCAACTCCTCGCTGCGGCGCAGTGCCGCCTCGACCCGGCGATGCCGCTCCAGCAGGCGCGCGTTGGCCACCAGCGGGGCTGCCAGGTCGGCCACTTCGGTGGCGAAGGCCAGGTGCTCGTCCGTGTGGCGGCGACCCGAACGGCCCATGAAGAGCGTCAGGGCCCCCATCAGTTCGCCGCGCCAGCGCATGGGCACCGTCAGCATGGAGCGGAACGCCAGGTCCCTCAGCAGTTGCAGATGGGCTTCATCGGCCGCAATGCGGCGGTACCACGCATCGCCGGTGTCCGGGTGCAGCGCCGGCTCGCCGGTGGACAAGGCGCACAGGTTGAGTTCGGGATGGGCCTGCCGGATCCAGCGGGTGGACGCCAGCAGCGCCTGCACGTCGGGTGCCTCGTGCGCGGCGCAGGTGCGGCGCACCTCCTCGCCCTCGATCACCGCGTCGAAGAAACCGAAGTCGGCCAGTGCGGGCAGGCAGGCCGCTATGGCTTGGCGCAGGGTCTCGTCGAAATCGGCGGCGCCGGCCAGCAGGCGGGCAGCCCGGCCGAGCGCCTGCCGCTGCTCGTCGGCCGGGATCGCCGGAGGGGAGGACACCATCGCCACGCCTTCGATTCTGGCCCAATTGGCGGGCTTGCGGCCCCCCAGCCCACTCGAGGGTTGCCGTCGCGGGCCCAGCCGCTATAATTTCGGGCTTTGCCGGCATACCCCGACGGCCTGATCACCTTCAGTTGGGGCACCCCCGCCGCAAGCCCGATCTTCTTGCGGCACTTCGAGATCGATTTGATTCATTCATGACGACCATTCGCGTTAAGGAAAACGAGCCGTTCGACGTGGCGCTGCGCCGCTTCAAGCGCACCATCGAGAAACTGGGCCTGCTGACCGAGCTGCGCGCCCGCGAGTTCTACGAGAAGCCCACGGCCGAGCGCAAGCGCAAGAAGGCCGCGGCCGTCAAGCGCCACTACAAGCGCGTGCGCAGCATGCAGCTGCCCAAGAAGCTCTACTGAGCCGACGCGACGGCGCTGCTGCAGCGCGCCCGCCAAGCCTGCCCGGGGACGCCTTGGCAGGCTTTTTTCGTTCCCACCGAAGGAAGCACCGATGACCCTGAAAGACCGCATCACCGAAGACATGAAGGCCGCCATGCGCGCCAAGGACACCGGCCGGCTGGGCACCATCCGCCTGCTGCTGGCCGCGCTCAAGCAGAAGGAAGTGGACGAGCGGGTCGAACTCGACGATGCGGCCGTGGTCGGCATCGTCGACAAGCTGATCAAGCAGCGCAAGGACAGCATCGAAGCCTTCACGAAGGCCGGCCGGCAGGACCTCGCCGACAAGGAAGCCGCCGAAATGCAAATGCTGCAGGCCTACCTGCCCGCCCGCCTGTCGGCCGACGAAGTCGCGGCCGAGGTCAAGGCCCTGGTGGCCGAACTGGGGGCCAGCGGGCCGGGGGACATGGGCAAGGTGATGGGCGCCGCCAAGCAGCGGCTGGCAGGGAAGGCCGAGATGGGGCAGGTGTCGGCGGCGGTGAAGGCGGCGCTGGCGGGGTGAAGAACATGTCATTGCGGGCTTGACCCGCAATCCATCCCCTAAGGCCGGAACACGCCCGTGCGTGTCCGAAGACCAGGGGATGGTTCCCGGCTTGCGCCGGGATGACATGGGAGCGGGAGACGAATTCGGCTCTGCGGA
>JAKFEA010000195.1:0-12472 GCA_036675905.1 Acidovorax sp. | reverse complement strand
TGCCACCACCGGCCGGCGGCCGCGCCCCGGACCCGGAGATCACGGCCAGCGTCAAGGCGCAACTGGCCGCGGACGGCGAGCTGCGCGGCGTGCGGATCGACGTGGACACGCGCGACGGCATCGTCACGCTCAGCGGCGCGGTGCCGACGGCGGCCATGCGGGCGCGCGCCGGCGAGATCGCGCACGCCGTCAAGGGCGTTCGGCGCGTGAACGACCAGCTGACGCTGGCGACGGGCTGAGGGCGCTCAGCCGCCCGGCCGCACGATGATGTCGTTCCTGACCGAGCGCACGCCCTTGGTGTTGCGCGCCAGGTATTCGGCCTGGGCCTTCTCGGCATTGGACTTGGCGAAGCCGGACAGCTGCACCGTGCCCTTGAGGGTCTCGACCTTGATGGCCGCGGCATCCACTGTCTTGTCTTCCACGAACCGCGTCTTCACGGCCGTGGTGGTGGCGGCGTCGTCCACGTAGGCGCCCGCGCTTTCCTGCCCGCGCACCACGGCACAGCCGGTGGCGACGAGGGTCGCGCCCGCCAGCGTGGCGATCGCCAGGGCCCGTGCGTACTGCTTCATCCTGTTCTCCCGTTGTCCTGATCCGGTGCGGCGCCTGCTGCTCGCGCAGGCCGGCCGCACCCCCGGCCTGCGTGCCCTTCATTCGGGCACCGGTTCGTCGTCGCGCGGATTGCGCGAGACCGACAGGGCCTGCATCACGACCGATGCCAGCTGCGGCGACTTCACCACCGCCAGCAGCACGCCCGTGACCGAAATCAGCTTCCAGGGGCGCATGAAGAACAGCGCCGCCCCGGCGAGCGCGGCCACGCCCAGGTACTGCACGGGCCTGCGCCGCGCATAAGACGTGAGCGCCGGCCGCGCAATGTCCAGCGCCATGTGGGCAGGGTGGTACCGCCACCATCCGCCGACGACGTCCTGGGCTGTTGCGTACCAACCCGGGCCGGCGGCGCGCCGGGCGCGCGCAGCGTCGTCGCCCGTGGCTGAAGCCGCGGCGCCGCGGTCGTCTTCGGGCCGGCCGTGGCGGCGCACGTCCTTGCGGTGGATGTGCTCGAGGATGGCGAGCCGGCTGCGTTCCAGGCGGTCGCTGCCGGCGCTCACGGGCGCCCCCCGAGGGTGCGCAGCGCCTGCACGTCCGCATCGAGCTGTGCGCGCAGTTCGGCGAAGGCACGCGACGGCAACTGCTTGCGTGCGATGACCCAGGCCACTCCCGCGCCCGCCAGCGGCACGGCGGGCACCAGCAGCAGTACCCAGTGGAAACCGTCGGTGACCGCGCCGAGCATCACCGCCACCCCGGCGAGCAGCACGAACACCAGGGCGCAGACGCCGCAGGCGGCCCAAGCGATCGCGCGCTTGCCCACCTCGGTGCCCATGGAGGTGGCTTCCTCCTGCGCCAGCGCGGCATAGCCGGCCACGTGGTCCATGACCAGCTCGGGCCGGCTCACCAGCACCGAGAAGAGCGGATGCACCAGGCTCATGCGGGCGCCGCGTCAGTAGTAGTAGCGGCTGTGGCGGCGGCTGCGCGCGACCATCACGATCGCGGCGACCGCCGCGCCGACGGCTGCGGCGATCAGGGCCGACTTGACCGGTTGCTCCGTCACGTAGCGGCCGGTGGCGCCGGCATAGCGCCCGAGGCGCTCCTGCGCTGCGCTGGCCGTTTCGCCCACGGCCGTCATGCCGCGGCTGGCCAGCTCCTGCGCCCCGTAGCGCATGTCGCGCATCTTCTCCCGCGCGTCGTCGGCGAAGTGTTGCTGGGCGGCTCCGGCGTGGAGCGATCTGCTGCTGTAGGCCATGAAGGTGTCCTCTCGTTCGTGGTTGTCTGCCGCGGCCCGGACGCGGCGCCGTCGCGTGCGCTGTTGCGGAGAGCGCCGGCGAGAGGAGAGCGTAAGCGGCCAAGTCAGCCATGGCTGATCAGCCGCGGGCGTGACCGGCTGTCGGCAGGGTAGGCGGCGGCTTGTAGGAATGCGACTACGGCCGCTCGGGCGCTTTTCAGGCGTGCCTTGGCTGACGAGGCAGCACGGCTTCGATCCGGGTGCCGCCGCCCGGGTGCGTGCGGACGGTGAGCCGCCCGCCGGTGGCCTCGACCCGGTGCCGCATGCCCGCCAGCCCATGGGTGGAAGGCCGGGCCAGCGCAGGATCGAAGCCCTTTCCGTCGTCCTTCACGACCACTTCGACGTGGCCTTCCCAGGCATGCACGCTCACCTCGGCGTGCCGGGCCTGCGCGTACTTGGCCATGTTGGTGAGCGACTCCTGCACCAGCCGGTAGACCGTGAGCTGGGCCGACTCGTCCAGCTCCACCGGCTCGAGGGTCGCTGCCACGTCGACGCCGGAGCGCTCGGAGAACTCGCGCGTCAGGATTTCCAGCGAGGCGGTGAGTCCCAGGTTGGACAGCGCCGAGGGCCGCAGGTCCTCGATGATTCGGCGCTTCAGCGCAATGCCGCTGTTGAGCGTCTCGGTCAGGTGCTGCAGGCGCTGGCTCACCTCGGGTGGCCGACCCTCCAGGCGCGACTTCAGCCGCGCGACGTCCAGCTTGGCGGCGGTGAGCAGCGCGCCCAGTTCGTCGTGCAGCTCGCGCGCGAGGTGGCCGCGCTCCTCCTCGCGCACCTGCTGCAGGTGGGTGGCCAGTTCGGCCAGGGTGGCAGTGCGTTCGCGCACCTGGCGCTCCAGCAGGTCGCGCTCCTGCTGCAAGGCCTGCTGCTGCTTCTCGTCGGCAGCCTTCAGGGCCGTGGTCTGGCGCAGGTAGAGCCAGAACGCGATCAGCGCGGCCAGCGCGCCCAGGGCAATGCCGATGCGCGCGTACAGCAGCGTGGCGCCCACCTGGTCGCGGCTGGCGTCGATGCGCAGCCCCGTCGACTGGATCAGCCGGCCGGCCTGCTCGCGGATGGCATCCATCTGCTCCTTGCCCACGTCGCTGAGCAGCACGAACTTCCAGGTGTCTTCCTTGCCCTCCTTGCGCATGCGCACCGTGAGGTCCATCTCGGCCAGCTTGCGCTGCACGTTGCGGGTGAGCTGGCCGATGATCACCGACTCCTCCGGCGCAACCGCGTACGCCCGCCGCAGCGTCTCCAGGCTCTGGCCGATGTCGGCCACCGCGGCGTTGTAGGGCTCCAGGTAGCGCGGGTCGCCGGTCAGCAGGAATCCGCGCGATCCGGTCTCGGCATCGACCACCAGCTGCAGCAGCCGGTTGATGGCCGTGCGCGCCTGCACCTGGCGCGCCATGCTGTCCAGCTCGGCGCGCGAGCGGCTGTAGCCGGTCTCGTTGATGCCGATCAGCGCGACGGCCGCGAGCAGCGCAAGCAGCAAGCTGATCGCTGCCGCGGATAGTCCTTTCGAGTGCTTGACCTTCACGTGCACGCGCACCCGGAAACGATGAACCCCGCAATAATCATGGCTGAAGGGTAGGCCATTTCAGTTCCGCCTTGGGCCACAATGGCGCAAGCGAACTGGCACTGGAAAGAGAACACACATGATCAAAGTCGGCATTGTGGATGACCACGCCATCGTCCGCTCGGGGCTCAAGCAGTTCTTCTCCGAGCAGGTCGACCTGCGCGTGGTCGGCGAAGCTGCCAGCGGCCGCGAGGCCATCGACCTGGTGCGCACCACCGAGCTCGACGTGCTGGTGATGGACCTGTCGATGCCGGGCCAGAGCGGCATCGACGCGCTCGGCATGATCCGCGCGAAGGCGCCCGACGTGGGCATCCTGATCCTCTCGGGCTATCCGGAGGAGCACTACGCGATGAACCTGATCCGGCAGGGCGCCAGTGGCTACCTGAACAAGGAATGCGAGCCGATGGAGATCGTCAACGCGATCCGCACCATCGCGCTGGGCCGCCGCTACATCTCGCCGGCGGTGGCGGAGCTGCTCGCGCAGCAGCTCAATCGCAAGGAAGGCGGCGCCCCGCACGAGCAGCTGTCCGAGCGCGAGTTCCAGGTGTTCCTCAAGCTCGCCAAGGGCGAGACCGCGGGCGACATCGCCAAGGCGCTGTCGCTCAGCGTCAAGACCGTCAGCACCTACCGCACGCGGCTGATGGAGAAGATGAGCCTCGCTTCCAACAGCGACCTCACCTACTACGCGCTGAAAAATAAACTGATCGACTGAGCCGCGGCGCCGCGGCGTGTCGATCATTCCCGCGAAAGCGGGAATCCACGCTTGTGCAAGTCTCTCCGCATCCAGCGCATCCAGCGCATCCAGCGCCTCACGCGCGGGCGTGCGACTGCTGCATGCAGTAGTCGATCAGCGCGTCGATCTCGTTGGACTTGTCGAACACCGCATCGGCGCCCAGCTGCGAGCAGCGCTTGCGCATGTCGGTGGTCGCGTAGTTCGAGAGCACCACCACGCGCTGGCCGGGGCGACGCCCGCGCAGCGCATCGAGGATGCCCAGGCCGCTGCCCTGCTTGAGGAACAGGTCCACGATCGCAAGGTCCCATGCCGCCGCAGGCTGCGTGAGCCAGGCCCTGGCGTCGTTCTCCGTCTCCGCCCACCCCAGCACCTTGATGGCGGCCAGTTCCTCCAGCGCGCCTATGAGGTTCTCGCGGATGGTGGCGTTGTCTTCGACGATGAAGGCTTTCAGTTCCACAGGCGGCAGTCGTCGGCTTGGCCGACCAGGAAATGCCGCCGCGCCATTGCCCGCCGGCCCGGTCGATTGTGGGGCCGCCGGCGCAGCCCGGCCGTAGGAGGGCTCCTACCGGCGCGGGTGTAGGCAGCGGACGACAGGACCTCACGCAGGGTGCTGACCGGAGCGGCCATCCTCAGCCACCAAACTGCTCGCGGTCCAAGCCCGCATCCCACGCAGTACGCCCATCAGCCATGAAGCTGGTCCTCGACACCCTCATGATCTTCTTCGGCACCCTGGCCGCCGCCGCGCTGGTCGCGCTGGGCGAGCCGGTCGATGCCGCGCACTCACTGATCGCGCCCGTCGTCGCGATTTCCACCAGCGGCGGGCGATGACAGCCTGAATGCCATGAGCACCGCCGCGCGCACGCATCCCCTGCGCTCGCGGCGCTGGGTGAAGGTGCTGGTGGCGACAGGCGCGGTGATTGCCGCGCTGGCGATCGGCGTGGCGCTGTTTCCCTGGGACCTGCTGCGTGGCCCGGTCAACCGCTATGTCAGCGAGAAGACGGGCCGCCACTTCGCCATCACGCGGCACCTGGACGTGAAGGTCGGTCGCACCACGCGCGTGCTGATGGACGGCGTCGAGTTCGCCAACCCGGACTGGGCGCAGGACCCCTTCCTGGTCAAGGCCGAGCGCGCCGAAGTCGCCGTGCGCCTGCTCCCGCTGCTCTTTCGCCGCGAGATCATCCTGCCGTCGGTGCGCCTCACCCAGCCGCAACTCGGACTGCAGATCGAGCCGGATGGCCGCCGCACCTGGGCGCTGGGCGAAGACACTTCCGACGAAAAGAACGTGCCGGCGATCGGCGCGCTGGTGGTGGACGAGGGCTCGTTGCACTACGTGGCGCGGCAGCACGGCGCCGACATCCGCACCACCTTCGCGATCGAGCCGCAGCAGGGCGCGGGCGGTGCGCAGGCCGGCCCGCCCATGCCGCTGCGCTTCGACGCGCAAGGGCGCTGGCGCGACCAGCCTTTCCGCGCCCAAGGCCGCACCGGCGACGTGCTGTACCTGAGCGAGCCGCTGCAGCAGCCGTTCCCGGCGCAGGTGCAGGCCAGCACCGGCGACACGCAGTTGCGCGCCAGCGGCAGCGTGGCCAGCCTGGCCAGCCTGGACGGCGCCAACGTGGATTTCCGCCTGCAGGGGCCGAACCTCGCGCAGCTGTATCGGCTGGTCGGCGTGACGCTGCCCGACACGCCGCGCTATGCCGTCGCGGGGCAGTTGTCCAAGCAGGGCGAGACCTGGCACGTGCGCGGCATCGATGCCACGCTGGGCAAGACCGACATGAAGGGCGAGTTGTCCTTCGACCGTTCGGGTCCCAAGGGCTTGCTGACCGGCCGGCTGCAATCGCGCAGCCTGGACTTCGAGGACCTGGCGCCGGTGATCGGGCTGGACGAACGCGAGCGCGGGGCGTCGGCGCAGGCGAAGTCGAAGGCCGATGCGCGGCGCGGAAGTCCGAAGGCGCCGGCGGATGCCGGCCGCAAGGTGTTGCCGGCCGCACCCCTGGACGTCAGTCGCCTCCAGGCCATGAACGCGAACGTGCGCGTCGACGCCGCCAAGGTGGTGAATGCGAAGGGCCTGCCGCTGGACCGGATGGGCGTGCACGTGCGGCTGCAGGACGGCGTGCTGGTGCTGGACCCGCTGGACCTGGGCGTGGCCGGCGGCCGGCTGGCCGGCACGCTGCGCATCGACAGCAATGCGCAGCCGGTGGCGGTGCAGACCCGCCTGGATGCGCGCTCGCTGGAGTTGAGCCGCCTGGTCCCGCGGTCCGAATCGGTCCGCAACAGCTTCGGCAAGATCCAGGGCCAGCTCGACCTGACGGCGCGTGGCCGCTCGGTCGCGCAGCTGCTCGCCAGCGCCGACGGCCACCTGGCCCTGCTGATGGGCAAGGGCCAGATCAGCAACCTGCTGCTGGAATTCGCCGGCCTGGACGGCGCCGAGATCATGAAGTTCCTGGTCAAGGGCGACGACCGGGTGCAACTGCGCTGTGCAGCCACGTCGTTCGACGTGGAGGACGGCCTCATGACCGCGCGCGCGTTGGTCCTGGACACCGACGACACGGTCTTCCATGGCGGCGGCACCATCAACCTGGCGCGCGAGACCATGGACATCGTGATCCGCCCGGCTCCCAAGGACACCAGCATCCTGAGCCTGCGATCGCCGCTGCAGATCGCGGGAACCTTCGGCTCGCCCGACGTGGGGCTGGACAAGGGCGCGCTGGCCGGCCGCGCCGGCCTGGCCATCGCGCTCGGCGCGATCAACCCGCTGCTGGCGCTGGCGGCCACCATCGAGACCGGGCCGGGCGAGGACGCGAACTGCGCGGCCACGCTGCGCTCGGTCGCGGCGCCGCGCGCCGAGGCACGACTGGACAAAGGGCCTGCGATTGCCGGCAAGGCGGGGGATGCGGGCAAGAGCATGGGCGCAGGCCCGGCGAACGCCGGCAAGGGCAAGCCTTCGCGTGACGCCGGTGCTGCACCCTCTGCGGATCGGCCGGCGGCACGCACGCCGTCGCAAGCCGCCGACGCGGCCGGCATCGGCCGTCCGGGCAACCCGGTCGTGCCCTAGCCCCTTCCCCCGCACACCGGGCAGCCCGGCCGGCGCGGGGTGCGCATGCGGCTCCACTCCATGCTGCGCGCATCGAGCATCAGCAACTGGCCGGCCAGCGAGGGGCCAATGCCGCACAGCAGCTTCAGGGCCTCGGCCGCCTGGGTGGAGCCGACGATGCCCACCAGCGGCGCGAACACGCCCAGCGTGGCGCAACGCGTTTCCTCCGGCGCGCTGTCGGGCGGAAACAGGCAGGCGTAGCAGGGCGACGCCGCGTCGCGCGTGTCGTACACCGCCACCTGGCCGTCGAAGCGGATGGCGGCGCCGGACACCAGCGGCTTGCGGTGGCGCGCGCAGGCGGCGTTCACGGCCTGGCGGGTGGCGAAGTTGTCGCAGCAGTCCAGCACCACGTCGGCCTGCGGCACCAACTGGTCGAGCAACGCGGCGTCGGCCTGCGCGACCACGGGCTCGACCCGCACGTGGGGGTTCAGGGCCGCCACCGCCACCCGGGCCGACTGCGCCTTGGGCTGGCCGAGCCGGTCCATGGCATGCGCGACCTGCCGCTGCAGGTTGGTCAGGTCCACGTGGTCGTGGTCCACGAGCGTGATGCGGCCGACCCCCGCCGTGCCCAGGTACAGCACCGCCGGCGAGCCGAGGCCACCCGCTCCGATCACGAGCGCATGGCTGCGCGCCAGCTTCTCCTGGCCCTCGACGCCGATTTCCTCCAGCAGGATGTGGCGCGAATAACGCAGCAGGTCGTCGTCGGTCATGGGGGAATTGTGGGCGCAAAAGAAAAGCCGGCTGGCGCCGGCTTGTTCGTCACGGAGCAGGGGAGCGCGGCGAGCCGCGCCACCCTCACTGCGCCTTCTTCTCGTTCTTGCTCTCGATCACCTGCGTCTTGCTCACCAGCACCGGCCGCCCCTTGAGCTGGTTGAGCGCCTGCACCAGCTGGAAGTCCTTTTCCAGCACGCCGTATTCGGGCAGCTTGCGCTCCGATGCCGGCTTGCGGGCTTCCTCCTCGGCGCGCTTGCGCGCTTCCTCGCGGCGCTTCTCCAGGGCCGGGTCCTTCACCTCCGGAACCTGGCCGTTGCCCAGGTGCTTCTCGAGGTCGGCCTCCCGGGTGCGCAGCAGCGAGAACAGGTTGCCCTCCTCGCTTTCGTCGATCAGCACGTCCGGCACGATGCCGCGCGCCTGGATCGACTTGCCGGTGGGCGTGTAGTAGCGCGCCGTGGTCAGCTTCAGGCCGGTGTCGGGGCCGAGCGGGCGCACCGTCTGCACCGAGCCCTTGCCGAAGGTCTGGCTGCCCAGGATGGTGGCCCGCTTGTGGTCCTGCAGGGCGCCGGCGACGATTTCGCTGGCCGAGGCCGAGCCTTCGTTGACCAGCACCACCAGCGGCACGTTCTTGATCGCGGCCGGCAGGCGGCGCAGCGGGTCGGGGCCGGCGCGGCGCTGGTAGAACTCGGGCGACGCCTTGTAGACGAACTTGCTCTCGGGCAACTGGCCGTTGGTGGAAACCACGGTCACGTTGTCCGGCAGGAAGGCCGCGGAAATCGCCACTGCCGCGTCGAGCAGGCCGCCGGGATCGTTGCGCAGGTCCAGCACCAGGCCCTTGAGATTCGGGTCGGCCTTGTACAGCTCGTCGACCTTGCGCACGAAGTCCTCGACCGTGCGCTCCTGGAACTGCGACAGCCGGATCCAGCCGTAGCCCGGCTCGATCACCTTGCCCTTGACGGAGACGGTCTTGATCTCCTCGCGGGTGATGGTGACCGGGAAGCTGCGGTTCTCGTCCTTGCGGAAGATCGTCAGCGTGACCTTGGCGCCGGGCTCGCCGCGCATCTTCTTGACGGCCTCGGACAGCGTCAGCCCCTTGACCATGGTGTCGTCGATCTTGGTGATCAGGTCATTGGTCTTGAGGCCGGCGCGAAAGGCGGGCGAACCCTCGATCGGCGAGACGATCTTGACCAGCCCGTCCTCCTGGGTGATCTCGATGCCGACGCCGACGAAGCGCCCGGAGGTGCCTTCGCGGAATTCCTTGAACGACTTCTTGTCGAAGTACTGCGAGTGGGGGTCGAGGCTGGCCACCATGCCGGAGATGGCGTCGGTGATCAGCTTGCCGTCGTCGACCGGCTCGACGTAGTCGCTCTTGACCATGCCGAACACGGCGGCGAGCTGCTGCAGTTCCTCCAGCGGCAGCGGCGCGAGCGACCCGCGGGCAACCGTCTGCAGCGAAACCGTGGTCAGGGCACCGGCCAAAGCGCCGACGGAAACCCAGCCGGCAATCTTGAGTTTGTGTCGCATGCGAAACCTGAAGTCCTCTCGACAATTCAATATACACCTGAGAAGACACTATGACGCCGCGCTTACCCGTCGGTTCCGGAAGAGCGCAGCCCGCCGTGTAAAAAGCCCTAACGGCTGAGCCAGCAGGCTCTTCTCCCTCCCCTCTTTCCCTTCCCCCTCTGGGGGAGGGCAGGGTGGGGGCACGCGGCGCTCCGTCGCCGCAGCGCCCCCCTCCCAGCCTCCCCCCAGAGGGGGAGGAGCGAGAAGCCTAGGCCTTGCCCTGCTGCGCGACGGCCGCCGCGGCCTTCTCGGCCGCCTCGGCATCCCCCAGGTAGTAATGCCGGATCGGCCGCAAGTCGCCATCGAGTTCGTACACCAGCGGGATCCCATTGGGGATGTTCAGGCCCACGATGTCGGCGTCCGGGACGTCATCGAGGTACTTGACCAGGGCCCGGATCGAGTTGCCGTGGGCCGACAGCAGCAGCCGCTTGCCGGACCGGATGGCCGGCGCCATGGCCTCGTTCCAGAACGGCAGCACGCGGGCCACGGTGTCCTTCAGGCATTCGGTCAGCGGCACCTCGCCGGGCGCCAGGCGGGCGTAGCGCGGGTCGCTGCGCTCGCTGCGCGGGTCGCCCGGCTCCAGCGCCGGCGGGGGAGTGTCGTAGCTGCGGCGCCAGACCAGCACCTGCTCGTCGCCGAATTTCTTCGCGGTTTCAGCCTTGTTCAGTCCCTGCAGGGCGCCATAGTGGCGCTCGTTCAGGCGCCAGGACTTGGCCGTGGGCAGCCACGCGCGGTCCATCTCGTCCAGGCAGTGCCAGAGGGTGTGGATCGCGCGCTTGAGCACGCTGGTGTGGCAGATGTCGAACTCGTAGCCCTCGGCCTTGAGCAGGCGGCCGGCCGCCTTGGCCTGCTCCACCCCGGTGGGCGTGAGATCCACGTCGGTCCAGCCGGTGAACCGGTTTTCGAGGTTCCAGGTCGATTCGCCGTGGCGAACCAGCACGAGCTTGTACATGGCGAGGGGTCCGGAAGACCGGGCAAAAGGCGGGATTTTAGAATCGCGGGTTTGCGCCCGACGGGCGCGCAGGCAAGGAAGACATGGACTTCGTAATCAACAACTGGGTGCTGTTCGCCGTGGCGTTCGCGTCCGGCGCGCTGCTGCTGTGGCCGATGGTGCAGGGCGGCATGGCCGGCGGCGGGCTGTCCCCGACCCAGGCGGTGCAGCTGATCAACCGCGAAAAGGCGGTGGTGGTGGACGTGTGCGAGGCGGAGGAGTTCGCCCAGGGCCACATCGGCAACGCGCGGCACATCCCGCTGAACCAGCTCGAGCAGCGGCTGCCCGAGGCGGTGAAGAACAAGGCGCTGCCGGTGCTGCTGGTCTGCGCCAGCGGCGCGCGGGCCAACCGCGCGCTGGGCGTGGCCAAGAAACTCGGCTACGACAAGGCCCAAGTGCTGGCCGGCGGGCTGAAGGCGTGGAAAGACGCTAACCTGCCGCTCGAGAAAGCCTGACCGAGAGCCCGAGCAGCGCATGCAACCCGTCACCATGTACACCACCGCCGTCTGCCCGTACTGCATCCGCGCCAAGCAGATCCTGAAGGCGCGCGGGGTGGAGAGCATCAACGAGATCCGCGTCGACGCCCAGCCGCACGAACGGTTGCGCATGATGGAGATCACCGGCCGGCGCACCGTGCCGCAGATCTTCGTTGGCGACACCCACGTGGGCGGCTGCGACGACCTGATGTCGCTGGACAGCCGCGGCGGCCTGCTGCCACTGCTGAACGGCGCCACCTGAGATAATCCCGCCAGTCACCTGCATCGGCCCGCTTCGGTTGCACCCGGCGGGCCTTTCCTTTGCACGAAACGAAAGCACACACCATGGCCGACTCCCAGGACCCCGTCTTCCAGATCCAGCGCGTCTACCTCAAGGAAGCCTCGCTCGAGCAACCCAACTCGCCCGCCATCCTGCTGGAGCAGGAGCAGCCCTCGGTCGACATCCAGCTCGGGGTGGAGGCGGCGCAGGCGGTGGAAGGCATCTACGAGGTCTGCGTCACCGCCACGGTGACCACCAAGATCAAGGACAAGACGGTGTTCCTGGTCGAGATCAAGCAGGGCGGCATCTTCGAGATCCGCAACGTGCCGGGCGAGCAGATGAGCGCCATCCTGGGCATCGCCTGCCCGCAGATCGTCTATCCCTACCTGCGCGGCAACGTGGCCGACATCGTCAACCGCGCGGGCTTCCCGCCGGTGCACCTGGCCGAAATCAACTTCCAGGCCATGTACGAGCAGCAGCAGGCCCAGGTGCAGCAGGAACAGGGCCCTTCCATCATCACGTCCGCCTGACCGCGGGCCCGCGGCCGTGAAGCTGCTCGTGCTCGGCGCCGGCGCCTGGGGCACGGCGCTGGCCGCGAGCGCGTGCGACCGGCACGAAGTCACGCTGTGGGCGCGCGACGGCGCGCAGGGCCAGGCCCTCCAGCAGGAGCGGGAGAACCGACGCTACCTGCCCGGGGTGCCGCTTCCAGCGCCGCTGCGGGTCGTCTCCGGTGTCGAGCCGGGTCATTTGGCGGCTGAGCATGACTTGGTGGTCGTGGCGACGCCGATGGCGGGCCTGCGCTCCATGCTGCACGCCATGGCTGGCTGCAGCATGCCCGTCGCGTGGCTCTGCAAGGGCTTCGAGGCGGCCGGCGGCCTGCTGGGGCACGAGATCCAGGCCGAGGTTGCACCGGGCCTGGCCGCAGGCGTGCTGACGGGGCCCAGCTTCGCGCTGGAAGTCGCCCGCGGGCAACCCACCGCGCTGGTCGCCGCCAGTGCCCACGCGGCCGCGCGCGACGCGCTGGTCGAGGCCTTCCACGGCCCCGCGCTGCGCGTCTATGGCAACGACGACATCGTCGGCGCCGAAGTCGGCGGCGCGGTCAAGAACGTGCTGGCCATCGCCACCGGCCTGTGCGACGGCTTGTCGCTGGGCCTCAATGCCCGCGCGGCGCTGGTCACGCGCGGACTGGCCGAGATGACGCGGCTGGGCGTCGCGCTGGGCGCGCGCGCGCA
>JAKFEA010000194.1:0-23521 GCA_036675905.1 Acidovorax sp. | reverse complement strand
GGCCGCCACAACGCCGCCAACGCGCTGGCGGCGCTGGCGCTGGCCACGGCCTGCGGCGCACAGCTGGGGCCCATGCTGTATGGCCTGCGCGAGTACCGCGGCGAGCCGCACCGGGTCGAGCCGGTCGGCCTCGTGAACGAGGTCGAGTACTTCGACGACAGCAAGGGCACCAACGTGGGCGCCACGGTGGCGGCGCTGGCCGGGCTGGGCGCCGAGCGCAAGCTGGTGGTGATCCTGGGCGGCGACGGCAAGGGGCAGGACTTCGCGCCGCTGGCCGATCCGGTCTCGCGCCACGCGCGCGCGGTGGTGCTGATCGGCCGCGACGGCCCGCTGATCCGCGCCGCGCTGCAGGGCGCCGGCGTGCCGTTGCTGGGCGCCGCATCGATGGAGGAAGCCGTGCGCACCGCGGCGCAGCGTGCCCAGGCCGGCGATGCCGTGCTGATGTCGCCGGCCTGCGCCAGCTTCGACATGTTCCGCAACTACCCGCACCGCGCCGAGGTGTTCCGCGCGGCCGTGCAGGCACTGGCCGACGAGGCCGGCGTCGGGCTGGAGGGCGGCGCATGAACGCGCTCGCAGCCCGCATCGGCGGCTGGTTCGGCAGCGGCCGCCCGGCCGGACGCGGCTACGCCGCGGCCGCAGCGCCGGCGCGCATCCAGGCTTTCGACCAGCCGCTGTTGTGGGTGGCCGTCGCCTTGCTGGCCTTCGGGCTGGTGATGGTGTACTCGGCGTCCATCGCGTTGCCCGACAACCCCAAGTTCGCGCGCTACGCCCACACGCATTTCCTGCTGCGGCATTTCCTGTCGCTGACGCTGGGCTTCGTCGTGGCCCTGCTCGCGTTCCAGGTGCCGGTGAGCACCTGGGAGAAGGTGGCGCCCTGGCTGTTCATGGCCTCGCTGTTGCTGCTGGTGCTGGTGCTGATCCCGGGCATCGGCAAGGGCGTCAACGGCGCCCGGCGCTGGATCGGGCTGGGCGTGATGAGCTTCCAGCCGTCGGAGCTGGCCAAGTTCGCCGTGCTGCTCTACGCGTCCGACTACATGGTGCGCAGGATGGGCGTGAAGGAGCGCTTCTTCCGCGCCGTGCTGCCGATGGCCGCTGCCGTCGCGATCGTCGGATCGCTGCTGCTGGCCGAGCCGGACATGGGCGCCTTCATGGTGATCGCCGTCATCGCCATGGGGATCCTGTTCCTGGGCGGCGTGAACGCGCGCATGTTCTTCCTGATCGCCACCGTGATCGTGGTGGCCTTCGCGCTGATGATCGCGTTCTCCGACTGGCGGCGCGAGCGCATCTTCGCCTACCTCGATCCCTGGAGCGAGAAGCATGCGCTGGGCAAGGGCTACCAGCTGTCGCACTCGCTGATCGCGATCGGCCGCGGCGAGATCTTCGGCGTCGGCCTGGGCGGCAGCGTGGAGAAACTGCACTGGCTGCCGGAGGCGCACACCGACTTCCTGCTGGCGGTGATCGGCGAGGAGTTCGGGCTGGTCGGCCTGCTGGCGGTGATCGCCGCCTTCTTCTGGATGACGCGCCGCATCGTGCACATCGGCCGCCAGGCCGTGGCGCTGGACCGCGTGTTCGCCGGCCTGGTGGCGCAGGGCGTGGGCCTGTGGATCGGCTTCCAGGCCTTCATCAACATGGGCGTGAACCTGGGCGCGCTGCCCACCAAGGGGCTGACGCTGCCGCTCATGAGCTATGGCGGCTCCGCCGTCCTCATGAACATCGTCGCCCTCGCCGTGGTGCTGCGCATCGACTACGAGAACCGCGTGCTGATGCGGGGAGGGCGGGCATGACCAAGTGCGCCCTCGTCATGGCCGGCGGCACCGGAGGCCACATCTTTCCGGGTCTTGCGGTTGCCGAGGCCCTGCGCGAGCGTTCCTGGCGCGTGCACTGGCTGGGCGCGCCGGGCAGCATGGAAAGCCGCCTGGTGCCGCCGCGCGGCTTCGCCTTCGAGCCCATCGACTTCGGCGGCGTGCGAGGCAAGGGCCCGGTCACGCTGGCCCTGCTGCCGGTGCGGCTGCTGCGCGCTTTCTGGCAAAGCCTGCGCGTGGTTCGGCGCGTGCGGCCCGACGTCGTGGTCGGCCTGGGCGGCTACATCACCTTCCCCGGCGGGATGATGGGCGTGCTGCTGGGCAAGCCGCTGGTGCTGCACGAGCAGAACTCGGTCGCCGGCCTGGTCAACAAGGTGCTGGCCGGCGTGGCCGACCGGGTGTTCAGCGCCTTTCCCGACGTGCTGCCCAAGGCGCGCTGGATCGGCAACCCGCTGCGCGCCGCCTTCCTGCAGCAGCCCGCACCCGCCGAGCGTATTGCAGGCCGGTCCGGCCCGCTCAAGCTGCTGGTGGTCGGCGGCAGCCTGGGCGCGCGGGCGCTCAACGAAGCAGTGCCCCAGGCACTGGCGCTGATCCCGGCCGAACGGCGTCCGCAGGTGCTGCACCAGAGCGGCGCCAAGCAGATCGACGAGCTGCGCGCCAACTACCACGCCGCCGGCGTGCAGGCCGAACTCACCCCCTTCATCGACGACACGGCGGCCGCGTTCGCCGAGGCCGACCTGGTGGTCTGCCGCGCCGGCGCCAGCACGGTCACCGAAATCGCGGCGATCGGCGCCGCGGCGGTGTACGTGCCCTTCCCGCACGCCGTCGACGACCACCAGACCACCAATGCCCGCTTCATCGTCGATGCCGGCGGCGGCTGGCTGCAGCAACAGGCCGCGCTCACGCCCGAGTGGCTGGCGGCGCTGCTGCAGCAAGTGACGCGCACCGAACTGCTGCAGAAGGCGACCGCGGCCCGCGCCGTGGCCAAGACCAGCGCCACCGCGGACGTGGTCGCCGCCTGCGAGGAACTCGCGAAACCATGAAACACGCCATCAAGCACATCCATTTCGTCGGCGTGGGCGGCGCCGGCATGTCGGGCATCGCCGAGATCCTGTTCAACCTCGGCTACACGATCTCCGGCTCCGACCTGTCCGACAGCGCCACGCTGCGCCGGCTGCAGGACCTGGGCATCCGCACCTGCGTCGGCCATGCGGCCAGCCACATCGCCGGGGCCGACGCGGTGGTCACGTCCACCGCCGTGCAGCCCGACAACCCCGAGGTGCTGGCCGCGCGCCAGCGCAAGATCCCGGTGGTGCCGCGCGCCATGATGCTGGCCGAGCTGATGCGCCTGAAGCAGGGCATCGCCATCGCCGGCACGCACGGCAAGACCACCACCACCAGCCTGGTGGCCAGCGTGCTGGCCGAGGGCGGGCTGGACCCGACCTTCGTGATCGGCGGCCGCCTGAACAGCGCCGGCGCCAACGCCAAGCTGGGCGCCGGCGACTACATCGTGGTGGAAGCCGACGAATCCGACGCCTCCTTCCTGAACCTGATGCCGGTGATGGCGGTGGTGACCAACATCGACGCCGACCACATGGAGACCTACGGCCACGACTTCGGCCGGCTCAAGGGCGCGTTCGTCGACTTCCTGCACCGCATGCCGTTCTACGGCACCGCGATCCTGTGCACGGACGATCCGGCGGTGCGGCAGGTCGTGGCCGAGGTGCAGTGCCCCGTCACCGCCTACGGCACGGGCGATGACGCGCAGGTGCGCGCCGTCGACATCCGCGCGGTCGGCGCACAGATGCACTTCACCGCGCAGCGGCGCAACGGCGTCACGCTGCCCGACCTGCCGATCACGCTGAACCTGGCCGGGCACCACAACGTGCTCAATGCGCTGTCGGCGATTGCCATCGCGGTGGAGCTGAGCGTGCCCGATGCGGCGGTGCAGAAGGCCCTGGCCGAGTTCCACGGCGTCGGCCGGCGCTTCCAGCGTTATGGCGAAGTGAAGGTGCCGGCGGCCAATGGCGGCGGCCGCTTCAGCGTGATCGAGGACTACGGCCACCACCCGGTGGAGATCGCCGCGACGCTGGCTGCGGCACGCGGTGCGTTCCCGGGCCGGAGGCTGGTGCTGGCCTTCCAGCCGCACCGCTACACGCGCACGCGCGACTGCTTCGAGGACTTCGTCAAGGTGCTGGGCCGGGCCGATGCGGTGCTGCTGTCGGAGGTCTATGCCGCCGGCGAGCCGCCCATCGTGGCGGCCGATGGCCGCTCGCTGGCGCGCGCCCTGCGCGTGGCCGGCAAGGTGGAGCCGGTGTTCGTCGACGAGATCGCGGCCATGCCGCAGGCCATCCTCGACATCGCCCGCGACGGCGACGTCGTCATGTGCATGGGCGCCGGCTCGATCGGCGCGGTTCCGGGCAAGCTGGTGGAGATCGGGGGGGCGGCATGAACAAGGCAGGCAGAACCCCCGTACGCAGAAGACGCGAAAGGAACGCAGAAGACGCGGAAGCCATCATGTTGGATCCAGTAGTTTTCTTCTGCGACTTCTGCGCCACTTCTGCGCCTTCTGCGTACGGGTGCCTGCATCCCGGAGGCCCTGCATGACGATCGACGTCAAGGCGCTCGGCAAGGTCGCCGTCCTCATGGGCGGGCGCTCGGCCGAGCGCGAGGTGTCGCTGATGTCGGGCAGCGGCGTGCTCCGCGCCCTGCAGTCGCGCGGGGTCAACGCACATGCGTTCGATCCGGCCGAGCGCGGCCTGGCCGAGCTCAGGCGCAAGGGCTTCAAGCGCTGCTTCATCGCGCTGCACGGCCGCTTCGGCGAGGACGGCACGGTGCAGGGCGCACTGGAGCTGCTGGGCATTCCCTACACCGGCTCGGGCGTGATGGCCTCGGCCGTGTCGATCGACAAGGTGATGACCAAGCGCATCTGGCTGGCCGAAGGCCTGCCGACGCCGGGCTGGCGGCTGCTGCAGCGGGGCGCCTACACGCGCGAGCAGGTGCGCGAGATTCCCGACGCGCTCGGCCTGCCGCTGATCGTCAAGCCGTCGCGCGAAGGCTCGTCCATCGGCGTGGCCAAGGTGCAGGGCTACTCCGAGATGCAGCAGGCGGTGGACGCCGCCGCGGCGCTGGACCCCGACGTGCTGTGCGAGCAGTTCGTCGCCGGCGACGAGGTCACCTGCCCGGTCATGGGCACCGGCGACTCGGCGCGCGCGCTGCCGGTGATCCGGATCGTCGCGCCCGAGGGCAACTACGACTACCAGAACAAGTACTTCACCGACGACACGAAATATTTGGTGCCCTGCGGCCTGCCCGAAGGCGAGGAGGCGGCCATCCAGGAACTGGTGCTCAAGGCCTACCGGGTGCTGGGCTGCCGCGGGTGGGGCCGCATCGACGTGATGATCGATGCGGCCACCCGCAAGCCTTCGCTGCTGGAGATCAACACCTCGCCCGGCATGACCGGCCATTCGCTGGTGCCGATGTCGGCGCGCGCCGCCGGCATCAGCTACGAGGACCTGTGCCTGCAACTGCTCGCGTCGGCAGCGCTCGACAACGAGCGCGCCGAAGGCAAAGCCAGGGAGGGCGCCACCGCATGAGCGCCGCGCTGCAGCAGCCTTTCGACGTGCGGCTGATGAACGGCACCGCCACGGTGCTGTTCGCGGCCGCCGCCGCGCTGCTGCTGGCGGGGCTCTGCCTGTGGGCGCTGCGCCATCCGCTGTTCGCGCTCGGCGGCATCACGGTGGAGGGCGGCGTGACGCACAACAGCGTGGCCACGCTGCGCGCCAACGTGGCGCCGCGGCTGGCGGGCAACTTCTTCACCGTCGACCTGGCGGCCACCCGGCGCACCTTCGAGGCCGTGCCGTGGGTGCGGCAGGCGGTGGTGCGGCGCGAATTCCCCAACCGGCTGCGGGTGGTGCTGCAGGAACACCAGGCGGTGGCGTTCTGGGGCGAGGAGGGCGGCTCGCGCCTGGTCAACAGCTTCGGCGAGGTGTTCGAGGCCAATGCCGGAGAAGTCGAGCAGGACGACCTGCCGCGGCTGGCCGGGCCGGAGGGCCAGTCGCAGCAGGTGCTGGCCATGCACCAGGCGATCGCGCCGCTGCTCGAGCCGCTGGAGCTCGCGGCGGCGCGGCTCGAGCTGACCGGCCGCGGCAGCTGGCAGCTGGAGCTGGATACGGGCGCGGTGCTGGAGCTGGGCCGCGGCGAGATCGCCGACGTGCTGCCGCGCGTGCAGCGGCTGGCCGGCACGCTGGTGCAGGTGGCGTCGCGCTACGGGCGGCAGCCCGAGGCGCTGCTGTCGGCCGACCTGAGGTACGGGGACGGGTATGCGATCCGCCTGCGCGGCGTGGGCACCGTGGCGGCGGATGCGAAGACGAAGGGGCAGCCGGCAGCGGCCGCGCCCCGCTGAGGGAACGAGGGGAACATGGCTAAGGAATACAAGGACCTGGTCGTCGGCCTGGACATCGGCACCGCCAAGGTGATGGCGGTGGTGGCCGAGGTCATGCCCGATGGCGAGCTGAAGCTGGCCGGGCTGGGCGTGGCGACCTCCGGCGGGCTCAAGCGCGGCGTGGTGGTGAACATCGACGCCACCGTGCAGAGCATCCAGCAGGCGCTCAAGGAGGCCGAGCTGATGGCCGACTGCAAGATCTCGCGGGTCTACACCGGCATCACCGGCAGCCACATCCGCGGCATCAACTCCAGCGGCATGGTGGCGGTGAAGGACCGCGAGGTCACGCCGGCCGACGTGGCGCGGGTGGTGGAGACGGCCCGCGCGATCAACATCTCCACCGACCAGCGGCTGCTGCTGGTGGAGCCGCAGGAATTCGTGATCGACGGCCAGGACGTGCGCGAGCCGATCGGCATGAGCGGCATCCGGCTGGAGGCCAAGATCCACATCGTGACCGGCGCCCAGAGCGCGGCCGAGAACATCATCAAGTGCGTGCGCCGCTGCGGGCTGGAGGTCGAGCAGCTGCTGCTCAACCCGCTGGCTTCCAGCCATGCCGTGCTGACCGCCGACGAGAAGGAACTGGGCGTCGCGCTGGTGGACATCGGCGCCGGCACCACCGACGTGGCCATCTTCACCGGCGGCGCGATCCGCCACACCTCGGTGATCCCGATCGCCGGCGACCTGGTCACCAGCGACATCGCGATGGCACTGCGCACGCCGACCAAGGATGCCGAGGACATCAAGGTCGAGAGCGGCTACGCCAAGCAGCTGCTGGCCGACCCGGAGCAGCAGGTCGAGGTGCCGGGGCTGGGCGACCGCGGCCCGCGCATGCTGTCGCGCCAGGCGCTGGCCGGGGTGATCGAGCCGCGCGTGGAGGAGATCTACCAGCTGGTGCAGCAGGTGATCCGCGAATCGGGCTACGAGGAGGTGCTGTCCTCGGGCATCGTGATCACCGGCGGCAGCGCCGTGATGCCGGGCATGGTGGAACTGGGCGAGGACATCTTCCTCAAGCCGGTGCGCCGCGGCATCCCGCAGTACACCGGCGCGCTCGCCGACATGGTGGCGCAGCCGCGCGCCGCCACCGTCATGGGGCAACTGGAGGAAGCGCGCCTGGCTCGCGTGCGCGGCCAGAAGGTGGCGCAGAAGAACGGCTCCATGAAGACGGCGTTCTCGCGCATGCGCGACTTCATCGTGGGGAATTTCTGAATGCGGACATCCGTACGCAGAGGGCGCAGAAGTTGCGCAGAAGACGCGAAAGGACAAGAGATGAAGAGGATTTCTTCTGCGCCTTCTGCGAAGTCTTTGCGTCTTCTGCGTACGGAAGTTCATTCGAGGCTGCGCAAACCCCGGAAGCGATGGCGGTGCACCGATCCGCCTTCCTGAACGTTCAGGTTCTTACTTACGACAACGACATCAACGGCAACTGCAAGGTATAGGAGAAACGAAATGCCCATCGAAATGATCGAGGAAGACGACGGCTTCCACCTGGGCACGCAGATCAAGGTGATCGGCGTGGGGGGTGGCGGCGGCAACGCGGTCGAGCACATGATCGAGCGGGCGGTGCAGGGCGTGGAGTTCATCACCGCCAACACCGACGCCCAGGCGCTCGTGCGCAGTGCGGCGCACAAGACCATCCAGCTGGGCGGCAACGGGCTGGGGGCGGGCGGCAAGCCCGATCGCGGCCGCGACGCCGCCGAGGCGGCCGAGCACGCCATCCGCGAGGCGATCGAGGGCGCGCACATGCTGTTCATCACGGCCGGCATGGGCGGCGGCACGGGCACCGGCGCGGCGCCGGTGATCGCGCGCGTCGCCAAGGAGATGGGCATCCTCACCGTGGGCGTGGTGACCAAGCCGTTCGACTGGGAAGGCGGCCGCCGCATGACCAACGCCGAGCAGGGCCTGGCCGAACTGGAGGCCAACGTCGACTCGCTGATCGTGGTGCTCAACGAAAAGCTGCAGGAGGTGCTGGGCGACGACGTCACCCAGGACGAGGCCTTCGCCCACGCCAACGACGTGCTCAAGAACGCCGTGGGCGGCATCGCGGAAATCATCAACGTGCCCGGCCACGTGAACGTGGACTTCGAGGACGTGCGCACGGTGATGGGCGAGCCCGGCAAGGCGATGATGGGCACGGCGGTGGCCTCCGGCCCCGACCGCGCGCGCATCGCCGCCGAGCAGGCCGTCGCCTGCCCGCTGCTGGACGGCATCGACCTGTCAGGCGCCAAGGGCGTGCTGGTGCTGATCACCGCCGCGCGCGAGAGCCTCAAGCTGTCCGAATCGCGCGAGGCGATGAACACGATCCGTGCCTACGCCTCGGCCGACGCGCACGTGATCTTCGGCACCGCCTACGACCGCAGCCTGGGCGACGAGATGCGCGTGACCGTGGTCGCCACCGGTCTGTCGCGCCATGGCCAGCAGCGCCGCACTGCGCCGCCGCTGCAGGTGCTGCGCACCGGCACCGACAACCTGCCCGTGCAGGTGCCGACGGTGCACAACATGGTCGGCAACACCGGGCTGGGGTCCACCCAGGTGCCGGGCGTCGCGATGCCCGCACCCGACCTCACCGTGCCCAGCGTCTGGCGCAACAGCCGCGCGCAGGCCTCGTCCAAGGTCGAGGCGCTCAGCGCCGGCGGCATGGACGACTTCGAGATCCCGGCGTTCCTCAGGCGCCAGGCCGACTGAGCGCGCCGGTCTTCTCCCTCCCCCGCCGGGGGAGGGAGCCAGACAGGAATCGGGGTCAGATACGCATTTCCCTGCGCCCTCGCGCCGAAGCCCCAATCCCTAAAATCCCCCCATGCTCCCCCAAAGAACCCTCAAGACCCTCACCCGAGCCGTCGGGGTGGGACTGCACGGCGGGCAGCGGGTGGAATTGACGCTGCGGCCGGCGCAGCCGGACACGGGCATCGTGTTCCGGCGGGTCGACCTGCCCGAGCCGGTGGACATCCCGGTGTCGGCCGAGGCCGTGACCGATACGCGGCTGGCCTCGACCATCTCCAACGGCGCGGTCAAGGTGCACACGGTCGAACACCTGATGTCGGCCTGCGCCGGGCTGGGCCTGGACAACCTCTACATCGACATCACCGCCGAAGAGGTGCCGATCCTGGACGGCTCTTCCTCGTCCTTCGTGTTCCTGCTGCAGAGCGCCGGCATCGTGGCGCAGCAGGTGCCGCGCCGCTTCATCCGCGTGCTGCAGCCGGTCGAGGTGCGCGAAGGCGAAGGCGATGCGCTCAAGTGGGCGCGCCTGCAGCCGTACCACGGCTACAAGCTCAGCTTCGAGATCGACTTCGACCACCGGGTGGTCGACTCCACCGGCCAGCGCGTGGAGTTCGACCTCGGCCAGGGCAACTACCAGCGCGACATCGCGCGCGCCCGCACCTTCGGCTTCACCAAGGACGTGGAGATGATGCGGGCCAACGGGCTGGCGCTGGGCGGCGGCATGGACAACGCCATCGTGATGGACGACTACCGCGTCCTCAACACCGAGGGGCTGCGCTACGAGGACGAGTTCGTCAAGCACAAGATCCTCGACGCGATGGGCGACCTTTACCTGCTGGGCAAGCCGCTGCTGGCTTCCTACAACGCCTTCCGCTCCGGGCACGCCCTGAACAACAAGCTGCTGCGCGCCCTGCTGGCGCAGCGCGATGCCTGGGAGCTGGTGACCTTCCAGGACGAGCGGCAGGCGCCCGCCGGCTTCGCGCAACTCGCCCGCGCCTGGTAGCGCGGCATGCTGGTCTTCCGCTGGGCGATCCTGCTGCTCCTGCTGGGCGCCGGCGTCTGCTTCGCCTTCTATGCCGGCACCGGGCAGCCGCATTACCGGCGCTGGGGACTGGTCACGCTCAAGTGGACCCTGCTGGCGGCGTTCGGCTTCTTTGCCGTGCTGGCGGCCGAGCGGCTGCTGGCCTGAAACTGCACCTGGACCTGGACCGGCGCCGCGAGGGCGCCCCCGTCGCCGAAGATGCGGTGGCGCACCGCGTACACCAGCAGGTCGGCCCGGTTCACCAGGTTCAGCTTCTGGTAGATGCTGCTCAGGTGGTTGTGCACCGTGTGCTCGCTGATGCCCAGGTGGGCGCCGATCACCAGGTACTTGGCGCTGGGATGCGACAGGATCGCGAGGACCAGTTCGCGCTCGCGCGCGGTCAGGTGTGAGGCCGTGTCGCCGGGAGCGGGCGGTTCCCGTGACGGCACAGGCGTGGCCGCGAGCGGCGGCGCCCGGCGGCCGGCGCGACGGATCGCCGCCAGCATCTCGTGCGCGCCCGAGCCGTCTTCCAGCACATCCACGGCACCCGCCGCCAGCGCGCGCCGTCGTCGCTCGGGGTCGAGCCGGCCGTGCAGCAGCACCGCGCTGCGCGACAGGCCCTTCAGCGCGGCCAGCGCATCCAGCACGTCGATCCGGTCGTCGAAGCAGTCCAGCAGCACCACGTCGGGCGCCACCCGGCCGGCCAGGTACAGCGCCTGCGCGTAGCCCACCGCCACGGCGGCCAGCCGAACCCGCGGCGGGCGCGCGTCCTGGAACCACTCGCTGCCTTCATCCGGGCACGGCTGGCGCCTGGCCAGCAGCAATCGCAGTTCGCGTTCGCCCCCGTCCGGCCAGGCGACGTGGTAGCGGATGGGATCGGGAACTTGCTGCAGCGGGGTGAGCATCATGACTGTCTCCGAAGGCGGGGAGCCGCGCGTCAGCGCGCCGGCCCCAGCCAGGCATTGGCCTGTGCGATCGCGGCCGGGTCGGCGCCGCCGCCCAGCGCGGCGAGGCGGATGCGCGACAGCACGTACGCGCGGCGGGCGTCGCCGAGTTCCAGCAATGCCTGGGCGCGCTGCTGCTGCGCGTCGAGCACGTCGACCTGGGTGCGCGCACCGGCCTCGAAGGACCGCAGGGTCGACTGCAGCGAGGTGTCGGCCGAGCGCAGCGCCTGCTCCAGGGCGCGGATGCGCAGCACGCCCTCGCCGACGCCGCGCCAGGCCTCGTGCACGCGCAACCCCAGGTCGCCGCGCAGGGCCTCCAGCCGGTCCGTCGCTTCGCGCGCCTGCGCCAGGGCCTGCCGCACCTTCGAGCTGGCGTAGCCGCCGCTGAAGATTGGGACGTTGAGCTGCACGCCGATCGACTTGCGCCGGTAGCGCGTGTCGATGCGGGTGATGTCGTCGGCGTCGCTGCGCGAGACCTGGGCCACGGCGTCCAGCGTCGGCAGGTGCGCGGCCTGCGCCTTCTCCACTTCATGTTGGGCGGCCTGGACCTTGGCCCGCAAGGCGCGCAGCTCGGGGCTGCCCTGCTCGGCCCGCCCGATCCAGTCCTCGACACGCTGCGGATGCGGCGGCTCCGGTGCGAAGCGCTGCGGGTCCAGCGGTGCCAGCGCACCCGGTGCCACCCCCACCAGCGCCTGCAGGCGCTGGCGCGCGAAGGCGGCGTTCTGGCTGGCTTCCAGTTCGCGCGCGCGCACCAGGTCCAGCCGGGCCTGGGCCTCGTCGATGTCGGTGCGCGTGCCGGAACCGCCGCGCAGGCGCTTGCCCGCGGCGTCCAGCTGGGCCCCGATTGCAGTCTTCTGCGCCGCCACCACCGCCAGCTGGTCTTCGCTGGCCAGCGCTTTCAGGTAGGCCTCGGCGACGCGCACCGCCAGTCCCTGGCTTTCGGCCTCGTAGGCGGCCTGTGCCTGCGCCACCTCGGCCAGCGCCTGGCGCTGGTCGGCCCGGTTCACGGGGCGGTACAGCGGCTGGCGCAAGGTGAGGGCGTGGGCCGAACTGCCGTAGCGGGCGTCGACCGGAGGCGGCGGCACGGCGATGCCGGCGCCCGAGGAACTGCTCTCCAGGTCATTGCGGAACCAGCCCAGGCTGGCGCTCACGTTGGGCATCAGCTGGGCATCGGCCTGCGGCAGCCGCTCCGACCGGGCTTCGAGCGCCGCGCGTGCGGCCCGCAAAGAGGGATCGTGGTCCAGCGCCAGCCGCCAGGCTTGCGCCAGGTCCAGCGGGGTGGCAGCAGTGGCCTGCGCATGCGCGGATGGCGCCAGCGGCGCCGCAAGGGCTCCGGCCAGCAGCCATGCGCGCCAGTCCACCTCATTCCTCCTTCATCGATGCGGCCAGCCGCCGGCTGAGCGGGTGCAGCAGGTAGGCCAGCAGCGTGCGCTCGCCGGTGCGGAACACCACCTCGACCGGCATCCCCGGCTGCAAGGTGCGCGGGCCGAGTTGCCGCAGGCCTTCGTCGGTCAGCCCCACGCGGGCCAGGTAATAGGGTGCATTCGTCTGCTCCTCGGCCAGCAGGTCGCTGGAGACCGACAGCACCCGGCCGTCCACCACCAGCTGCGGCGCATGCGAGAAGGCGGCAAAGCGCACGTCCACCGGCATGCCGGCACGCACGCGGTCGATCAGGTGCGGCGGCACCTTCGACTCCAGCAGCAGCGGTTCGTCGGCCGGCACGATGTCCATCAGCTTCTGGCCGGGCGCCAGCACCGCGCCGGGCGCCTGCACCGCCAGGCCGACCACCTGCCCGGCCGCCGGCGCGCTGATCTCGATGCGCTGCAGGTCGTCGCGCAGGGCGCGGTAGCGGCTCTCGCCTGCTTCCACCTCGCGTGACACCTCGGCGAGCTGCCCCTCGACTTCCTTGCGGTATTCGAGCTGGCGCTGCGCCTGGCGCTGCCGCAGTTCGGCGACCTGGCGCTGCGCCCGCAGGCTGTTGCCCTGCAGTTCCGCCAGCCCGGCGCGGGCCTCGGCCGCCATCCGTTCCAGCTCGAGCTGCCGGTTGCGCGGGGCATAGCCCTCGCGCACCAGTTCGCGCGTGTGGCCCAGTTCATCTTGCAGCAGGGCCAGCTGCGAGCGGCGGCTCGCGGCCATGGCGGCGTAGGCAGAGACCTGCGCATGCAGCGCACCCACGGCTTCCTGCAGCCCGTGCAGGTCGGCGGCCAGTGCGCCGCGCCGCGCCTCGGCCAGGCGCTCCTCGGTCTCCATCTGCCTGCGCACCAGCGGGTCGACGGCTTCGCGCTGCAGCTCGGGGTGGAACGCGATCGCGCTGGCGCCCGCCTGCTCGGCCAGCAGGCGCCCTTGCGCCGCGCGCAGCCCGAGGTAGCGCTGCCGCGCCGTCTCGTAGCTCGCGCGGGTGGCGGCGTCATCCAGCCGCACCAGCAACTGGCCCTGCTGCACCCGTTCGCCTTCGTGCACCAGCACCTGGCGGACGATGCCGCCGCCCAGGTGCTGCACCGGCTTGCGCTTGGTGTCGATCGATACCGAACCCGGGCTGGGCACGCCTTCGTCCAGCGGCGCCAGCGCCGCCCACAGCAGGAAGCCGCCCAGGCCCAGCGCCAGCACGCGCAGGCCGAAGCGGCCGGCGGGCGCCGGGCCGTCGTCGAACGCGAGCGGCGGTGGCGTGGGCGGGAGCGGCACGATGCCGGAGGGTCCGGCGGGCGGCGAAGTCTGCATGTCCATGCTGCACTCCTGCTGGATTTCAGGCCGGCTGGACGGCCGCGCCCGCGGCCGGCTGCGTGCCCGTGCGCGCGAGCGCCAGCACGGCATTGCGCTCGCCGCACGCGGCCAGCTGCCCGTCGCGCAGCAGCAGGACCTGGTCGGCCAGCGCGGCGAGGCCGGTGCGCGGATGGGTGGCGATGACGACGGTGCGGCCGCGGGCCTTGAGGTCACGCAGGGCTGCGCGCAGGGCGGCCTCGCCCGCTTCGTCGAGGTGGGCGTCGGGTTCGTCCAGCACCACCAGCGCCGGGTCGCCGTACAGCGCGCGCGCCAGCGCCACCCGCTGCCGCTGGCCGCCGGAGAGGCGCCGCCCGGCGTCGCCCACGCGGGTGTCGTAACCCTCGGGCAGGCGCAGGATGGCCTCGTGCAGCCCGGCCAGCCGGGCCGCCGCGATTACCCGCTCGGGCGGGCCGGGCTGCATGCGTGCGATGTTGGCGGCCACCGAGCCGTCCAGCAACTGCACGTCCTGCGGCAGGTAGCCCAGCTGCGCGCCCAGGCTGCCGCGGTCCCATTCATGCAGTGGCCGGCCATCCAGCAGCACCTCGCCGCTATGGTCGGGCCACAGGCCCAGCAGCAGGCGGGCGAGGGTGGTCTTGCCGGAGCCGGAAGGCCCCAGCACCGTGACCAGGCTGCCGGGTTCGATGCGCAGCGAGATGTCGCGCAGCACCGGCTCGCCCATGCCACCCCGCGCCGCCGAGACGCCGCGCAATTCGATGGCGCCGGCTGCCTTCAGGTCCGCTGCCTCGCCGCGGCCGCCACGCGCGGCCTGCACCAGCCGGTCCAGCCGGTCGAGCGCGGCCGCCGCGGCGCCCCACTCGGGCCAGAGCGCCACCAGCTGGTCCATCGGTGCCAGTGCGCGCAGCACCAGCAGGTTGGCGGCGATCATCGCCCCGGGCGTCAGTTCGCCATGGATCACCAGCAGGGCGCCCGCCGCCAGCGCCAGTGATTGCTGCAGTCCGCGCAGCAGCTTGCTGGCGGCCCGTGCCCGATGGTCGAGCCGCTGCGAGGCCCAGGCCCAGGCGAGCGAGCGGTCCTGCGCCTCGCGCCAGCGGCGCCGCAGGTGGGGCAGCATGCCCGTTGCGTGGCAGAAGTCGGCATCGCGCAGCTTGTCGTGCACGTCGCCCGACAACCGGGCACGCGCCCGCGCCGCAGCCTGGGCGGCGGGCACCGAACCGGCGTGCGACAGCGCCGCCAAAGCTGCCTGCAGCAGCACGAACGCGAGCGCCACGACACCCAGCAACGGGTGCAGCACGTACGCCACGACGACGTAGACCGGGATCCAGGGCGCATCCAGCAGTGCCAGCACGCCGGGACCGGCGATGAACTGCCTCAGCCGCAGCAGGTCGTCGCAGGCTTGCGCGGCCGCCGCCGGCGCCGCGCCGCGCAGGCCCTGCTCGATGCAGCCGTCGAACACGCGACCGCCCAGCCGGGTGTCCAGCCGCGCGCCGGCCCGCACCAGCACGCGTGCCCGTGCCCACTCCAGCGTGGCCATGAGTGCCAGCAGGAACAGCGCGATGAGCGACACCGCCAGCAGGGTGAGCTCGCTGTGGCTGGCCAGCACGCGGTCGTAGACCTGCAGCAGGTAGACCGTCGGCACCAGCATCAGCAGGTTCGACGCCGCGCTGAACGCGGCGACCGCGCCCAGTTCACCCCGCACGGCCCGCAGCGCATCCTTCAGTTCGCAGGATCGCAGCGCGGGCCGGGCCATGGTGGGGGCCTCATGCCGCGATCGCCGCCGGAGCCAGTCCGCCGGCGGCGCGGGCAATCCTCTGGGCAACCGGCTGGCCCAGCGCACGCAGGACTTCGTCGCGCGGCCCGAAGGCCTGCACCTGTCCCTGGCGCAGCACCAGCAGCTTGTCGGCGCAGCGCAGCAGGCCGGCGCGGTGCGTGACCACCACGGCGGTGGCGCCGCGCGCCTTCAACGCCTGCAGCGCCGCCAGCAGGGCGGCGTCGCCGGCTTCGTCGAGGCTCGCATCCGGCTCGTCCAGCACCACGAAGGCCGGCTCGCCGTACAACGCGCGGGCCAGCGCCACCCGCTGCCGCTGCCCGCCGGACAAGGGCGCGCCGTCCGCGCCCAGCGCGGTGTCGTAGCCTTGCTCCAGCGCGGCGATGAAACCGTGCAGGCCGGCGGCGTGCGCGGCCGCGTGCAGCCGCGCCGGCTCGGGCACCCCGAAGCGCGCGATGTTGTCCGCCACCGTGCCTTCGAACAGCTGCACGTCCTGCGCCAGATAGCCCAGGTGCGGGCCCAGCGATGACTTGTCCCAGCGGAACACCTCGGCCTGGTCGAGCCGCACTGCGCCGGCCGTGCAGGGCCAGGCGCCGGCCAGCACCCGCGCCAGCACGCTCTTGCCGGCGCCCGACGGTCCGATGACCACCAGCAACTCGCCCGGTTGCAGCTCGAAGCTGATCCCGCGAAGCACCGGCGCCGGCGCGCCGGGCGGCGCCGCCACCACCTGCTCGGCGCGCAGCGCACCGGCGGGCCGCGGCAGGTTCAGGCCGGGCGTGCGCGGTGGCGCCGCTTCGAGCAACGCAGAAAGCCGCGACCACGCGGTGCGTGCCTGCACCACGCTGCGCCAGTGCAGCAGCAGGACCAGTAGCGGCGCGGCCGCGCGAGCGCCCAGGATGGATGCGGCGACCACCAGCCCGGCGCTGGCCGGCAACTCTCCGCGCATCAGCAGCCAGGCGCCCAGTCCGATCAGCACCGAGCCCATGGTGACCTGCGCGAACTTGCCCAGCGCGTGCAGGACGCCGCCGCGGTCCGACGCCGCGCACTGTAGGGCCAGCAGGTCACGCTGGCGGGCCAGCCAGCGCGAGCGCAGTGCCGCCTGCATGCCCAGCCCCTGCACCACCTGCGCGGCGCGCACCGCGTCCGTCATCTCCTGGCGCGAGATGGTGGCCGCGCCATTCGCAGCCTGCAGCGGCGGCCGCGTAGCCGCGTCGTTGCACCAGGCCAGCAGCGTCTGCAGCAGCGCACCGCCCAGGCAGGCCCAAGCCAGCAGGGGATGGATCGCCGCCAGCACCGCCAGCAGCACCAGTGCGGCGGGCGCCTCGAGCGCGGCCAGCAGGGCTGGCGAAGTGAGGAAGTCGCGCAGCGCCTGCAGGTCGACCATCGCCTGTGGCGTGCCGGCCGGCGTCCGCGCCAGCGCCGCGTCGAACATCGCGCCGAACACCCGCTCGCCGATGCGGCGGTCGAAGGCGACGGCGGCGTGCTGCAGCACCTGCAGCCGCGCCCACTCCAGCTGCGACATCACCGCGATGGCGCCGGCGACCAGCAGCGTCAACATCAGCAGCGTACCGGCGCTGCGGCTGTTCAGAACGCGCTCGTAGACCTCGAGCATGTAGGCGCTGGGCGCCAGCACCAGCAGCGCACCCGCAAGGCTGAAGACGGCGGCGCGCCGCAGGTCCCGCAGGGATGCAGCCAGCGCCTGTGCGAGCTCGGGCCGGCTGCCTGTGCGCATGTCTTCTCCTGCGGATCTTGTTGCTTGTTGCCGCCTTGCGCGAGGCTCGGCCGGGCCCGGACTTGCGCAGATGTGGCGGGTCAATATGCCCAGCGGCTGGGGCGGCCGCAAACGGCCTTGCACAAAGCGAAGCGACTTACGCAGCGACACGCTGCGGCCGAGAAGACAACCGGGTGTCGAGTAGTCCGAAACTCCCGGCCCGCTCTGGGAGTACCGGCCAATGCGCGCGAGTGCCGGTCGTCCCTAGAGTGACCCGGTCGCGACAAGCCAAGGGTCAGGCTCCGATGACCCGCAACTGGGGAACTCCATGGCAACCAGCCTCTCGATCGACGAATCGCCCGGCGTACAGAACAACGGCTCCGGCGAAAGCGAAAACAACGAACTGGCATTCGGGGCTGGCGTACTGCCGGCGGAATTCACGGCGGCCCTTGCGGTGGCCGCCGCGGGCCAGCCCAATCCACAGATCGCGCTGAGCGGCTACACCACGACCACCACGGCGGGCGCGAACTTCGTGGCCTTCGGAGCCCCCGTCACCGATGTCGGCTTCACCGACTCCGCCGGCGCAGCGCTGGACGGCGACTTCAGCGGGCTGCGCACCATCGACGGCACGCGGGTCTTCCTCTACACCTGGTCGGGCGACAACAACGTGCTGCTCGGGCTCAAGGGCAACGACGGCGGCACGCCGGGCAACCCGGCCGACGACACCGCCGACCCGAACGGGGACGTGGTGTTCGCCGCCTACCTCGATACGCAGACCGCCGCCGCGGGCGACGTGGGCGCCACGGGCGCGCGGGTCTGGCTGGCGCAGTACGAGCCGCTGGTCCACCCGAACGCGACCGACCCGGACGACACGGTGTCGCCGGACAACGTCATCTACGTCAATGCCGCCACGGTGAGCACGTTCTCGCTGGAAGGCGCGCCCTCGGGGCAGAACCTGTTCCTGATGTTCGGCGACGGCTCGCCGGCCAGCGGCGAGAAGGCGATCGTGGTGACGGGCAGGGCACCCGCGAGCGGTGACACCGTCAACACCGGCCAGGGCGGCGGCGGCACGACCATCGGCAGCAACAACCAGATGCTGGATCCCGGCGAGGGCCTGTACTTCAGCTTCGTGACGATCACCGGCACCGACAACGTCGTGCCCAACCTCGACCAGACCGAGGCCGACGATGCCGCCAGCATCGACTTCACCGCTTACCACTCGAGCACGGGCGCGAAGTTCAGCGTGGTGCAGTTGCAGCCACCGAAAGAGGCGACGCTGACGATCACCGCCATCAACAACCAGAACAACGATGGCGCCAACGAGGTCGGCACCAACTACGTCGCCGGACTGGGCGATGCCGACGACGCGCAGGTGGACATCACCCAGGTGATCGTCTCCATCCCCGTCAAGCAGGGCAAGGTCGTCACCATCGAGAACCACACCTTCAACGGCAGCGGCACGCAAGCCGGCGTGACGGCCACGTTCACCGACGGTGTCGTCACGCTGGCCGGCGTCGAGGCCGGCTACGGCATTGCCTACACCACCGCCGGCGGCCACAACCGCGTGTTGATCGAGAACTCCGGCAACACCGTTGCCAACCTGAATTCGGCGCTCGACATCGGGGGCTTCAGCCTGGTCGACAGCACTGCCGCGGCCAGCTTGCTGCCGGCGATGCAGTTCGACGACGACGGGCCGGCGGCCGCCGGTGCGGCGGTGGCGTCGTCGGTCGACGAAGATGGCCTGCCGACCGGCACCAAGGACAGCGCTACCGGTGACCTCGCCGTGCCCAATGGTGACAACGACAACAACGAGGCCACCAACAGCGGCGTGGTTTCCGGCATTTTCAGCGGGGGCCGTGACGGCCTGGCGGCGTCGGCGTTCAGCCTGTCGGGCGATGCGGCGGCGATCGCGGCGCTGCCGTCGCTGACCTCCAAGGGCGGCACCGTCGCGTACGCCGTTTCGGGCAACGTCCTGACGGCCTTCGTGAACGTGGGCGGCGGCACAGGCTACGACGCAGGAACCGATCGCGCGGTGTTCACCCTGGCATTGACCAACGCGGCGACCGGCGCCTTCACCTTCACGCTGCTGGACCAGCTGGACCACCCGACGCTGAACGGCGCCAGCGGCGACAACACCGAGAACGACCTGGTGCTGAACCTGGGCTCGGTCGTGCAGGCCACCGACAAGGACGGCGACTCGGTGCGTGCAGCGCCCGAGAAGCTGGCCATCACGGTCGACGACGACATGCCGCTGGCGCTCAACCCCTCGGGTCTCGCCGTCCACAACAACGCCGGCGCCACGGCGTCGGCGGCGCTGGGATCGTTCGGGCGCGTCGGCGCCGACGAGGCCGCCACCGCGGTGTTCACCGGCGGCACCAATGGCAACGCGCTGCAGGGGGTGGTGCAGGACGGATCGCCGGGCGCGGCGGAGAACCTGACCCTCAATGGCCTGCCGATCTATCTGTTCGGCTACGGCACGTCGACGCTGGTCGCCACCACCAATGCCAACGACCCGACGGTGACCGCGGACCGGGTCTTCGAGATGACGCTGAGCCCGGACGGCAGCGTGCAGGCGAACGACATCTACGACATCGAGATGTTCCAGAAGATCGCCAACACCATCGACATCCCGTTCGGCAGCTTCACCGCGCACGTGGCCTCGGGCAACCCGCTGACGCTGGTGGTCAACGACATCGGCGGCAGTCCGATCGATGCGCTGTTCAGCGGTTTCCTGGGAACCGCCGCCAACGCGGCCCAGACCACCGTCAACGTGAGCCAGGCCGGCGTGGGCGTGGGAACCGGCCAGGACTTCGACTTCAACGGCGGCGTGTCGGACCGCATCCGCATCGAGTTCCTGCAGGACGATGGCGATGGTGCGCTGGAGGCAGGCGAGGCCCAGATCGTCAATCGCTTCACCTACGTGATGAACCAGAACAACTCGCCGGCCGACGACGGCGACCTGGTGGTGCGCACCTACAACGGGGCGACCGAGGTGCAGATCACCGGCATCCTGGTCAACGGCCAGGTGCTGGTCGGCGCGGGCGGGGCGCCGCGGGCCAGCAACGACGGCACCACGATCACGGCGGTGGCGAACGGCCTGGGCTACGACCTGCATGGCCTGGGTGGAGGCAATGCGGGCGACGGCGACGACAACGACACCGTGACCATCATCACGGGTGCGCCCGGCTATACCCGGATCGACATTGCCGGCACCGGCGCCGATGCGAACAAGGACACGTTCGACATCCTGCTGCAGAGCGTGGCGATCCCGACCTCGTTCGACATCACGTTCAGCACCCAGGCGCAGATGGCGGATTTCGATGCCGACCTCTCCGCCGCGGCCACCCTGAACGTGACGCTGGACTCCGACGGGGTGCTCCCCACCTTGCTGGGGCTGCCGCAGGAAGCAGCCTGAAGGTCCCACCCGCCGCCCGCCCGCTCGGGCGGGCGGGCGCGTGCGCGAGCGCCACCGGCTGAGCGTGCAGGCTCGGCCGGCTGGCCCATGCCGCCGGCGCGACGCCCGAGTGGCTTTCCCGCATCAGGAGCATCGGCCTATTCCGTCGCCCCGACAACCTGCCTAACTTGCACACCCTCCCGGTGCGAACGGTTCGCGCCGGATCGGGGCGATTCCCCCGGGAATGGAGGCTAGCGCTATGCGTCAACGTTTCGCCATTGCGGCCTGTGCCATCGGAACCCTGGCACTTTCGTCGGCCTGGGCCGCCAACGATTTTCCCGACAACACGACGCCCAGTGGGGCGCATTACAACAATCAATCGTCCCCGCCCGCCTGCTCGGTCGATGGCCTCATCGTTTCCTGCACGGGCACACAGATCGCCGGAGTCGGCAACACGAATGCGACCCTTGTGCTGGCGGCGTCCTATTCGGCGACCGTGCAGTGCAGAAACCACGGCGGCCAGATCGTGGAGGTGAAGACCCAGGTCACGACGTCCAGCTCCCAGAACCTTCGGCCCGACACCAGGAATGGGACCTTGTACGTGGAGCCCATCAGCTCATCGTCGCCGTCGGAGCAATCTTTCGAAGATGCGGCCATCTGCCCGAACAGGAGATGGACCAAGCAGTTGCTGGGGTCCGTCACCGTGACGGGCTTCATCTACACGATCACGTTCAACGGCTTCACGCAGCCCGCGATCAGCGTGACGGGCTAGGATGCCGGGCGAGGACAGCCGTGTCGGGGCTGGATCCTGCACAGGCGGCGGGAGCCGTCGCCCAACCGGGACTCGCGACCGCCGGTGCAAGCCCGGCGGTCGACCTGGCCCAGGACACGGCTGGACAGTCGGTCTTCAGCCCCTTTTCGACCATCGGCATCGTGGTGCACAGGCCCGCGATCCTGACGCCGCAATCGCAAGATGGCGACTGGGCACTCCCCGTGGTGGTCATGCTCGTGGGAGTGGCCTTCATCGGGGCGCTGCTTCGGCAGTTGGTGCGATAGGCCTTCCGGGTCGCCACTGGCGGCTCGCATTTCCAGATCGAAGAACCCAGCGTGCGCCTGCGCCTAGTAGGTCCGGCCTGCCTTGTACATGCCGGTGCTCCGGCGCGTTGTCTGCGTGGCTTGCGCAATGCGCGCCATCGCCTGGCCGGCGTGCGCATGGGTGATCGCCAGCCCCAGCGCGTCGGCGGCGTCCTTGCCGGGCAGGCCGGGCAACTTCAGCAGCCGCCTGACCATCTCCTGCACCTCGGCCTTGCCGGCCTTGCCGTAGCCGGCGATGGCCTGCTTCATCTGCAGCGCGGTGTATTCGGCCACGGACAGGTCGCAGGCCACCAGCGCCGTGACGCAGGCGCCGCGCGCCTGCCCCAGCAGCAGCGTCGCCTGCGGGTTGACGTTGACGAACACGATCTCGACCGCCGCCGCATCGGGCTGGTACCGCTCGCGCACCTGTGCAATGCCCTGGAACAGCACTTTCAGGCGCGCCGGCAGGTCGCCGCGTGGCAAGTGGGTGGTGGTGATGGTGCCGCTGGCGACGTACTGGAGCTCATGCCCCTGGGCGTCGACCACGCCGAAGCCGGTGGTCTGCAGGCCGGGGTCTATGCCGAGGATTCGCATGGGCGCTGCCGAGTCTACTGCCCGCTGCGACACGCGCCCGCGGCCGAGGCGCCAAAGCGAATACGGGCACCGCCCCGCCGCGGCCAAGTCCTACAGGGCCATCGGCAGCCCGGCGGCAAATTGGTCCCTTCGCAGGAAAAGGAGTAGCCCATGAAAACCTTGCTGATCGCCTCGATGGCAGCGCTGGCACTGGCCGGTTGTGCCGGCTTCAACTATGGAGAACCCGGTCCCGGCGGCACGCGCACCGCAGGCCAGGCGATCGACGACGCCACCATAGGCACCCGCCTGAAGGCCGCGTTGGCGGCCGACCCGGACCTGAGCGCGATGAAGATCAACGTCGACACCCTGCAGGGCAGGGTCCAGCTCAAGGGCCAGGTCAAGAGCATGAAGGAGTGGCGCAAGGCCGGCGAGCTGGCGCGCAGCATCGACGGCGTGAAGTCGGTCGACAACCAGCTGGTGATCTCGGGCTGACGCACGGGGCGCGCGAGGTTCGGACCCGGCAGGTATGCTGAACCCGATGCGCCGGTTCGCGCTCTGCCTGATCGTCATCGCATCGCTGCCGGCCGCCGCGTCCACGCCGGATCCGTTGCTGCAGCCCCTGCAGCAAGCCCGGCAGCAATGCGGCGCCTCCGGTCCGGCGCTGCGCCCGCAGGCGCAACTTGACGAGGCGGCCCGGCGCCTTGCGCGCGGTGCGCGGCTCGAGGATGCGCTGCAGGCCAGCGGCTATCGCGCGGAGCGCAGCTTCCAGTTGACCTTGCGCGGCTACCGTTCTCCCCAGGCCGCCGTGCAGGCGCTGGTGCCGCAGCACTGCCGGGCGCTGTCCGATCGTTCGCTGCGCGAAGTCGGCAGCCACCGCTCGGGGAATGCCTGGTGGGTCATCGCCGCGGCGCCGTTTGCCCCGCCTGCGGCGGCGCAGGCCGATGACGTGGCGGGCCGCGTGCTCGCGCGGGTCAACCAGGCGCGCGCCCAGGCCCGCCGTTGCGGCAGCCAGTCGTTCGGCGCGGCCGCACCGCTGGCCCTCAACGCGCTGCTGGGCCGCGCAGCGGCGGCGCACGCCGGCTCGATGGCGCGCCACGGCTACCTGGATCACCAGGGCCGCGATGGCAGCACCCCGGCCGACCGTGTCAGCCGCACCGGCTATCCCTGGCGCAGCGTCGGCGAAAACATTGCGGCCGGCCAGACCACCGCCGACCAGGTGGTCAGTGGCTGGCTGGCCAGCCCCGAGCACTGCGCCAACATCATGGAGCCGCGTTTCACCGAGATGGGCGTTGCCTATGCGGTCAACGCCGGCAGCGAGGGCGGGATCTACTGGGCGCAGGTGTTCGGGCGCCGGTGA
>JAKFEA010000193.1:0-10004 GCA_036675905.1 Acidovorax sp. | reverse complement strand
CCTGTCCGCCCAGCGTGTCCTGCAGCGTGCGGGCCTGGCCCTGCAATTGCGCGTGGTCCTGCTGCAAGCCGGCGAGTTGCCCCTGCGCCGCCTGCCAAGCGGACTGGGCTTGTTCCAGCGCCGCATCGGCACGCGCGAGCTCCTCATCGCCGGCGGCGGGACCTTCGGCGTGCGCGGGCGACGGGTGCTCGTGCGAGCCGCACACCGGGCAGGCCTCGCCTTGGGCCAGCTCGCGCGCCAGCCGGGCCGACTGGCCTGCCAGCCAGAGCTTGAAGGTCTGGTCACGCATCTGCCTGGCATGCAGGGCCTGCGCCTGGGCGGCCTCGGCGCGCGTGCCCTGCTGCTTCACCTGCACCGCAGCCTGCTCGCAGTGCTGCAGCAGCCGCTGCAATTGGGTGGCCTGCTTGTGCCGTTGCCGAACCTGCTCGAGTGCCATCTGGGCCGCTTGCAGCGGGGCGGCCACGGGGCGCTGCGCCTCGATCGCGGCCTGCAGTTGCGCCAGTGAACCGGCTGCTTGTGCCGCTGCGTCGGCGGCAGCTTGCGCAGCCTTGGCCGCTTGCTGCTGCTGCTGCGCCGCCGCCGCGTGCTCGGTGCGGGCCCGCACCAGCGCCGCGACCCGATCCTTCGCTGCTTCGAGCTGGACGATGCGCTCGGCCAGCCGATCCAGCTCGCCACCCTGCGCGGCCTGGCGCTGCTGCTCGCTGCGGGCCTGCTCGTCTTTCGCCCGCGCCGCCGTGAGCTGCGCCTGCCGCTGCGCCGCGACCGCCTGGGCTTGGGCCAGCGCCTGCCGTGCTTCATGCAGCGCCTGCTCCCAGGGCCGCAGGCTGGCGGCCTGCCGGGCTGCGGCCAGCTGGCTGCGACGCTGCGTCCATTGCGGCGCCTGGCCTTCCAGTAGCGCCCCTTCTGCCTGAGCCAAATCGAACTCGGTGAAGCGCCCGGCCGCCTGCCGGCCCGCGGTGAGCTGCGCTTCCGCCGCGGCGGCCGCCTGGAGCGCGACCTGCTCCTGTTGCTGCATGGCCGCCGACGCTGCAGCCTGCCCAGCCTGGCGTGCCTGCAGTTCCTCGGGATCTGTCGCCTCGGCCTGCGCCAGCAGCGTGGCCCGACGCGTGCGGCAGGCTTCGAGTTGTCCGTTCAACTCCGCTGCGGCGCGCTTGAGTGCGTCCTCTATGCGCTTGTACAGCTCGGTGCCGAACAGCACCTGCAGGATCTTCTCCCGCTCGCCGGACGTGGCCTTGAGGAATTCGAAGAAGCGCCCCTGCGGCAGCACGATCACCTGGCGGAACTGCCGGCTCTCGAAGCCGAGCAGCTGCACCACCTTGTCGGTGACCCTGGTCCAGCCGCTGGCCAGCGGTTCCTGCTGGAGCGCGTCGCCTTCGCCCTGCAGCTTCCACAACTCGGCCTGCGCCGCCTGCCGCACCTGGCCGCCGCCGCGGCGGGCCGGGCGCATCTGCTCCGGCACTCGCAGCACGCGGTAACGCTGCTCGCCCAGCTGGAAGTCGAAACGCACCTCGGTGAGCCGGTCGGGCGCCGCATGGTGGCTGCGCATCTGCCCGCCCTCGCGCTCGCCACCCGAGCTGTCGCCGAACAGCGCGAAGCACATCGCGTCGAGGATGCTGGTCTTGCCGGAGCCCGTGGCGCCGTGGATCAGGAAGAAGGTCTTGCCGCCCAGGAGGCCGAAGTCGATCACCTGCGTGCCCGCGAACGGGCCGAACGCCTCCATGGCGAGGACCAGCGGCTTCATGCGCCCTCGCCTTCCTGCTGCGCGCGGATCACCGGCTGCGCGCAGGACTGGAAGGCCTGCAACTGCTCGTCGGCCAGTTCGTCCCCCTTCATGTCGTGCCAGAAGCCCTTGAACAGCTCGGCCGGGTCCAGCCGACGGTGGTCGCGCGCCGCGACAGCCGCGCCACCTGGCTGCGTCTCGTGCCGCGCGAACCGGATCTCCATCAGGTTGGGCCAGGCCTCGCGCAGGCGGCCCATCGGATCGAACACGGGGCCCGGGTCGGTGAGGTGGGCGCTGATGTAGTCCTCGCGCGGTCCGTTGGCGTCGCGCCCCTCGATCAACTGCTGCAGCGTGCCGCGCAGCACCCGCACGTCGCGCCGGGCCGAGAGATGGTGCTCGGCTACTTCGCAGCGGCCGTCGGCGCCCACGCGCACCACCGACACGCTCTTGGCGTGGCCGGCTTCCTGGAACGAGTACTTGAGCAAGCTGCCGCTGTAGCGGATGCGGCCGGCCGCGTCCGCCTGCTGCGGCCGGTGCAGGTGGCCGAGCGCCACGTAGTCGAAACCGTCGAAGGTGGCCGCCGGCACCGCGCCGGAGCCGCCCACGCTGAGCGGACGCTCGGACTCCGATTCGCTGCCGCCGGCCACGAAGGCGTGGCCCACCAGCACGTTGCGGCGGCCCGGCTCGAACGAGGCGCGCAGCCGTCCGAGCACGTGCGCCATGGCGCTGGCGTGGTCGTTGACGGCTTGCGCGCCGGGCAGCGCGCGGGCGAAGGCCGGCTCCACGTAGGGCAGCGGATGGAAGGCGACACCCTGGCCGCCCTGGCCCAGCACGACCGGTGCGAAGTGATCCAGCCCGCCGCGCACGAACAGGCGCTGGCGCTCCAGGATGCGGCCGGAAAAGCCGATGCGCTCGGCGCTGTCGTGGTTGCCGGCGATCAGGATCACGGCGATGCCGTGCTTGACGATGAGCTGCTCCAGCGTGTCGCCCAGCAGCGCCACCGCGTCCGCCGGCGGCACGGCCCGGTCGTACACGTCGCCGGCGATGACCACTGCATCGACCTGCTCATCGGCCGCCAGGGCCACGAACTGCTGCAGGACGTGGTGCTGGTCGTCCAGCAGCGAGGCTCCGTGGAAGTAGCGGCCCAGGTGCCAGTCGGCGGTGTGGAGGAATTTCATGGGGCGCCTTCGATCGCTTGCAGGACGCGGATGCTGGTGCCTGCGAGGCTCACCACGCGAGCCCGCGGCTGGGGAACGGCGGCGAAGCTCATGGGGACTGCTGGGCTGCGCACGGCTCAGCGGTGCGCTGGCCGATTATCGGGGCCGACTGCGGGAGGCGCGGCCAGGAGCCCGCCGGCTCATGAGCTTATTGCCCACGGCCTATACTCCTGGGCTTATGTTCGCTCGCGCAGCCTTCCTCCGCATCGGTGCTTGCGCTTCCATCCTGGGCATGGAAGCGCTTCACCCTGCGCGCGCGACCCGCACGGCCCATAAACCACTTCGCCGCCTGGCTGCACTTTCTTCGGCCCGGCGGTTGCATTGACCTCGTCACACGCACACCATTGACCGTCGGGCCTGCACCAGGTGCGGTATCGATTCGGCCCGGCCTTCCGGGCCGCGGTTGACTGGAGTGCTTCGATGATTGCAATGCGCCCCGGCGGTTCCTGCCCGGCCCAAGGCCCCCTACGTTCTTCCACCTGCTTCGCAGGCGCGCAGCGCCCGCCGTTGGCAACCCGACCCGGAGGACGCTGACGATGGAAGGCCTGCACCTCACTGCCGATCTCTACGACTGCAGCTGCGACCCTGCGCTGATGACCGACGCCGACCGGCTGGCGCAGCTGTGCAGTTCGCTCACCGTGGCCGCCGGGCTGACGGAAGTCGCCCAGCGCTGGCACGTTTTCCCGGAGTACGAAGGCCAGCCCGGCGGCGTGACCGGCACGCTGCTGCTGGCCGAGTCGCACCTGGCCGTGCACACCTGGCCCGAGCGCTCGGCGGTCACGCTGGACGTGTACGTCTGCAACTTCACCGACGACAACTCGGGCAAGGCGCGTGACCTGATCGGCGGGCTGCAGCAGGCTTTCAAGCCGGGGCGCTCGCAGCGCCAGCAACTGCAGCGCGGCGGCGAGGTCACCGGCACCAGCGAGACCGAGCTGGTGCTGGAGCCGATCAACGACCAGAGCGTGTACGGCTTCCGCTTCGACCGCCGGCTGCTGTCCACCCGCACGCCGTACCAGCGGCTGGAACTGCTGGAGTCGCGCCAGCTGGGCCGCACGCTGCGTCTGGACGGCCGCTTCATGACCTCGGAGGCCGACGAGTTCTTCTACCACGAGGCCCTGGTGCATCCGGCTGCCATCGCGCATCCGTCGCCCGAGCGCGTGCTGATCCTGGGCGGCGGCGATGGCGGCGCGGCCGAGGAAGTGCTCAAGCATCCCTCGGTGCAGCGCATCACGCTGGTGGACCTGGACCCGTCGGTGATCGAGATCGCCCGGCGCGAACTCGCCGCCATCCACCGCGGCTCGCTCGACGACGAGCGCGTGCAGGTGCTGTGCGAGGACGGCGACGCCTTCGTGCGCAACACCGACGAACTGTTCGACCTGGTGCTGCTGGACCTGACCGACCCCGAGACGCCGGCCGGGCCGATGTACACGCAGGATTTCATGGAGAGCGTCAAGCGCGTGCTGGCCCCGGGCGGCGCGGTGGTGCTGCACCTGGGCGCGCCCTTCTACGAGCGAGAGCAGGTGCGAGGCCTGCTCGCCTCGCTGAAGAAGACCTTCCGCATGGTCTCGCCCTATGGCGTGCATATCCCGCTGTACGGCGCGTACTGGGGCCTTGCCGTGGCGTCGGATGACCTGGAACCGCCGGCCACGTCGGCACCGGAAGTCGCTGCGCGCCTGCACCAGCGTGGCGTCGGCGACCTGCAGTACTACAACCCGCAGGTGCATGGAGCCCTGTTCGCGCTGCCGACTTTCTACCGGGACCTGGCCAGCGCAGGACGGTGAACGTGTCGCGGTCCTGTGGTTCCGCGCTCGCACGTAGAACTACCTAAAAGCATCCACCCATGACAGCCGGGCAGCAGCCCCCCAGACTGCTGTGCCTGCACCGAGCCACCGGGGGAGATGCCATGACCCACACGTTCCGCCCTGTCCGCCTGCTTGCCGTGGCGATCACGGCACTCGCGGCATTTGCCGTCCATGCCGAGATCGTCATCGGCCAGGTCGCGCCGCTCTCGGGCGTGCTGGGCAGCACCGGCAAGCAGATGGTGATCGGCGGCGACATCTGGTTCAAGCACGTCAACGCCAACGGCGGCGTGCATGGCCAGCCCATCAAGGTGCTGGTCGCCGACGACGGCTACAAGGTGCCGGAGACCGTTCGGCTGACCAAGGAGATGCTGGACAAGCCCGAGGTGGTGGCGCTGTACGGCTTTGCCGGCACCTCCAACATCTCGCAGCTGCTGGCCGACAAGGTGCTGGAGCAGGGCGGCGCCGCGCTGGTGGCGCCCTACACCGGCGGCGAACCGCTGCGCTCCCCATTCAACCCCTGGATCTTCCACGTGCGCGCCGGCTACGCCGACGAAGCCGAGCACATGGTGGCGCAGCTCACCACGCTGGGCATGAAGCGCATCGCCGTGATGTACCAGGACGACGGCTTCGGCAAGTCGGGGCTGGCGGGCGTGGAAGCCGCCGTGGCGAAGCGCAACCTGCAGCTGGCGGCCAAGGCCGGCTACGAGCGCAACACCGACAAGGTGAGCGAGGCCGTCAAGACCATCAAGGCCGCCGACCCGCAGGCGATCATCATGGTTTCGATCAACAAGCCGACGGCGGCCTTCGTCAAGCAGTATCGCGAGGCCGGCGGTGGCGCCCAGCTGTTCAACATCTCGGTGGTGGACCCGTCCGAGATCGTCAAGCTCGCCGGCGTGAAGTACGCGCACGGCCTGGGCATCAGCCAGGTCGTGCCCTATCCCTACACGCCCAAGCTGGCGGCGATCCGCGAGTACCAGCAACTGCTCAAGAAGTACGCGCCCGGCGAGCACATCAACTACACCTCGTTCGAGCAGTTCCTGGGCGCCAAGGTGCTGGTCGAGGGCCTGCGCCGCGCCGGCCCCAAGCCCACCCGCGCCAAGGTGATCAAGGCGCTGGAGAGCATCCACAACTTCGACCTGGGCGGCCTCACGGTGAGCTACGGACCCGAGGCGCGCGTTGGGTCGCAGTTCGTCGAAGTGACGGTGATCGGGGCGAGCGGGAAGTTGCTGAAGTAGGCGGCGCCGGGGCCGAGCGCCCCCTGGATTTCACCACCCCCACAGCAGGCCGCGTGCGATCCAGCCCTTCCTGTCGTCGTCGCCCTGGACCTTCACCCAGGACTTGCGCTTGTCCAGCACCTGGAACACGTCGCCGTAGCTCGCCTTGCCCAGGATGCGGTACTTCGTGCCGGGGCCCGAGCGCAGGTTGGCGCGCTTGGATTTCACGATGTAGTGCGGCGTGGGGGTGGTCAGCTTGCTCGCCACCCAGCCCTTGTCGTTCTCGAAATCCACCACGCGCAGCCACCGGCCCTTGCGCTGCAGCACCTTGAGCGGGTAGCCCGAACCGAGTTGCCACAGCACATCGGCCCGCGTGGACGGACCCGAGCGCATGTTGACGTTCTCGGCGTCTACGGCCACCAGCTCGCGCGCGGTGGCGGTTGCCACCGAAGCGACGGCCAGCGCCGCAAGCAGCATGAGGGTGCGGAGCGATCGGGTCGTGTAACGATGCAATGTCATGGGGCGAAGGTCTCCTTTCAGGACAGGGGCGACTTGCGGGCCCAGCCATAAGTTCCCCGGAAGGCCGGGTGCGCGGACAGAGAGGCGTCACACTTGGCGAATGACATCCGTGGCCGATCTCATTCCACTACCACCCGGCCTGGTCGCCATCACGGGCGATGAAGAGACCGGGAAGACCGGACTCCTGCGTCGCTTGAGCGGTGACCTTCCGGCGCTGCACGGACAGCCACCGTGCCCCGACGCGCTCTGGTTGGACCTGTCCCTGCCGCAGCAGGACGAGAACACGCCGCAGCACGTCTGGGACGCGCTGCGACCGCAGTGCCCGCGCTGGAATTCGCCCTTGCAGGAGGACCTGATCGCAGCGCTCGGCCTGAATCCCCACCTGGACAAGAGGCTGTTCATGCTCTCGACCGGCAGCCGGCGCAAGGTGGCCCTGGTCGGGTTGCTGGCGAGTGGCGCCACCGTCACCTGCCTGGACCAGCCGTTCGCCGCCCTGGACGGCCCCTCGGCGCGCGTGATCCGCGAATTCCTCGCCGACGTGGCCGACCACCCGACCCGCACTTGGGTGGTGGCGGACTACGTGGCGGACGCGCGGCTGCCTTGGCGGCGGCAGGTGGCCCTGGATGGGAGCGCCGGCGGCCCCGTGTGATTTAATCCGCTCCGACGAAGGGGAGTAGCTCCCCGGCGGGCCGCCCACGGCGGCCCCCGATCGGCGAGTCGTCAATACGGGGCCGCGAGGCCCCCGGTTCGCCGGGCCCGACTTCCACCAGCAAGCCGAGCAAGACCTTCGACCGCGGCCCGCGCACCGGGCCCGATCGAGTGCTGCTGCGCGTCGGCCTGCGTTCTCGACTCCCGGTGCCGGGTCCATCCCCACGATACGACCTGGAACTCACATGGAACTGTTCTCGACCGCCTGGTTCTCGGCCCTGCTGGCGATCATCCTGATCGACCTGGTGCTGGCCGGCGACAACGCCATCGTCATCGCGCTGGCCGCGCGCAACCTCCCCCCGCAACTGCGCAGCCGGGCGATCGTGTGGGGGACCGTCGGCGCCATCGTGGTGCGATCGGTGATGACCATCGGCGTGGTCTGGCTGCTCAAGATCCCTGGCCTGATGCTGGTCGGCGGCCTGGGACTGCTGTGGATCGCCTACCAGCTGCTGGCGCAAAGCGACGACGAAGGCGATCACGGCCCCTCCGCCACGACCTTCTGGGGCGCGATGAAGACCATCATCGTGGCCGACGCGCTGATGGGCGTGGACAACGTGCTGGGCGTGGCCGGCGCGGCGCACGGCTCGTTCGACCTGGTGGTCATCGGCCTGCTGGTCAGCATTCCGATCGTGGTGTTCGGCAGCTCCGTCGTGCTCAAGCTGGTCGACCGCTTCCCCATCATCATCCAGGCCGGCGCGGCCGTGCTGGCCTTCACCGCGGCCAAGATGATCGTCGGCGAGCCGCTGCTGGACCCGGTGTTCGATCCGCAGACCGGGCTCCACACGGCGCTGCGCTGGTCGGTCTACGCCTTGGGCATTGCGGGCGTGCTGGGGGCCGGCTGGCTTTCCGCGCGGCGGCGCCAACTGCGGCCGGCATCCCAGGATCGATAAGGCGGCGGTTTCGCCCCGGTAGCATCGCAGGGTGGATCTTCTTCTCAACCTCCTGCTGGCGCTCGCGGCCGGCTGGATGATCAAGGCCCGGGTCCAGCAGCAGCGCATCGCCCTGCTGGCCCGGTTCCTCTCTCGCTACAGCATCGAAAAGCACATCGAGACGGTGACGCAGGGCTACCTGCGAGCCCTCGGCGAAGCCGACTCCGGGCGGCGCGAGCAGGTCCTGGACCTGCTGCGCAGCAACGAGCAGGCGCTGTGCCGGCAGGCGACCCAGCTGGCGAGCGACTTCGCGGCGGTCCATGCTGCGGCCAGTCGCGTGAGCAAGCTGCCGATCTGGGTGCCGTTCGCGTCCCGCGTTGCAGCTTCCTTCGACATGCGTGAAGCGCTGCGCGTGCATGCGCGCGGCATCACTCGCGCGGTCGAGGGCAACACCGCCGCATCGGCACGGGATCGCGCCTACGCGATCTCGGCCGAGCTGCTCCTGCTGCAGCACACCTGCCACTGGTTCTGCCGGTCGAAGTGGATCGCCTCGGCCCGCATGCTCTCGCGCCACCGCACTTCGTACGAGCAGGTGGTGGGCTCGGTGCTGCCGCAGACCCGGTCGGAGTACCTGGCGCTGGTTGCGCTTCGCCGAGGTGGCTAGAGCCGCCGGAATTCCGAAAGCGGACCTCCGGACGCAGAAGACGCAAAAAAGCCCGCAGAGGACGCAGAAGGGGGAAAAATTTCAAGGAATTCTTCTGCGTCTTCTGCGACCCCTCTGCGTTTTCTGCGTCCGGTTGTCCGCTTTTCAGCTTTCCGCTTGTCCGCATGCAGGCCGATTTGCAACCACATGCACCGCGCCTGGAGAAGGCGCTTGCAGCAGCGAGAATGCGGGCCCTACTCTTCCGTTGATCGCATGCCGCTTTTCAAGAACATCGTCGTCTATCGCATCGGCCCCGACTGGACACCTCCCGCGTTCGAGCGGCTGGACGCGGAACTCCAGCGGCTGGCCTTCCAGCCCTGCGGCCCCACGCAGGAGCAATCGGCCGGCTGGGTGCCGCCGCGCGGCAAGGAGCATGGCGCGATGGTGGAGAGCGTCGCGGGCCAGTGGATCCTCAAGCTCGCGGTGGAACGCAAGAGCGTGCCCGGTGGCGCCGTGCGCACGGAGCTGGACACACGCTGCAAGGCGATCGAGGCCGAGCGCGGACGCAAGCCCGGGCGCAAGGAGAAGTCGGAAATCAAGGACGAGATCGTCCAGACCTTCCTGCCGCGGGCCTTCAGCAAGCATGCCGCGCACGTGCTGTGGCTGGACCTGCAGGAGCGATCGCTGGTGATAGGCGCGAGCAGCATGAAGGCGGCCGAGCCCGTGATCAAGCACCTCGTGGACGTCATGGCGGAACTCGGCCACGTGCTCTCGCTGTCGCCGGTTTCGACCTCGCTGGCGCCCGCCACCGCCATGGCCGAATGGCTCACGAGCAAGCAGGCCCCGGAGGGCTTCTCGATCGACCGCGACCTGGAGCTGAAGAAGGCCGGCGAGGAGAAATCCGTGGTGCGCTATGCACGCCACAACCTGGAGCTGGACGAAATCGGCCAGCACATCGAGGAAGGCAAGCTGCCGACGCAGCTGGCGCTCACCTGGAACGACAAGGTGTCCTTCGTGCTCACCGAGCAGCTGGCGATCCGCAAGATCGACATCCGCGGCGTCGAGGACGCGCCCAAGGGCGAAGACGGCTTCGACGCGGATGCCGCCATCGCGACCGGGGAGTTGTCGGCGCTGCTGCCGGAATTGCTGGCGTCGCTGGGGGGTGAGCTGGTGGATCAGGCCGCGGGTTGACCAGGGGCGCCCGAGCGCCCCCCTCCCCGCCTCCCCCCAGAGGGGGGAGGAGCAAGACTTCCTTTCTCCCTCCCTCGCTGGGGGAGGAGCAAGACTTCCTTTCTCCCTCCCCCTCTGGGGG
>JAKFEA010000192.1:0-1895 GCA_036675905.1 Acidovorax sp. | reverse complement strand
GCGCGTGGGCATCCGCCTGCACAAGGTGGGCGTGGTGTGGCCGCTGGAGGCGAGCATCACGCGCGAGTTCGCCACGGGGCTGCAGGAAATCCTGGTGATCGAGGAGAAGCGCCAGGTCATCGAGTACCAGCTCAAGGAAGAGCTCTACAACTGGCGGCCGGATGTGCGGCCGAACGTGCTGGGCAAGTTCGACGAGCGCGAGGTCGATATCGAACGCGACGGTCCCTTCGGCGGCCACGGCGGCGAATGGAGCCAGCCCAACCCGAGCGGCAACTGGCTGCTGCGCGCGCAGGCCGACCTCACACCGGCCATCATTGCGCGGGCCATCGGCAAGCGGCTGCTCAAGCTGGCGGAACAGGGCGGGCTGGACGGCGACACTCGCGCGCACATCGAGTCGCGGCTGGCGCTGATCGACGCGAAGGAGAAGTCGCTCGCGGCCATGAAGGTTTCCACCGGCGAGCGCGCACCGTGGTTCTGCAGCGGCTGCCCGCACAACACCAGCACCAAGGTGCCCGAGGGCTCGCGCGCGGTGGCGGGCATCGGCTGCCACTACATGGCGGTGTGGATGGACCGCAGCACGGTGACCTTCTCGCAGATGGGCGGCGAGGGCGTGAGCTGGGTGGGGCAGGCGCCGTTCACGACCGACAAGCACGTGTTCGCGAACCTGGGCGACGGCACCTACTACCACTCGGGGCTGCTGGCGGTGCGCCAGGCCATCGCGGCGGGGGTGAACATCACCTACAAGATCCTGTTCAACGATGCGGTCGCGATGACGGGTGGGCAGCCGGTCGATGGCAGCCTGGGCGTGGCGCAGATGACGCGGGAGCTGGAGGCCGAGGGGGCGAGGAAGATTGTTGTTGTGACCGATGAGCCGGAGAAGTATTCGGCTTCGTTCTTTGGGAAGGAGCGGGCCAGGGGCAAGGTCGGAAAGCCCCTCACCCCAGCCCTCTCCCCGGAGGGGCGAGGGGGCAAGACGACCGCGCGCCTCGACCTCGCCCCCGGCGTCACCGTCCACCACCGCGACGAGCTCGACGACATCCAGCGCCAGCTCCGCGAGATTCCCGGCTGCACCATCCTCATCTACGACCAGACCTGCGCCACCGAGAAGCGCCGCCGGCGCAAGCGGGGCACCCTGGAAACGCCGGCCGAAACCGTGGTCATCAACGAGCTGGTCTGCGAAGGCTGCGGCGACTGCTCGGTGCAATCGAACTGCCTGTCGGTCGAGCCGGTGGAAACGGCCTTCGGCCGCAAGCGGCGCATCAACCAGAGCAGTTGCAACAAGGACTACTCCTGCCTGAAGGGCTTCTGCCCGAGCTTCGTGACCGTGACCGGCGGCACGCTCAGAAAGCCGAAGAAGGAAGCCGCGCGCGATCCGTTCCAGGGCCCCGAGCTGCCCGAACCGCTGTTGCCGCAAGCGCTCGGCGACAGCGGCGAGGACCGGGCCTGGGGCATCCTCATCGCCGGCGTCGGCGGCACCGGGGTCATCACCATCGGCCAGTTGCTCGGCATGGCGGCCCACCTCGAAGGCAAGGGCATCGTCACGCAGGATGCCGGCGGCCTGGCGCAAAAGGGCGGCGCGACCTGGAGCCACATCCAGATCGCCAACCGGCCCGAGGCCATCTTTTGCACCAAGGTGGGCACGGCGGAAGCCGACCTGGTGATCGCCTGCGACCCCATCGTCGCCGCGAAGAAGGACACGCTGGCCGTCATGCGCGAAGGCCGCACGCACGTGGCGCTCAACACGCACGGCATGCCGACGGCCGCCTTCGTGACCGACCCCAACTGGCAATTCCAGGGCGGCCAGTGCGAAAGCGTCATCGAGCAGGCGGCCGGCGGCGCAGCGAGCGTCGGCAAGTTCGATGCGGACCGGCTGGCCACGCAACTGCTGGGCGACG
>JAKFEA010000191.1:0-2556 GCA_036675905.1 Acidovorax sp. | reverse complement strand
GGGCTACTGCCTGCTGCAGTTCGCGCTGGCGCTGGGCCTCGGCGTGCACTTCCTGCAGACCGCGCCCACGGTGACGCTGGCGGCGGCGCTGGCGCAGGCGGCGTTCCTGATGGCGACGCTGGTCTTGATCGGTGGGTTGCTGGAAGGCCGGCGCTGGCCGCTGTGGCCCGAAGCGGGGCGGCTGGCATTCCTGGCCTTGTTCCCGGTGCTCGCCGGACGCTGGCTGGACGGCAGCGTGCTCGCCGCGCCCGTACAGGCGGGATTCGTCGTGTTGGCCGCGATCGGCCTGATGCTGCTGCTGTTGGCGGCGTGGAAAAGCCGCAATGCGCTGGTGATCGCTGAAACGGACGAGCAAGCGCTGCCCTCCGTCTCGCCTTGAGAGACCTCGCGCCGCTAGAGTAGGCGCTCATTCGAACCGGGTTCCTCCGTGGCCAAGGCTTCCCCGAAATCCCGCACGGCCTTCGTCTGCGCCGAATGCGGCGCAGAACACAACAAGTGGCAAGGCCAGTGTGGCGAATGCGGGGCGTGGAATACGTTGTCCGAGATCGTGCTCGAGTCCGCGGCCACGCCGACGGCCGCGCGTCGCAGCGGCTGGGCCGGCAAGATCGATGCGCCGCAGGTCACCGCACTGAAGGATGTGCGGCATAGCGAAGACGCGCGCGTGTCGACCGGCATCGGCGAGCTGGACCGCGTGCTCGGCGGTGGACTCGTGGAAGGCGCGGTGGTGCTGGTCGGCGGCGATCCGGGCATCGGCAAGTCCACGTTGTTGCTGCAGGCGATGGCGCAGATGTCGCAGACCCTGCCGTCGCTGTACGTCACCGGCGAGGAATCACTGGCGCAGGTCGCCGGGCGTGCGGTGCGTCTGGGACTGCCGCTGGACGGTCTTCAAGCGCTGGCCGAAACAGGGATCGAGAAGATCCTGGACCACGCGATGAAGGCGCAGCCCAGGATCATCGTCGCCGACTCGGTGCAGACGCTGTGGACCGAATCGTTGACCGCCGCGCCGGGTTCCGTCAGCCAGGTGCGCGAGAGCGCGGCGCGTCTGGTGCGCTATGCGAAGGAAACCGGGACCGCCGTGTTCCTGGTCGGCCACGTGACCAAGGAAGGTGGCATCGCCGGCCCGCGCGTACTCGAGCACATGGTCGATGCAGTGCTGTATTTCGAAGGCGAGAGCGGCAGCCGTTTCCGCGTGCTGCGCGCGTTCAAGAACCGCTTCGGCGCGGTCAATGAGCTGGGCGTGTTCGCGATGGGCGAAAAGGGCCTGAAGGAAGTGCCCAATCCGTCCGCGATCTTCCTGTCCGGCGGCAGCACCCCGCAACCCGGCAGCTGCGTGATGGTGACGCGCGAAGGCACGCGCCCGTTGCTGGTGGAGGTGCAGGCACTGGTGGATTCATCGCCGCTCTCCAACCCGCGCCGCGTTGCGGTGGGACTGGAGCAGAATCGACTGGCGATGCTGCTGGCGGTACTGCATCGGCATGGCGGCATCGTTACCGGCGACCAGGACGTGTTCGTCAACGTGGTCGGCGGCATCCGCGTGCAGGAAACCGCTGCCGACCTGCCGGTGCTGCTGGCGGTGTTGTCATCGTTGCGCGACAAGCCGCTGGCGGAAAAGACGATCGCCTTCGGCGAGGTCGGTTTGTCCGGCGAGATCCGGCCGATTCCCAATGGCGAGGAACGTCTGCGCGAGGCCGCCACGCATGGGTTCAAGCGCGCGATCGTGCCAAAGGGGAATGCGCCGAAGTCGGGCAGCTTCAAGGGCCTGGAGGTGGTCGCGGTGGAGAGCCTGGCGCAGGCGTTGGAAGCTGCGGCGGAGTAGTTGTCTGGCGTAGGAGCGACGTGAGTCGCGACTGAATAACGCGGGAATGTTTCGCGACTTGCGTCGCTCCTACGCAACCCGGGCGGCCGCTCGACAAGTCACATTCAACTCCGCTGCAACACCAGCTCCAAGACGAACTTGCTCCCGAAGAACGCCAGCAACAGCAACGCCATCGCCACCAGCGTCCAGCGCACCGCCTTGGCGCCGCGCCAGCCGTAACGCCAGCGGCCCACCAGCAATGCGCCGAAGGCCAGCCACGACAGCACGCTGAGCGCCGTCTTGTGGACCAGGTGCTGGGCGAACAGGTTTTCCACGAACAACACCCCGGTCAGCAACGTCGCGGTCAGCAGGATGAAGCCCACTACGATCGTGCGGAACAACAGATCTTCCAGCTCGGTCAATGGCGGCAGTGCGCGCAGCCAGACATGGAATTCGCGACGGCGCAGGGCGCGTTCCTGTGCCCACAGCATCAACGCCAGCAGCGCCGCGATGGCCAGGGTCGCGTAGGCCAGCAGTGCCATCCAGGCGTGCAGCTGCAGGCGCCAGTCCAGGCTGGGCGAGGGCTCATGCCCGTAGAAGTGATAGAGGCACAACAGCAGGGCCGCGAGCGGGAAGGCGAGCACGCCCAGGCCGCGCATGCGCCCTTGCGCGCCGACCACCGTGGTCATCGCCGCCATGCCCAGGCCGACCAGCGACAGCGCCGCGAAGAAATGCATGTCCGGGCCGCCCGGGGTCTTCCA
>JAKFEA010000190.1:0-2949 GCA_036675905.1 Acidovorax sp. | reverse complement strand
CTGGCCGAGGGCCTGCTCATGCGCGCCCCGCGCCTGGCCATTCTGGCGACCAGCCGCGAGCCGCTGCTGACGGAGGGCGAGTGCGTGCAGCGGCTGGCGGCGTTGAGCATCCCCACGCCGCTGTCCACGATCGAGGCGGCGCTGACCTGTTCGGCCGTGCGCCTGTTCGTCACCCGGGTGGCGGCGTACCGACCCGGTTTTGTCCTGCGCGAGCAGGATATCGCCGTGGTCACGGAGATCTGTCGCCAGCTGGATGGCATGCCGCTGGCGCTCGAACTGGCCGCCGCACAGGTCGAAGTGCTGGGCCTGAAAGGCCTGCTGGGCCAGCTTGAGCACTGCCTGCAACTGCTGATTCACGGGCGCAGGACGGCGGCGCCCCGTCACCAGTCGCTGCGGGCGCTGCTGGACTGGAGTTATGCGCTGCTGAGTCCGCTGGAACAAACCGTGCTGCAGCGAATGGCGGTGTTCAAGGTGGCGCTGTCGCTGGACAAGGCGGTCAACTTCATCGCCTGCAAGCGAGTCGACGAGGCGCAGGTGTTCGAGGCCATTACCCAACTGGTGGCCAAATCCTGGCTGTCGGTGGAACTGATCGACACCGTGGTGCATTACCGCCTGCTCAATACCTCGCGGGCCTACGCGCTGGAGAGGCTCGGGGCTAGCGACGAGTATCGGCAGATCCAGCAGCGTTACGCCCAGTACAGGAACATGCGGGTGATCCAGGGCCACAAGCTGCCCTGAGCGCGCGTTCAGGCGGCCGAACACTGGTCGAGCAGTCGCCGGGCCATGAGCAGATCCGGGGTGGCGAAACCCTCGGTGAAGCGCCCATACACCCGCTCGAGCAGCGCCTGGGCTTCGTGCCTGCGGCCTTGCCGCCGCCACAGCCGGGCGAGGCTGCAGGCCGCGCGCAGCTCCCAGGCCAGGGCGCCCTGCTGGTTGGCGATGGCCAGCGCCTCGCGCAGCAGCGACTCCGCGCCCTGCAGGTCGGGGTTCGCGCGCGCGAGCAGGTCGGTCGCCCTGGCGCGGAGCACTTCGGCAGTGACCCAGCCGGCCTGGCCCGATTGCGCACGCGCGAGCAGCGCGTCATCGACATAGCTCGGGTTCAGGGTGGCCATGATGTCGGTGATCATCCCGTCGCCGGGCAGCGCGGGCGCGTCCAGGGTGCTCGCCCCCGGCGCCCGGGTTTCGCGTGCGTAGTGCTGGGCCCAGCCGTGGAACATGTTCAGCGACAGTTGGCTAGTCTGCGCCAGCAGCAACTCGAGCAGTTCGTCGCTGGCCTCATGCTGGCCGTTGTAGCGGGCGATCACCCAGGTCGATAGCGCCAGGGTGTAGCACAGCGAGGTCCCGTGCTCGATGCGCCGGGCCACCTCCAGCGCCTGCAATGCACGGTGCCAGGCCTGCTCCGGGTAGCCCTGCAGCCAGAGGATGCGCGCCAACAGGCTCAGGGCGGCGACCTGCTGGTCGTACTGCACGCCGAAGCCGTTGGTGAAATGGCCGGCGGGCGGCTGCTGGGCGATATGCGCCAGGGCGTATTCGGCATGCTGCCTGGCCAGCGCTTGATTGCCGGCGAAGTGCTGGGCCAGCCCGCCCAGGCGCTGCAGGCTGAGCGACAGCTCGGGGGCGTCGCGCAGGCACAGCCGGTCGAAGTGGCGGGTCTGCTCCAGCGCCGCCGCATAGTCGGCGCGGCTCAGGTTGACCGCCATCAGTCCCGACGCGGCCTTGAGCTGGCCAGCCAGGTCGTGGCAGCGCTCGGCCAGTCGCCCGGCGCGGACGAAGGCCTCGATCGTCTCCGGGGTGCCGCCGCGGGTGTGGTACCAGGCGCTGCCCAGCACCAGCGTGAGCGTCACCTGCAGCATGAGGCAGGGCTGTTCGCCGGCCTCTAGCGCGGCGAGGGCCCTGGCCACATGGCGGCCATGCTCATCGAGCAGCGACAGCTCCTGCCAGAGCGGCGTCGAGCTGGCGGTGAGTAGAATGGCGAGCGCTTCCTCGCCTGGCGCCGAGAAGCCCCAGTCGAGCGCGGCGCGCAGATCGTCCACCCGCGGTGCGAAGCGCCCGATCCAGTGCCGGGTCGGGGTGACTTCCCACTCCTGTAGGGCCTGCTCCATCAGCGCCAGGCAGTACTGCGCGTGACGCCGGCGCACCGTCGGTTCCTCTGCCGCTTCGCGCAATTTCTCGAGGGCGTAGGTGCGGGTCGTATCCAGCAGGCGGTAATGCACCCGCTCGTCGGCGGCCTCTGCGCTCACCAGTGATTTGGCCACCAGCTGGCTCATCGTGAGGCATGCCAGGGGCGCCGCTTCATTGGGCCCGATCACCGCGGCCGCGGCGTCCAGGGTGAAGCTGGCGGGGAACACGCTGAGCCGGCGCAGGCTGGCCTGTTCGTGCGCCGGCAGCAGTTGATGACTCCAGTCCAGGGTGGCGCGCAGGGTCTGCTGGCGGGCAGGGGCGGTCCGCCGCCCGCGGTAAAGCAGGCGAAAACTGTCGGCCAGCTGCGACAGCACGCCGGCCAGGCCCAGGGCGCCAAGCTGTGCGGCGGCCAGCTCGATCGCCAGGGGAATGCCGTCCAGGCGGCGGCACAGATCGGCGGCCAGCGGCAGTTCGCTGTCAGTCAGTTCGAACTGACCCTGGTTGGCGATCGCCCGCTCCACCAGCAGCTGTAGCGCCGGGAAGCCCAGCGCCTGGGGGCGCGTCATGTCTGGCGTGGACGGCGGGCAGGCGAGCGGACCCAGGCGTTGCACATGCTCGCCCTCGGCGCGCAGGACCTCGCGGCTGGTGGCCAGGATGTCGATCCGCGGGGCCGCCTTGAGCAGGCTCTCGGCCAGCTCGGCCACCGCTTCGATCAGGTGTTCGCAGTTGTCCAGAATCAGCAGCATCTGCCGATCGCGCAGGTAACTGGCCAGCTCGTGCAGCGGCTCATCGCCGTGCAGGGTCAGGTCGAGCGCCGCGGCAAGGGTC
>JAKFEA010000189.1:0-11757 GCA_036675905.1 Acidovorax sp. | reverse complement strand
TCGACCGGCCGCTGCCCGGCTTCCACCTGGGCGCCAACTGCCTGTTCGCGCCCGGCCGCTTCGCACTGGAGTTTCCCTATGACCCGGCGATGTACTTCCACGGCGAGGAACACGGGCTGGCGGTGCGGCTGTTCACCCATGGCTGGGACATCTTCCACGTGCCGCGGCTGCCGCTCACGCACCTGTACAACGATGGCCGCTCGGGTGCGCCGCCGCGACCGCTGCACTGGGACGCGGCGCACCAGGCCGGCCGCAGCCAGAGCTGGTGGGAGCTGGAGCAGCGCTCGCGCGCCCGCCTGGCGGCGCTGGTGGCGGGGCAGCCGCTCGGCGTGTACGGGCTGGGCACGATCCGCACGATGGCCGACTACGCCCGCTGGTGCGGCATCGATTACCCGGCACGCACCCTGTCGCCGCAGGCGTACCGGCCGCTTGCCCCGCTGTAGCGAATCAGGCGCCCGCGCCGTCCATCAGGTCGGCCGCCAGGCACAGGTCGGCCCAGGCCTTGGCCTTGTCCGGCAGGTTGCGCAGCAGGTAGGCCGGGTGATAGGTCACCACCACCGGCACGCCCTCCCAGGCATGCACCCGCCCGCGCAGCCGGCCGATCGGCTCCTGCGACTGCAGCAGGGCCTGCACCGCGAAGCGGCCCATGGCCAGGATCACGCGCGGTTGCACCAGCGCCACCTGCCGCCGCAGGAACGGCTCGCACTGGGCGATCTCGTCGGGCTGCGGATTGCGGTTGCCGGGCGGGCGGCACTTGAGCACGTTGGCGATGTAGACGTTGCGCCGCCGATCCAGCCCGAGCGAACGCAGCATGTTGTCCAGCAACTGGCCGGCGGGACCGACGAAGGGCTCGCCCTGCAGGTCCTCCTGCTCGCCGGGCGCCTCGCCGACGACCATCCAGTCGGCGCGGGCGGGTCCCACGCCCAGCACGGTGTTGCGACGCGATTCGCACAGGCCACAGGCGCGGCACTCGGCCACGGCGGAGGCCAGCCCGTCCCAGTCGAGGGTCTCGACGCCGGCCGGCCGATCGCCGGCGATGCGGGCCACCGGCGCTTCGGCCAGTGGCACCGCCGCTTCGGACATGGCTGGGCGACCCGATGGTGCCGGCCGCTCGCGCGCAATGGCGGCGCTCGCCGCCTCTTGCGCGGGGACGGCCGGCGCGTCGACGGCAGCCAGTCCGGGCGGCAACAGGCGCAGCCCCATCTCGCGCAGCATGGCGAGACGGCGGGGATCGAGGTCCAGCGTCACAGCTTCAGGCTCATCACGATGGCATCCTCGCGCCCGCCGCCGGCCGCCGGGTAGTAGCGGCGCCGCTCGCCGACCCGCCGGAAGCCGTTGCGCTCGTACAGCTGCTGCGCGCGCACGTTGCCCACCCGCACCTCCAGCCACAGCCACTGAGCGCCCTGGCCGCGCGACCAGGTGGCGAGCGCCTCCAGCATCAGACGGCCCCAGCCCTGGCCCTGCCAGGCCGGCGCGACCGTGATGTTGAGCAGGTGGACCTCGTCCACACCCTTCATGGCCACGAAATACCCCAGCACCTCGTCGCCGGCCACCAGCAGCTGCGCCTCGTAGCCCGAGCGCAGCGAATCGGCGAAGTTGCCGTGCGTCCACGGGTGCTCGTAGGCGCTGCGCTCGATCGGCAGCACCTGGGGCAGCCGCGACTCGGTCATCGGCTCGAAGGCGGCCTCGCGGGCATCCGGTACGGCGCTCATGGCGTCATTCTGGCCCGTGCGGCGGCCGCGGCGCGGGCCGCCTCTCGCTCGATCGTCGTTTGCGCCACCTTGTCACGCACGTACAGGGGCAGGGCCTGCTCGGCGGGCCGCCCAAGGCCCTGGGCCAGCAGCGCCGGCGCCAGGCGCAGCAGGGCTGCCGCGGTGGGCAGCGCCTCGATCCGGGCCGGGGCGGCCGGCAGGCGATCGCCGTAAGGGCCGAAGGCATTGCCGGCCAGGCACGGGGCCGATGCGTCCACATTGCCGGGCGCACAGAGACGGATCTCGCCTTCGCGCTGCCAGAGCACGCCATCGAACCGGTAGCGCGCCGCATAGACCTCGTCCATGCGCGCGTCCAGCAGCGCCAGCACGTCGGCCGCGCCCGAGCGCTCGCGCGCGTCCTCGGCCACCGCCATCAGCGTCTCCACCGGCAGCACGGGAACTCCGGCGCCCAAGGCCAGGCCTTGCGCCACCGAGCAGGCGGTGCGCAGCCCGGTGAAGGATCCCGGGCCGCAGCCGAACGCGATGGCGTCGAGCCCGGCCAGGCCGATGCCGGCCTGCGCCAGCAGCTCCATCACGGTCGGGATCAGGCTGGCCGAGGCCTTGGCACCGCCTTCGCCGCGATGCTCCAGCGGCGTCGCGCCGCCGCACCGCAGCGCCACGCTCATCGCCTCGGTGCTGGTGTCGAAGGCAAGCAGGTTCACGGTCGGATCGGGGGACGGCGGGCGGGCAAGCGCCGGATTATCGGCCCCGATAATCGGACCATGCGCCTCGTGCTGTTCCTGGCCTCCTGGCTGTGCGCCGCGGCGGCCTTCGCGCAGGCGCTGCCGCCGGCGGTGGACGCCGCACTGGCCCGCGCCCGGCTTCCGCGCGACGCCGTCACGCTGCTGGTGGCCGACGTCGACCCGAAGTCGCCGCCTCGCCTGAGCCACCGCGCCGAGGTGCCGGTCAACCCGGCCTCGATCGCCAAGCTGGCCACCACCTTCGCCGCGCTGGAACTGCTCGGCCCGGCCTTCACCTGGACCACGCCGGTCCATGCCGACGCGCCGGTGGCCGGCGGCACCCTGCAGGGCAACCTGTACATCCGCGGCCAGGGCGATCCCACCTTGGTGCTGGAACGCCTGTGGCTGCTGCTGCGCCGGGTGCGCGCGCTGGGCATAGACCGCATCGCGGGCGACATCGTGCTGGACCACGGGGCGTTCGAGCTGCCGCCGCACGACGCCGCGGCGTTCGACGGCGATCCGCTGCGTCCGTACAACGCGGCGCCCGACGCGCTGCTGCTCAACTTCAAGACGGTGGTCCTCACGTTCGTGCCGCAGGGCGACGGCAGCGCGCGGCTGGTGGCCGACCCGCCGCTGGCCGGCGTGCAATGGCCGCGCTCGGTGCCGTCGGCCTTAGGCGAGTGCGGCGACTGGCGCGCCGCCTTGCAGGCCGACTTCAGCGCGCCGCTGCAGCCGCTCTTTGCCGGCGCCTACCCATCGTCGTGCGGTGAGCGCCGTTGGCCGCTGGCCTTCGCCGACCCGGCCAGCCATGCCGCCCGCGCCGTGGCCGGGCTGTGGCAGGAGATCGGCGGCAGCCTGGGTGGACAGGTGCGCGACGGCGCCGTGCCGCCCGGCCTGGCGCCGCTGTTCGAGCAGGCCTCGCCGCCGCTGGCGGAAGTGGTGCGCGACATCAACAAGTTCAGCAACAACGTGATGGCGCAGCAGCTGTTCCTCACGCTCAGCCTGCAGGCCACCGGCCGGGGCAGCCGCGAAGCCTCGCGCGAGGTGCTGGACACCTGGTGGCGCGAGCGCATCGGCCCGCAGCCGCCGCTGTTCGACAACGGCGCCGGCCTGTCGCGCGACGCCCGCATCAGCGCAGCCCAGCTCGCGCGCCTGCTGCAGCACGCCTGGGCCTCGCCGCTGATGCCCGAGCTGCTGGCCTCGCTGCCGCTGTCGGGCACCGACGGCACCCTGCGCCGGCTGCAGGCGCCGGCCCGCGCCCACCTCAAGAGCGGCAGCCTGCGCGACGTGTTCGGCGTGGCCGGCTACGTGCACGGCGCCGGTGGCCGACGCTGGGTGGTGGTAGCCATCGCCAACCACCCCAACGCCGCCGCCATGCGCCCGGTGATCGAAGCCCTGCTGACCTGGACCGCCCAGCAGCCCTGACTATCTGGTCCCCCGCGCGAAGCGCGCCTACCAAGGACAAGGGGCCCGCCAGGGCCCCTTGTTTCCTGTTGGAGCGAAGCGGATCACCAGCGCTCGCGCACGCGATCGAAGGCGTAGTTCCCGAACGACGCGTGCCCGGCCGGCGTGAAGTAGACCGGATCGGCGAACAGGGTGGTGTCCACGGGCCCGCCCGACAGCGTGCCGGCGTTGCACAGCGCCGAGTTCACCCGTCCTGCGCCGATGCCGATGCCGGCGCCGGCGTCCACCGAGGTGCACAGCACGCTGCCGACGTCGGTGAAGCCGTAGCCCGCGGGATTGGAGGTGACCAGGTTGAAGTAGAGCGCGGCGTCGGCGTACAGCACCTTGGCGCCGAGATCGACGATGGAGATCAGCAGCTCGTTGTTGAACTGCGTGCTGAGCTCCTGCAGGTAGGCCGCGTTGCCGCTGGCGACCGCCCATGGCGAGCGCCCGAGGTTGTAGGGTCCGGCCACCAGGATGTGCGAGGCCCCGGCGTTGACCAGGCGCTGCACCTGTGCGCCGAGATCGCGGCCGGCCTGCTGGACGTTGGCGGTCGTCTGGGCCTGGGTCTGGGTGGCGGCATTGAGCGCCGCCATTTCCGCAATGATGTCGGCGCTGCCGCCGGACACGACGATCAGGTCGCCACCGGCCGGCGCTCCGGCGCCCAGGAAGGTGCCGATCTGGTCCGTGATGGTGGGCGTGGCGGCGTTGCCGCTGGCGTCCGGCGTGTTGGTCACCCGCGCGCTGCCGATGGCGAAGCTGGTGCCGGCAGGGCTGGGCGCAATCGTCAGCCCGTAGCGGGATGCGAGCTGCTCGGTCCAGTTGCCGCCGCCGTTGTTGACTGTGTAGCGCGTGCCGCGTTGGCCGGCATCGGCGGAGGCGTCGCCGAAGACCACCACCCGGCTCGGGTGGAACTCGGACTCGACCGAGCCGCCACCGCAGGCGGCCAGCAGGAGCGGCGAAAGACAGGCGGCCGTGATCAGCGCACGGCGCAACCGCTGGAAAGGCATGGGGATCTCCGTCGAAAAGCCGCAGTAGTGTAACGAGGGGTCAGGCCGCTGCGCGCTGCAGCCGGTCGCGCACGCCGTCCCAGTCGGCGCCGGCGGGCGGCGCCTCGATCCAGATCAGCTGCACGCCGCCGGCATCGAATTCGCGCAGCACCGCGAACAGCTGGCGCGCCGCTTCACGCGCGTCGTCGGGCATGCGCCGGCGCAGCACGCGGCCCGAGCGTGTCTGCAGGATCGTGCGCGACCAGGTCGCGATGCCCTCGGCCTGCTCGCCCAGCACGTCCAGCGCCGCCTGCAGGGCCGCCGCGTCCATCAGGCGCACGCGCGCGCGTGGCGCGTAGTGCGAGGCCAGCGTGCCGGAGGCGCGCGGTGCCGCTTCCCCCAGTTCGCCGGGCCGAGCCAGCGATTCGCCGCAGGCCGCCTCGATCTGCCGGGCGGTGAGCACTCCCGGGCGCAGCAGCACCGGCCGGCCGCGCGTGCAGTCGACGATGGCCGATTCGATGCCGACCTCGCAGGGGCCGCCATCGAGCACCCGCAGCCCCTCGCCGAACTCCGAAGCCACGTGGGCGGCGCTGGTGGGGCTGACCCGGCCGAAGCGGTTGGCGCTGGGCGCGGCCAGCCCCGCCACCCGCGGCTCGGCTTGCGAGCAGGCGAGCAGCAGTGCCTGCGCAACCGGGTGCGAAGGGCAGCGCAAGCCGATCGTTGCGTGGCCACCGGCGGCGGCCGGCGCCACGCCTTCGCGGCGCGGCAGGATCAGGGTGAGCGGGCCGGGCCAGAAGGCGTCGATCAGGCGTTGCGCGAAGGCCGGCACCTCGGCGGCGAAGCGGGCCACGGCGGCGCCGTCCGGCACATGCACGATCAGCGGATGGTCGCTCGGCCGCCCCTTGGCGGCGAAGATCCTGGCCACCGCGGCGTCGTTGCCGGCGTCGGCGCCCAGGCCGTAGACGGTCTCGGTGGGGAAGGCCACCAGCTCGCCGGCCTGCAACGCGCGGACGGCCTCCTGCAAGGCGGCGGGGTCGCGCGGGTCGATGACCATGGATTCAGAACGGCGCGATGCCCAGCAGCTCGCAGGCGCGCAGGGCGGTGCTGCGGGCCTGGGCCGCGTCGGCGGCCGTGACCGTCAGGTGTCCCATCTTGCGGCCGGCGCGGGCGCCCGCCTTGCCGTACAGGTGCAGGTGGGTGCCGGACAAGGCCAGCACCGGCGCCCACGGCGGCTCCTGCGGCTCGCCATCCGGCCCGAACCAGAGCTCGCCCAGCAGGTTGAGCATGATCGCGTGGCTGTGCTGGCGCGGCGGCGCCAGCGGCAGGCCGGCCAGCGTGCGCACCTGCAGCTCGAACTGCGACACGTCGGCGCCGTCGATGCTCCAGTGGCCGCTGTTGTGCGGGCGCGGCGCCATCTCGTTGACCACCAGCGAGCCGTCGTCGAGCAGGAAGAACTCCACGCACAGCACGCCGACGTAGTCCAGCCCCTGGGCGATGGCGCGCGTGGACTCGATCGCCTGCCGGGCGGTGGCCTCGGGCAGCACGCCGGCGCCCACTTCGGTCACGGCCAGGATCCCGGCGCGGTGCAGGTTCTTCTGCGCGGGCAGGTGGACCATGGCGCCGTCGGCCCCGCGCGCCACCACCACCGAGCACTCGGCCGCCAGCGGCAGCAGGCGTTCCAGCACGCAGGGCACCCGGCGCAACTCGTCCCAGGCAGCGACCAGCGCGGCCCGGTCCGCCACCCGCACCTGGCCCTTGCCGTCGTAGCCCAGCCGGGCGGTCTTGAGCACGCCGGGCAGCAGCCCCTCGGGTACGGCCTGCAGGTCCTCGGCCGAGGCGATCACCGCGTGCGGCGCACAGGCCACTGCGCAGCGCTGGAAATGCGCCTTCTCCTGGGCCCGGTCCTGGGCGATGGCCACGGCCGCGTGCGCCGGCGCGACCGGCCGTTGCGCCGCCAGCGTCTTCAGCGCCTGCGCCGGCACGTTCTCGAACTCGGTGGTGATGGCCTGTGCCCGCGCGGCCAGTTCGTCGAGCCCCGCCGAGTCGTCGTAGGCGGCGTGCACGTGGAAGTGGCTGACGCGGCCGGCCGGGCTGTCCGCGTCGGGATCGAGGACCGCGGTGGCGTAGCCCAGCTGCTGGGCGGCATGGACGAACATGCGGCCGAGCTGGCCGCCACCCATCACTCCCAGCGTGCTGCCGGGCGGCAGCGGGTCGGCAGGCGACGCACTCATGCCGAAGGCGGCAGCACGGTTGCGCGCGCGGCTTCCGTCTGCCGGGCCCGGAACGCGGCCAGCTGGCTGCGCAGCCGCTCGTCCCCGTTGGCCAGCATCGCGACCGCGAACAGGGCGGCATTGGCCGCCCCGGCCGCACCTATGGCGAAGGTTGCGACGGGAATGCCTTTGGGCATCTGCACGATGCTGTGCAGCGAATCCACGCCCTGCAGGTGGCGGCTGGGCACCGGCACGCCCAGCACCGGCACGGTGGTCTTGGACGCCAGCATGCCGGGCAGGTGGGCGGCGCCGCCGGCGCCGGCGATGATGGCTTGCAGGCCGCGCCCGGCCGCCTGCTCGGCGTAGGCGAACATCTCGTCGGGCATCCGGTGCGCGGAGACGACCTTCGCCTCATGGGCGATGCCGAATTCCTGGAGAATCTGCACTGCGTGCTGCAGGGTGTCCCAATCGCTGCCGGACCCCATCACCACGCCGACCTGGACAGGGGGCATGAACCGCTCCTAAAGGTCGAATTCTAAGTTTAGGGACCCGCACTCCATGATCGACGTCACGATCGAGAACTTCGAAACCGAAGTCATCGCCGCTTCCATGAGCCAGCCCGTGCTGGTCGATTTCTGGGCGCCCTGGTGCGGCCCCTGCAAGGTGATCGGGCCGATCCTCGAGAAGCTGGAGGCCGAGTACGCCGGCGCCTTCAAGCTGGTGAAGATCGATTCCGACCAGGAGCAGCAGATCGCGGCGGCGTTCGGCGTGCGCAGCATCCCGACCTGCATCCTGCTGATGAACGGCCAGCCGGTCGACGGCTTCATGGGCGCCGTGCCCGAAGGGCAGCTGCGCCAGTTCCTGGACAAGCACCTGCCAGCGGGCACCGAAGGGGAACAGGAGGAGCCGCTGCCGGAGGCGCCGCTCGATGCCCAGGACCAGCTGGAGCAACTGCAGCATGCGGTGGCCACCAATCCGGCCGACGACGATGCCCGTTTCGAGTACGTCAAGGCCTTACTGCTGGCCGGCCGGCTGGCCGATGCCAAGGCCGCCTTCGAGCCGGTCGCCGGCAAGGCGGCCGGCATCCGGCGGCTGGAATCGCTGCAGCGCGTGATCGATGCGATGGACTTCGCGTCCCAGCAGGGCGATGCGGTGCAGGCCCTGGCCGGACTGGATATGCGCATCGGGGCCGACCGGCGCGACTTCGAAGCGCGCTTCGGCAAGGCTCGCCTGCTGGCCGCGCAGCAGCGCTGGACCGAGGCGATGGACGAGCTGCTGGAGATCCTGATGCGCGACAAGGCATGGAACGAGGACACCGCGCGCAAGACCTACATCGCCATCCTCGACGTCATCGAGCCGCCCAAGCCTGCCGTGGCCGAAGGCCAGATCCCGCCCGACGACCCCACGGTGGCGACGTACCGCCGGCGCCTGTCGAGCGTGGTGCTGTCCTAGAAAATCCAGACAACCGTACGCAGAAGGCGCAAAAGAATCGCAGAAATCGCAGAAAGAATCCTTTACAGGAATTCCTCTGCGTCTTCTGCGTAGTTTCTGCGTCTTCTGCGTACGGTTGTCCGCGTTGGGTGTCCGCCTTCAGCCCGTCAGCCGGTCCAGCGCCTCGCGGTACTTGGTGGCGGTGCGGGCGATCACATCCTGCGGCAGCCGCGGCGCCGGCGGCGTCTTGTCCCAGGGCTTGCCGTGCACGCGCACCTGCTCCAGCCAGTCGCGCAGGTACTGCTTGTCGAAGCTGGGCGGGTTGCGGCCCTCGCGCAGCGCATCCTCGTAGCCTTCCACCGGCCAGTAGCGCGAGGAATCCGGCGTGAGCACCTCGTCCATCAGCACCACGCGGCCCTGCTCGTCGATGCCGAACTCGAACTTGGTGTCGGCAATGATCAGCCCCCGGCCCAGCGCGATCTTCGCCGCCTCCGTGTACAGCGCGATGCTGATGTCGCGCACCTTGGCGGCGACCTCGGCTCCGACCAGCTCGACCGTGCGCTCGAACGGAATGTTCTCGTCGTGCTCGCCCGCGGCCGCCTTGGACGCCGGCGTGTAGATCGGCTGCGGCAGCCGGCTCGAGTTGGTCAGCCCGGCCGGCAAAGGCACGCCGCACACCGCCTGCGTTTGCTGGTATTCCTTCCAGCCGCTGCCGGCCAGGTAGCCGCGCACCACCGCCTCGATCGGCAGCGGCTTGAGGCGCTTGACCAGCATCGAGCGGCCCACGACCTGCGTCACCTCGGCCGAGGTCACCACGCTCTCCGGCAGTTCGCCGGTCAGGTGGTTGGGGCACAGATGGGCCAGCCTGCCGAACCAGAACAGGGCCATGTGGGTGAGCAGTTCGCCCTTGCCCGGGATCGGCTCGCCCATGATCACGTCGAAGGCCGAGATGCGGTCGCTCGCGACCATCAGGATGCGGTCGTTGCCGACCGCGTAGTTGTCGCGCACCTTGCCGCGCGCCAGCAGCGGCAGCGAGGTGAGCGAGGAGGTGTGCAGGGCGGAGGTCATGGTGCGCTCGTGCGGCAAAGCGAAACGGCCCGCAGGAGCGCGGGCCGTTCGATTATGGCAAGCGATTGGGCGGTGTCAGTGGACCGTCTGCGCCAGCTCGCCGCGCTCGTACTTCTGCGCCACGACTTGCAGGGAATGGCCCTTGATCTTCGGCGCCTGGCCTTCGCAGCCGAACTGCTGGTAGCGCTGCTTGCAGACCTGCTTGGCGGCCTCTCGCGCCGGCTTCATCCACTCGCGCATGTCGAACTTCTCGGGGTTCTCGGCCAGGAACTTGCGCACCGCGCCGGTCATCGCCAGCCGGATGTCGGTGTCGATGTTGATCTTGCGCACGCCGTGCTTGATCGCCTCCTGGATCTCCTCGACCGGCACGCCGTAGGTCTCCTTCATCTTGCCGCCGTACTGGTTGATGATCGCCAGCAGGTCCTGCGGCACCGACGAGGAGCCGTGCATCACCAGGTGGGTATTGGGAATGCGGCGGTGGATCTCCTTGATGCGGTCGATGGCCAGGATGTCACCGGTGGGCTTGCGCGAGAACTTGTAGGCGCCGTGGCTGGTGCCGATGGCGATGGCCAGCGCGTCGAGCTGGGTCTTCTTGACGAAGTCGGCGGCCTGCTCGGGGTCGGTCAGCAGTTGCTCGCGCGTCATGGTGGCTTCGGTGCCGTGGCCGTCCTCCTTGTCGCCGCGCATGGTTTCCAGCGAGCCCAGGCAGCCCAGTTCGCCCTCGACGGTGACGCCCAGCTTGTGCGCCATGTCGACCACCTTGCGGGTGACGGCTACGTTGTAGTCGTAGCTGGCGATGGTCTTGCCATCGGCTTCCAGCGAACCGTCCATCATCACCGAGGAGAACCCCAGCTTGATCGCGCCGGCGCACACGTCGGGGCTCTGGCCGTGGTCCTGGTGCATCACCAGCGGGATCTCCGGATACGCCTCCAGCGCCGCCTGGATCAGGTGCTTGACGAAGGGCTCGCCGGCGTACTTGCGGGCGCCGGCGCTGGCCTGCAGGATCACCGGCGCCGCCGTCTCCCGGGCGGCTTCCATCACCGCCTGGACCTGCTCGAGGTTGTTGACGTTGAACGCCGGGATGCCGTAGCCGTTGTCGGCGGCATGGTCCAGCAGTTCGCGCATGGAAACGAGGGGCATGGTGCAGTCCTGTCGAGTATTGAAATGCGGCTCCGCGCGAGCGAAAAACGCCCTGCGCCAGCTGGGGAAATTCTACCGGCTGGGTCTTGCGCCGGTGGTCATCGCACGGTCGAGTTCAGGTGCGCCCCGGAAGAGAAGCAGGCTTCAGTGGCCGCCAGCCAGCTCAAGCCACTCGCAGGACCTTGAGCATGTTGGTGCCGCCCGGGGCGCCCATGGGCTCGCCGCAGGTGATCGCGTAGATGTCGCCGGAGGCGACGATGCCGCGCTTTTTCAGGTGGGCCTCGGCGTCGGCCAGCGCGGTGTCGCGCTCGGCGCTCTGGTCCATCAGCAGCGGGCGCACGTTGCGGTACAGCGCCATGCGACGTTGCGTCACGAGCCGCGGCGTGAGCGCGTAGATCGGGATGTGGATCGGGTGCCGGCTCATCCACAGCGGCGTGGAGCCGGAGTCGGTCAGCGCGACGATCGCCTTGCAGCCCAGGTGGTAGGCGGTGAACAGCGCGCCCATGGCGATGGACTGGTCGATGCGCGAGAACTCCATGCCGCTGAAGTCGGCATCGAGCTTGACGTCTTCGGCCATCTCGGCCTCGGCGCAGATGTTGGCCATCTCGATGATGGTCTCCAGCGGGTAGCGGCCGGTGGCGGTCTCGGCGCTGAGCATCACCGCATCGGTGCCGTCCAGCACCGCGTTGGCGACGTCGCTGACCTCGGCACGGGTGGGTACCGGGTTGGTGATCATGGACTCCATCATCTGGGTGGCCGTGATCACCACCTTGTCGCACTTGCGGGCGGCCCGGATCATCCGCTTCTGCAGCGCGGGCACGGCGGCGTTGCCGACCTCCACCGCCAAGTCGCCGCGCGCGACCATGATCCCGTCGCTGGCCCTGAGGATGGCCTCCAGATTGGGGATCGCCTCGGCCCGCTCGATCTTGGCGATCAGGCCGGGCTTGTGCCCGTATTCGGCCGCCGCCACGTTGCACAGCTGGCGCGCCATCTCCATGTCGGTGGCGGTCTTGGGAAAGCTCACTGCCACGTAGTCGGCCTGGAA
>JAKFEA010000188.1:0-5516 GCA_036675905.1 Acidovorax sp. | reverse complement strand
TGTATGACCGCCTCGACGATGACCTCAAACAAGAGTACCGGCAGAGCCGGGCCAGGGATGCGGCGGTGGCCGGGGCAGTAGTGGGCGGATCCCGGCAGCGCCAGGAGCGCCGCCAGGATCGTCAAACTGCCGAGCAAAACGCTGCGACCAGTTCTTCCGCCTATGCCAATTGCATGCAGCAGCGCGGCTACCAGGTGACGCCCTGAGCCTGCGAGACCCGCTTCGACGCTAGCGAGTACATTCGGGACAAGGTTCAACCAGGGGCGACAACCCGGCGCCCATCCGCACAGTGCCCCCTAGTCGGTCATAGTCGGTGGCTTGACGATTCCGCCCCAGGCCTCAAGGCACGGCGCGGCAGGCAGGATCAGGGACGCGAAAACAGTTGCTGCTTGAGCTGGCGCACACGAGGGTCGGCGGGCTGCAGGCGTTCGAGCCGTTGCAGGTAGAGGTGCGCCTTTTGTCTCTCGCCGGTCGAGCCGTACAGGTAGGCCAGCGCGTAAAGCAGCTCGGCATCCTCGTCGGCCAGCGCCAGCCCTCGTTCCAAGGCCAACCGAGCTTCGTCGGTACGGCCTAGCTGCCACAGCAGTAACCCCTGGTTGTAGCCGATACGCGCGTTCTGCGGCTGCCCTTTGGCGGCCATGTCCAGCCACTGCAAGGCCTCGTCGGGGGCGCCGCGTTCGGCCAGCAGCAGCGCCAGCAGAAAGGCCAGTTGGCTGCGGTCGCTTGCCACTCCGCCAGTCAAGGCTACCCCGTCGCGTAGCACCTGTTCGGCTTCGTCTGGGCGAAGCGTTTCATTGGCCAAGGTGGCGAGGTTGACCCGCGCCGGCGCGAAATGCGGGTCGAGCTCAAGTGCTTGGCGATACTCCTGCAGCGCCTCCACCTGGCGGCCGCTGCGTTCCAGCAGCACCGCCAGGTTGAGGCGGTTGCCCGGCAAGTCGGCGTTGCCGCGCAGGCGCCTTTCGTAGTCTTGCTGGGCCGCTTGATAGCCGGCGCGACGCTCGGCCGGCAGGGCGATCAGTGGAATGCTGGCCAGGGCGCGCAGCGCCTCGTCGCGCACCGCTTGCTGCGGGTCGTCGAGCAGCGGCAACAGCAGGCGCCCGCGCTCTACCGGCGTCAGCTCGGCGAAGGCCGGGATGGCGTGGGCGCGCACCAGCGCCTCGGGATCCTGCAGGGCCTGGCGCAGGCTGGGCAGGGCTGGCTCACCCAGTTCGGCCAGGTGGTTGGCGGCCGTGGCACGGGCGATGGCCGGCTGGGTGAGATCGGCGATCAGCCCGGCCAAAAGTGCCAGGGAGTCACCCTGGCCGCTGCGGGCAACCTGCAGCACCTCGCCGAAATGCGCCGGACGCGACGAAGCGGGGAACCAGCCGGCGATCGTCCTGGCCGCCCAGGCCGGCGTCTGCTCCCGGTGGCAGCCGGTGCAGGCGTCCGGGCTGGCGGTCTTGTCCGCCAGATCCGGGCGCGGAATGCGCAGGCTGTGGTCGCGGCGCGGGTCGACCTGCATGTAGGTCTTGGCCGGCATATGGCAGGCGACGCATTGCGCCCCGGCGGAGCCCTCAGGGTGATGGTGATGCGCGGGGCTGGCGTAGTCCTTGGCCTTGAGGCTGGCGAAACGGGTGCTCGGCGGCGTCGGATTGTGGCACTGCAGGCAGAGTCCGTTGCCGTCGATCTTCAGCCGTGCACTGTGCGGGTCGTGGCAATCGCTGCAGGCGACCCCGGCGGCGTACATCTTGCTCTGGGTGAAGGAGCCGTAGACGTAGACCTCGCCCTGGATCTGCCCGTCGGCGTGGTACAGCTCGGTGCGCAGGGTGGCCGGCAGCATGCTGTCGAGCAGCGGCTGGCCGTGGCGCGGACCGACCTCGAGGGTCTGCCGACGGCTGTGGCAGCGCGCGCACTGCTCGACCTGGCCGCGGCTACCGAGGGCCTTGAAATCCACTGCGAGGCCGATGTCCGCGAGCGAGGCATAGGCCTCGCTCGGACCCCGCGGGTGCTGCTCGGCCCAGTCGACGTGGGCCTGGGCCGGGCCGTGGCAGCTCTGGCAGCCGACCGTCTGTTCGTGCCAGGTGCTGGCGAAGGTGTCGCGCCCAGCATCGTAATTTTTGCGCAGGTTGGTCGAATGGCAATCGGCGCACATGGCGTTCCAGTTCTGGTAGCGTCCGGTCCAGTGCAGGGCATCGCCCGGCATGAAGCGCTGGCCGGGATACAGGGAGAACCAGCGTTGCCCTCCCTCGGCGTGCGGACGACTGTCCCAGGCGATGGTCAGGCTCTGCAGGCGGCCGCCGGGAAACTCCACCAGGTATTGCTGCAGTGGGCGCACGCCAAAGGTGTAGGCGACGGCAAAGTCGGCCGCATGGCCATCCTCGCCTTCGGTGTTGACGAAGAAGCGCTCGCCGCGGCGGAAGAAGCGCGCTCGTACTTCGCCATCACGGAACTGCACATCCTTGAAGTTGCCGAGCACGTTGGCCGGGCTTGCCTCGCGCATGGCCCAGGCGTGGTCGGAGTCCTGCCAGGCCTGCCGTTCGGCCAGGTGGCAACGCGCACAGCTCTCGGCGACGGCAAAGCCGTCCGCCGTGATGGCCAGGGCGGGGCTGCGGCCTTCCCCTGCGAGGCTGGAAAGGGGCAACACAAGCAAGGCTAGAAGCCCGCTCAACAGGCACTTGAATCCAGGCAAGCGAACGGGCCTCGTCGTGGGATGGGGGACCGAGCGGCGAGAAGCCATACAGAGAGAGGCCAGTATTCAGCCTCTCTCTGTATGTCGCTTACTGCGCTGCCGCCTTGACGGAGATGGTGACCTTGGCGATCTGCCCGTTGAAGCGGCCATGCCGCGAGCCGTAGTCCTCGACCACTGGAGTGGCGCCATCCAGGCCGACGTCGGCGGTTTCATCTACCGAGAAGGCCATGGGCTGGGTACGCTCGATCCGCCCGCTGGCCACCTGTTTATCGTTGACAAACAGCGTGGCGGTGCCGCCCTTGCCCATGCCGCCGCCGTCGTAGGCGAACTCCAAACGGACCTTGGCCTTGCCGGCTTTAAGCGCCTGGGGAGAGACAATGGTGGTGCGCTGCAGGCCGAGGTAGTTGTAGCTGTAGCTCGGCTTGCCGTCCTTGATATACAGGCTCCAGCCGCCGAAACGGCCGCCTTGGGCGAGGATCACGCCGTTGCCGCCGTCGTTACCCACATCGATGTCCGCACTGATGCTCTTGGATGCGTTCTTGACGTTGATGAAGACGTTTTCCGAGATGTCCCGCATGCCGCTGCGCAGGGTCAGCGAAGTGCGCCCGGCCATCAGGTCGGGGCGCCCGGCCAATGCCGGGATCAGACGCTCGAGGCTGCGGTCATCGAGCGGCAGCACATGGTTGGCCTGCGCCTGCAGCATGAACAGGGCCTGCAGCTCCTTGAGCTTGTCCGGCTGCTGCGCAGCCAGGTTGTCGGTCAGGCTGAAGTCCTTGCGGGTGTCGTACAGCTCCCACACATCGTCCTGCAGCTTGCTCCGCGGCGCGAGTTCCCAGGGCGCCTTGTGGATGACCCGGGCATACCAGCCGTCGTGGTAGATGGCGCGGTTGCCGATCATCTCGAAGTACTGGGTGCTACGCGGACTGGGTGCCTTGGCCGCATTGAAGGTAGTCAGCAGGCTCTCGCCCTGGATCGGTAGCTGGGCGGTGCCGTTGACCGACTTGGGCTCGGGCAACTGGCTGGCTTCCAGCACGGTGGGAGCGATATCGATGACATGGGCGAACTGGCTGCGCACCTCGCCCCTGGCTTTGATTCGCGCGGGCCAGTGCACCACCAGGCCGTTGCGCGTGCCGCCGAAGTCCGAGGCCACCTGTTTGGTCCAGGCGAACGGCGTGTCGCCGGCCACCGCCCAGCCCGCGGCCATGTGCGGGTAGGTCATGGGGCCGCCCCACTGGTCGAGGAACTGCAGCTGCTGCTGGACCGTTTCCGGGACGGCATTGAAGTAGGTGTATTCGTTGAAGCGGCCGACATCCCCGCCTTCGGCGCTGGTGCCGTTGTCGCCGGCGATGTAGAAGATCAGGGTGTTGTCCAGCTCGCCCATCTCCTGCAGGGCGTCGATCAGGCGGCCGATCTCGTGGTCGGTGTATTCGCCGAAGGCGGCATACACCTCCATCTGCCGGGCGAAGAGCTTCTTCTCATCGGCCGAGAGACTCTCCCAGTCCTTGATGAACGCCGGCTTGGGCGCCAGTTTCGTGCCTTCGGGCACCACGCCCAGCTCGATCTGCCGGGCCAGGGTCTGCTCACGCAGCTTGTCCCAGCCCATGTCGAACCTGCCCCGGTACTTGGCGATCCACTCCTTGGGCACGTGGTGCGGCGCATGGGTGGCGCCGGGGGCGAAGTACATGAAGAACGGCTTGTCCGGGGTCAGCGCCTGCTGGAAACCGACCCACTCGACGGCCTTGGTGGTCATGTCGGTCATGAAGTTGTAAGCGGGGTCATCCGGGGTTTCCACCGACGCCATGCCGTCATAGACCAGCGGCGACCACTGGTTGGTTTCGCCGCCGAAGAAGCCGTAGAACTTGTCGAAGCCCGAGCGGGTCGGCCAGCGGTCGGTCGGCCCGGACGGGCTGATTTCCCAGGTGGCGGTTTCATGGTTCTTGCCGAACATGGCGGTGCTGTAGCCGTTCAGGCGCAGCATCTCGGCCAGCGGCGCGACATTGTTCGGCCGCTGCCCGGTATTGCCGGGAAAGCCGGTGGCGGTCTCGGTGATCGAGCCCATGTTGTTCATGTGGTGGTTGCGCCCGCTGAGCAGCGCGGTGCGCGTCGGCGCACACAGGGCCGTGGTGTGGAACTGGTTGTAGCGCAGGCCGCCACTGGCCAGGCGGTCGAGCGTGGGCATCTGCGCCGGCCCGCCGAAGGTGCTGGGAATGCCGAAACCCATGTCGTCGATCAGGATGATCAGCACGTTCGGCGCCCCTTCCGGGGCCTTGACCTCGAAACGCGGTGGCGGCTTGACGTTGCGCGCGTCGAGTTCGCTGTAAGTGGCTGGGGTGGGTTCCGCGATGGGCAGTACGCTGCGGTCCAGCGGGTCGGCGGCCGATGCGGCGGTGGCCAGACCGGCCAGCACCAGGCGGGCCAGCGCGCCAGGAGCACGTGGGTTGAACATGGGAGATCCTTTCACAAGACTTGTACCGGTCGGTGTGCACTCACGGCAGTGCGGGCTCTACTCGAACCGCTCGATATCGCGCACGATGCCGTCGATCACGCCCTTGAGGGTATTCAGGGTGACCTGCTCCTCGCGGTTCTCCAGCTCCTTGCCGTAGCCCTTGCGCACCACCTGCAGGACTGCCTGGCCGGTGCTGGCGTCGACCAGTTCGGCTTCGACGAACAGCTCGGTGGTGCGATCGCGCGCACCGCTGGCGCTGGTGACAGCGGCCGTGACCAGGGCGATCGGGATCACCTCGTAGGGCTTGAGTCCTTCGGCCTTGGTGTCCACACCGGTTATGGCGGCACGCAGGATCACGCTGTTCGGGCCGGGCTGCGCACCCGCCTCATGCACCTGGAAGCG
>JAKFEA010000187.1:0-9293 GCA_036675905.1 Acidovorax sp. | reverse complement strand
CTCGACGCCACCGAGGTGCTGGGCCGCCTGGACGACTACGCGACGCGTTCGGGCTTCGTCATCACGCCGGTGGTGGTGTGGGCCGGCGCCGCGCGCGACATCGTTCCCAATCCCGCGGAAGTGGCCAGCGTGCATCGCGTGCGCCTGGCCGAGTTCATGCGGCCGGAGGCCCCGATGCTGGAACCCTCCGACGAACCCGGCCGCCAGATCCTGCGCCTGCCGCTGGGCGACCGCTGGGTCGCCGCGCCGACCGCAGCCGTGATCTACCAGTTCCTGGAGGTCGGCCTGGCGGGCCGCGCCACCCGCGTGGCGCACTTCGACCAGCCCGATTTCGCGCGCCGCTGAAGGCGCTTCAGCGTCCCGCGACGATGTTCCGTGCGGCCGCCTTGGCCGTCATGATGCAGCCCGGCAGGAACGTCCCCTCCAGCGAGCGCTTGCCGCAGGCACCGCCGCCGCCGAAGCCCGCCGCCTCGCCGACGCAGTACAGGCCGGAGATCGGCTGGCCGGCGCCGTCGAGCACGCGGCTGTGCAGATCCGTCGCCAGCCCGCCCAGGCTCTTGCGGGTGATGAGCTGCATCTGGATGGCGATGTAGGGGCCGGCGCCAGGTTTTTGCAGGGGCGCCGGCTTGCAGGTGCGCAGTCGATCCGGCCCCCATTCACGGGCATGGAGGATGCGGCGGATCTGCGCGTCCTCTTCCGGCTTGCCGCCGCCGGCGAAGGGGGCATCGAAGGCATCGGCGGTGGCTTGCAGCACCTCGGGCTGCACATGGTTGCCACCGGCCAGCGCGTTCATCTTCGCGGCCAGCCCGGCCAGGGTGTCGTCCACCAGGAAGTGCCGGCTCTCCCGCTGCAGCTGCTTCACCAGCCGATGGTTGCCGAGCAGCGTCTCCTTGAGGAAGGCGACGATCTGGCGATCGCGGATGCGCGGGTTGTGCTCGGCGCCGGAAATCGCCAGCTCCTTGGCGGCTATGCGCCAGTTCAGCAGGTGCCAGGTCCACGGCTTTTCCTGGGCCGCCACGCGCTGGCACAGGTCATGGGTGTCGAAGCCGGTCACCAGCGGATCGGGGCCGATGCGCCGGCCGCTGTGATCGAGCCACAGCGCCGACTTGCACGGAATCAGCGACAGGCCATGGCCCTCGAAGTGCGGCTGCGGATGCGGGATGCCGGCGGCGTAGTTCCACATCTCGCCGGCCGCGGTGATCCGGCCGCCGACGCCCTCCACCAGGTGGTGCAGCTTGCCGTCGGCATACGGATGGGCGCCGTTGAGCATGGTTGCCGGCAGCGGCCTCTCGGGGAGCCAGTTGGCACGGGCTTCCTCGTGGCCGCCATTGATGCCGCCCATGGCCAGCACCACCACCGGTGCGGTGAAGCGCAGTTCCTCGCCCGTTTCCTCGTCCACGCCCGTGGCGCCGCTGATGACGCCCGCGGCGTGCTCCAGGCCGGTGATGCGCGTACGGCTCAGCAGCGTCAGCCGGCCCTGGCCGCCGGCCTGATGCACGGCTTCGATCATGCGCAGGGCGAGCAGCCTCGAAGTGCCCCACAGCACGTGGTAGCGCGGCACGGTGTTGCCATTGCCCTGCAGGCCGCGCTCGACCCAGTTGACCGCCGGCAGGAACTTGAGTCCCAGGCCCGTGAGCCAGTCGTACACCTCGGCGCGGGAGTGCTCCACGTAGTAGCGCGCCCATTGCAGGCGCAAGCTGTCGGCGCCCTGCAGCTCGCCGAAGCGGATCCAGTCGGCCAGCGCCACCTCGGGCGAGTCCTGGATCTTCTTGCGCGCCTGCAGCGGCGTCCCCACCAGCGCCATGCCACCGAACGCCCACAGGGCCAGGCCACCCAGGCGCTCGCGGCTGTCGCGATCCACCACGGTGACGGTCTGGCCCGCCTGCAGGCATTGGAGTGCCGTGACCAGGCCGGCGAGACCGCCGCCCACCACCAGCACGTCGGACGAAAGAACCCGGCTCATGGCGCCAGCTTCCGCTTGAGCCCGCGAGCCACGGGCTGGGGCAGGCTGCCCAGGGACCGCAGCAGCCAGGGCAGCACCCGCAGCTTGAGGCCGGAGAAGACGCTGGGCACCACGGCTTCGATCAGATGCGGGCCGGGCGTCGCCAGGGCGCGCTCCAGCGCCGCGGTGAACTCCTCCGCCGTCGTCGCGCGCACGGCGGGCACGCCCATGCCCTGGGCCAGCTGCACGAAATCCAGGCCGGGGCTGGCCAGGTCGAGCTGGGCCTTGGCCTTGGGGCCGGCCTTCTCGGCGCCGACCCGCTCCAGCTCCACGTTCAGGATGCCGTACGAGCGGTTGTTGAAGATGACCGAGACGACGTTCAGCCGCTCGCGCGCCATGGTCCACAAGGCCTGGAAGGTGTACATGGCGGAGCCGTCGCCCACCAGCGCCAGCACCTGGCGATCGGGGCAGGCGATCGCCGCGCCCACGGCCGCCGGCAGCGACTGCCCGATGGCGCCGCCGGTGAGCGCCAGCACGTCGTGGCGCGGCGCGCCGGCAGTGAACAGGGGCAGCATGGTGCCGGAGGTCTGGGCCTCGTCCACGACGATGGCGTTGGGCGGCAGCAGGTGGCCGACGGCCTTGCACACCTTCTCGGCGGTCAGCTTGCCGCGCGGGCGGCCGGGGCGGCGAGCAGCCTGCAGCGCCGGCGTGGCCTGGTCGGCGCCGAGCCGCTGGCACAGGCCCTCCAGGCTGCCCACGGCGTCCTGCGCCGGCGACGCGAGTTCATGCACCGTGCAGCCTTCGGGCACCAGCCAGCTCTTCTTGCCGGGATAGGCGAAGAAGGACACCGGGGCGCGGGCGTCCACCAGCACCAGGTTGTCGAGGCCGGCCAATTGCACCGACGCCATTTCGGCCAGGTAGGCGATCCGCTCCACGGGGGGCAGTCCGGCGCCACGCTCGAACCGCGTGGGGAACACTTCGGCGAAGAGCTTGGCGCCGGTCTGGGCGGCAATGCGCGCGGCGGCCATGAGCGCCGGTTCGCGCAGGGCGCGCCCGCCCAGCAGGATGGCGTTGCGGCCACCGGCCTGCAGCGCAGCGGCAATCTTCGCGATGGCGTCGTCGTCGGCACGGGGCGGCTGCGCGATCTCCGCGGCCGGCAGCGGCACGCCGCCCTCACCCCAGGACACGTCGGCCGGCAGGATCAGAGTCGCCACTTGCCCCGGCGGCCCCTTGGCCGCAGCGACCGCCTCCACCACGTCCTGGCACAAGTCCGCCGTGCTGCGCGACGTGCGCACCCAGGTCGACACGTTGCGCGCCGCCGTCTCGATGTCCGATTGCAGCTGCGCGTCGTACTGGGTGTGGTGGGTGGCGTGGTCGCCCACGATGTTGACCACCGGCACCTTGCCCTTGCGCGCGTTGTGCAGGTTGGCCAGGCCGTTGCCCAGGCCGCAGCCCAGGTGCAGCAGCGTCGCCGCCGGCCGCCCGGCCATGCGGGCGTAACCGTCGGCCGCGCCGGTGGCCACGCCCTCGAACAGCGTCAGCACGGCGCGCATGCCCGGCGCGGTGTCCAGGGCCGCCACGAAATGCATCTCCGACGTGCCGGGGTTGGTGAAACAGACGTCCACGCCTGCATCCAGCAGGGTGCGCAGCATCGCATGGGCGCCGTTGGGCATGGTGTCTCCTCCTGTTTTCGGCTTGCCTCCCATTGTCGAGGCAGGCGCGCGCAATGGGGCCTCCACCTCGGCGGTGGCGGTGTCATCGCATCGGCTGTCCGCTGTCCTGCGGCGGCGTGGACGCCGGCACACGGGGTCGCAGCAGCGGCCGCAGCGCCTGGAGATCGAGCGGCTTCGTGCAGTGGTGGTCGAATCCCTCGTACAGCGCTCGCTCGCGGTCCTGGCTCTGGCCCCAGCCGGTCAGCGCGATCAGCCGCATGCCGTGTGCCCACTTCGCCGCGCGCAGGCGGCGCGCCACTTCGTAGCCGTTCATGCCCGGCATGCCGATGTCGAGAATCGCTACCTCCGGAAGCGCCTCCTGCGCCAGCACCAGCGCGGCTTGGCCGCTGTGTGCGACATGGACTTCGTGCCCTTCGAGCTGCAGCAGTGCCGCCAGGCTTTCGACGGCGTCGGCGTTGTCGTCGGCCAGCAGCACGCGGCAGGCGCCCTCGTGCTTCACTGGCGTCGTGGGCGCCCTTGTGAGGCCGGGCCCCGCGTCATGCCCGATGGGCAGCCGCAGCACGAAAGCGGCGCCGCGCCCCAGGCCCTCGCTCGTCGCGTGCAGCGTGCCGCCGTGCAGTTGCGCCAAGCCGCGCGACAGCGCCAGGCCGATACCGAGGCCGCCTTCGGACCGGTCGTACGCCGATTTCACCTGCGAGAACATCCCGAAGACCCGCTCGGTGGCGTCGCCCTCGAGTCCGATCCCGTTGTCACGCACCCGAACCTCGACCCAGCCGTCGTCCACCGACGCCGACACCTCGATCGAGCCGCGCGCGTCGGTGTACTTGGCCGCGTTGGTCAGCAGGTTCGACAGGAGCTGCGTGATGCGCAGCGGGTCGGCGTGCAGCCCCACCGGCTCTTGCGGCAACACGACGCTGATCGCATGCTGCTTGGACTCGATCAGCGGACGTGCGGTCTCGATCGCCGCGTCGATGGCTTCCCGGAGATCCACCGACTGGCGGCGCAGCTGCAGCCGGCCCCTGGAAACGCGCGCCACGTCCAGCAGGTCGTCGAGCAACAGTGCCATGTGCTGCACCTGGCGGTCGATCACGCCGAGACTCCAGCGCTTCTGCGCATCGGTGGCGCCGTTCGCCTGCGCCAGCTGGGACGCCTGGCGGATCGGCGCCAGCGGGTTGCGCAGTTCATGCGCCAGCGTCGCGAGGAACTCGTCCTTGCGCCGGTCGGCCTCCTGCAGCGCCTGCACCGCGCGGTGCTGCTCGCTCACGTCGTGGCCCTGCACGAAGACGCCCGTTACCGCGCCGCTCGCATCGACCACGGGCTGGTAGACGAAATCGAGAAACACCTCGGCCGGCGCCGCATCGGGGACACGCCGCACCAGCAGCCGCACCCCCCGGCCGATGAAGGCCTTGCCGCTCTCGTGCACGTCGTCGAGCAGGCGCCCGAAGCCCTGCTCGCCCGCCTCGGGCAGCGCCTCGAGCGCCGGCTTGCCCAGTACGTCGCGGCGCCCGACGAGCTGCAGGTACGCCTGGTTGACCATCTCGAACACATGCCGCGGACCGCGCAGCAGCGCGACGAAGCCCGGTGCCTGTTCGAACCACTGCTGCAGCGTGCGCGCCGTGTCCTGCGCCTGCGCCAGCAGCTGCGCGTTCTCGCGCTCGGCCAGCACCCGCCGCGTCGTGTCCTGCAGCGTCACGAGCACGCCCTCGACGCGGCCGTCGTCATCTTCGATCGGGTCGAACGAGGCGGTGAGATAGAACGCCTCGGGGCGGCCGCTGGGATACAGCAGGTACTCCTGGTCCTCGATGTAGACCGCCTCGCGCTGCCGCACCCGGCGGTAGATCGGCTCGTTCAGATGCCACACCTCGGGCCAGCACTCGGCCGTCGGCTGCCCCATGCCGCGCGGGTGCTTGGCCCCCATGAAGATGCGCCGGTACTCGTCGTTGTAGAGCTGAACGAGCTGCGGGCCCCAGAGCACGATCATCGGGAAGCGCGAGACGAGCGCCATGCGCGCCATCAGCTTCAGCCGCGTGGACCAGCCGTCGACGGGTCCGAGCGGTGTCACTGCCCAATCCGTGAGTTCGCGGATCGCCGCCATGCCGGACCCATCCGTGGTGGACGTATCAGGACCTTCCTGTTCCACGATCCGTTCCTTCTATGAGAACGAACCTTATATCCGAAATGAAGAAGGGCCCCGCAGGGCCCTCCGTCGATCGCCGTCGCCGGCGGGCTGGCAGGCCCGCCGGCGTCCGTTCAAGGTGCGAAGCTGAAATCCACCACCTGGTCGGCGGCCGAGATGTCGGCGTCCTGCGTCACCGTGATGCGGCCCGGCGCGGCGGCATGCACGCTGTACAGGCCTGCCAGGACGTTGTCGGCGGTGAAGGCCAGGCCGCCGGCGGCGTACGGCGCACGCACGGGTGCGGCGGCCGGCAGGCGCAGGGTGTAGGTCGCCGCGGTCGCGTCCACCGGCGTGGCTGCCACTTCCACGACCGGACCACCGGTCAACTCCTGCGTCGCGCGCACGCTGGCGTCAAGCACCAGGGTCGGCGTGCCGCTGCCGGCCACCGAGGTCGTGCCGGTGATCTGGCGCAGGGTCGAGGCCGGCGGATCGATCGCGGCGTCGCTGGCATTCAGGCTGACGGTCGACGTGCCCACCGGCACCGAGGACACCACGGCGGTGCTGTGGGTCTCGGAGACGATCACCACGTCGTAGTTGCCCGCCGGCAGGAAGGGCAGCACGAACTTGCCGTTGGCGTCGGGCACGGTGGAACGCACCACGGCGCCGTCCTGCTGCGCGGAGACGCGGGCGCCCTCGAGCGACAGCGACACGTAGCCCTGGATGCCGGTCTGGGTGCGCTTGGCCAGCGTCAGCACCGGCTTGAGGTTGTAGTTGCCGGAGCCGCCGGCCTTGACCACCGACTTGCAGGCGTCGAAATCGAGCACCAGGTCGGCCAGGCCGCCCTCGGCCACCTCGAAATCGGACTTGAGCTTGAGGCCGCTCTGCTGCGCGCTGGGCGTGCGCAGCGCCACTTCGGCCGAGCCGGTGGGCTTGACCGAGTTGGCCAGCGGGTTCTGGCCGTCGTTGGCGGCCAGCACCAGGCGCACCTGGTTGTAGGTGCCGGCGGGCAGGTCGACCTGGCCCAGCTCCTCCAGCGTGCCGTTGGTCAGCTCGAGCAGGTCGATGCGCTTGGGCGTGTCGAGGACGATCTCCTCCCAGCCGCCCGCTTCGTCGTCGGCGGAACTGCTCTGGTGCACCCGCACGCGTTCGACGGTGACGAACACGTTGTCGTAGCCGCAGCTGGGGGCATCGGTCAGCGCCATGCGCAGCGTGCCTTGGGGCACGGTGGCCGTGGCACTGCCGCCGCCACCGCCACCACAGGCGGCGACGAGGGCGGCCGTGGCGGACACGGCCAGCCAGGTCTTCCAGCCGGGGGCCAGGGCAAGTCTCTTCTCGATGGGCATCGGGTTCCTCAGGGTTATGGAACCCGCGATCCTCTTCAGCTTGCTTCGGCCCGCTGTAGGCAAACGTAAACCGTTCGGGGCAAACGCTTCACGGCCGCCGAGTTCTAACGAGCCGTTGCAATCCCCTGTGAGGAATTCCCATCTGCACAACTCCCGGTGCCGTAGCCGGCAGCCGGCCGCGGCTTGCCCCCGGGCGCCACCTGCACGGCGCAGTACTTGAACTCAGGGATCTTGCCAAACGGGTCCAGCGCCGGGTTGGTCATCAGGTTGGCTGCGGCTTCGTAGTACGCGAAGGGAATGAACACCGCGCCGGTGGGCGTGCCATCGTCGCGCCGCACGTGGATCGCCACCTCGCCGCGGCGCGAGCGCACCGTCACCACGTCGCCCGGGTCCAAGCCCAGGGCCTGCAGGTCGGCCCCGTTCATCGACGCCGTCGCCATCGGCTCGATCGCATCCAGCACCGCCGCGCGCCGCGTCATGCTGCCGGTGTGCCAGTGCTCCAGCTGGCGGCCGGTGATCAGCACGAAGGGGAACTGCGCATCGGGCCGCTCGTTGGCCGGGATGATGTCGGCCGGCACCAGCTTGACGCGGCCGTCGGCCGTGGGGAAGCGCTCGGTGAACACCACGGGCTGGCCCGGATCGTCTTCCGACAGGCAGGGATAGGTCACGCTCGATTCGCGCTGCAGGCGTTCCCAGCCAATGCCCGAGATCGTGGCGTGCATCGCCTGCCGCATCTCCTCGTACACGGCGGCCACGCCGCTGTCCTCGCCTTGGTAGCGCCAGTCCAGGCCGATGCGGCGGGCCAGCTCCTGGATGATCCACAGGTCGGGCTTCGCTTCACCGGGCGGCGTGAGCGCGCGGCGGCCCAGCTGCACCATGCGGTCGGTGTTGCTCACCGTGCCGGTCTTCTCCGGCCAGGCCGAGGCCGGCAGCACCACGTCGGCCAGCCAGGCGGTCTCGGTCATGAAGATGTCCTGCACGACCAGGTGCTCCAGGCTGGCCAGTGCGTGGCGCGCGTGGTTCAGGTCCGGGTCGCTCATGGCCGGGTTCTCGCCCATGATGTACATGCCGCGGATCTTGTGCGGGTCGCTGTCCGGAGCCAGCGCCTTGTGCATGATCTCCACGACCGTGTAGCCGGGCTGCTCGTCCAGCGGCATCCCCCAGAAGTCCTCGAACCAGCGGTGCGCCGCCGGGTCGTCCACGCGCTGGTAGTTGGGGAACATCATGGGGATCAGGCCGGCATCGCTGGCGCCCTGCACGTTGTTCTGGCCGCGCAGCGGATGCAGGCCGCTGCCGGGCTTGCCGATCTGGCCGGTGACGGTGGACAGCGCGATCAGGCAGCGCGCGTTGTCGGTGCCGTGCACGTGCTGGCTCACGCCCATGCCCCACAGGATCATCGCGGCCTGGGCACCGGCGAAGGCGCGCGCCACCTCGCGAAGCATTTGCGCCGGCACGCCGCAGATCGGTTCCATCGCCTCCGGGCTGTAGGCCTTCACGTTCTCGCGCAGCGCCTCGAAGTTGGCGGCGCGCTCCCGCACGAAGGCCTGGTCGGCCAGGCCTTCCTCGATCACCACGTGGATCAGCGCATTGAGCATCGCCACGTCGCTGCCCGGCTTGAACTGCATCACGCGCCAGGCGTGGCGGCCGATGTCGGTGACGCGCGGATCGGCCAGCACGAGCTTCGTGCCACGCTGGACGGCGTTCTTCATCCAGGTGGCGGCCACCGGGTGGTTGGCCGTCGGGTTGGAACCGATCACCAGGATCACGTCGGCCTTTTCGACGTCGCGAACCGGGTTGCTCACCGCGCCGGAGCCCACGCCTTCCAGCAGGGCCGCCACGCTGGAGGCATGGCACAGGCGGGTGCAGTGGTCCACGTTGTTGCTGCCGAAGCCGGTGCGCACCAGCTTCTGGAACAGATAGGCCTCTTCGTTGCTGCCCTTGGCCGAGCCGAAGCCGGCCAGCGACTTGCGGCGGTGCGTGTCGCGCAGTCGCGCCAGGCCGCCGGCGGCGAAGTCGAGGGCCTCCTCCCAGGTCGCTTCGCGGAAGGCTTCGCGCCAGTTGGCGGGATCGGGAGCGACAGCGGGGTCCTTGGGTATGCCGGGCTTGCGGATCAGGGGCCGCGTCAGGCGCTGCGGGTGGTGCGCGTAGTCGAAGCCGAAGCGGCCCTTGACGCACAGGCGGCCCGCGTTGGCCGGGCCATCGCGGCCTTCGACGCTGAC
>JAKFEA010000186.1:0-3021 GCA_036675905.1 Acidovorax sp. | reverse complement strand
AGATAGGGGTCGCCATGTTGCGGTTTGAACAGCTTGTTTTTCTGACTCTGCTGATACTTGTCCATCACCGTTTCCTCAATGCCCTGTTTTCTGGAACTGGCTGCGAATGCCAGGCATCAACCGCTGCGGAGCCTGATCCGTTGCCAAACTCCATCCGTTCTGTTTGCGCTTCTTTGCGGCCGACCACATTGATTTGCATCAATCGCAGATAGGGCGCCTGGCACCGGGACAAACACGCGGCGGCGGGCCTGATGCAGCCTCAGCGGTTGTCGAGGTAGTGGTAAAGCTCGTCCTCCTGGGCGAAATGCAGGCTCAGCAAGGTGTCCAGGCGCAACAGCAGCCGCTGGACTTCCTGCAGCGAGGCGCTGGAGGCGTCAGCCGGCAGGTCTGCGCTCATCCGGGCCAGCAGGCGGGCCAGGCGGAAGATCTCCCGGTGGGTATGGCTCAGCGCCGCGAGCGGGTCGTCGCCGCGCAAGCGCCGGGCCAATTGCGGATACAGGCTGTCCTCGTCGGCCCGTTCATGGGGGATCAGCTGGCGTTCCAGCGCCTCGACCAGGCCGGCGAGTTCCTCCCGCGCCTGGGCCGGCGGTGCGCTGGCAAGGCCTTCGGCGGCCGTGCGCAGCCGCTCCAGCAGGGGCACGAGGGTGGCATGCTCCTGGCGCAGGCGATCGATCCACTCGCCGGCGAGCGTCGGCGCGGCGCGTTCATGCCGTCCTGCGCCGAGGGCACGGAGGGCGTTGGCGATCACCGCCAGATCGATTACTTCCTGCACGATCGCGCCCGCCAGGGCGGGTAGAAAACCGGCGGCCGCCAGCAGCATGGCCAGCAGCGACAGTCCCATCCCGGCCAGCACGCCCTGGACCGCGATGCCGCGGGAACGGCGGGCGATGCGCAAGGCTTCGGCGACCCGGTCGAGGCGGTCGACCAGCAGCACCACCCCGGCCGCTTCGGAGGAGGCGCTGGTGCCGCCGGCGCCCAGGGCGATGCCGATGTCGGCCGCCGCCAGGGCCGGTGCGTCATTGATACCATCGCCGACCATCAGGGTGATGCCGTCACTCTGGCCCTGGGTGATGGCCGCGACCTTGCCGGCGGGGGAGAGGCCGGCGCGGACCTCGTCGACGCCGACCGCCATGCCGATCGTCTGGGCCGCATCCGAGCGATCGCCGGTGAGCATGACGATGCGGTGGATGCCGGCCTGGCGCAGCAGCCGAAGGGCGCGCGGGGACTCCAGGCGCAGGCGATCGGAGAACAGCACGGCGCCGGCCATCACGCCGTCGATGGCGATGAAGCTGCCGCCGGCCACCTCGTAGGCCATGCGCCGCAGCAAGCCCTCGGTCCAGGCCATCGCCGGGGTGGCCGAGGCGACATACTCATGGCCGCCGAGCATCACCGCGTGCCCGGCGACCACCCCGCACAAGCCGGCCCCGGGCTGTTCCTGCACTTCCTGCGCTCGCTCCAGGCTAAGTCCGTGCGCCTGCGCGGCTTGGACTATGGCCTGCGCCACCAGGTGCGGCGAGGCCTGCGCCAGCGATCCGGCCAGCTGCAGCAATTGTGCGGGCGGATAGACTCCGGCACTTTCCACGGCGAGCACGCTGGCATGTCCCATCGTCAGGGTGCCGGTCTTGTCGAGAAACAGCACCGTGGCGCGAGCCAGGGCCTCCAGCGTGGCGCCGTCCTTGACCAGGATGCCGCGGTGCGCGCAGCGCGAGATGCCGGACATGATCGCCACCGGTACCGCCAGGATCAGCGGGCAGGGCGTAGCCACCACCAGCACCGCCAGTGCGCGCAACGGGTCGCCGCTGAGCAGCCAGGCCAGGCCGGCCAGCGCCAAGGTGAGCGGGATCAGCAGCAGGGCGTAGCGATCGGCCAGGCGCACGAAGGGCGCGCGCGACCTCCGGGCGGCCTCGACCATGCGCACGATGGCCGCGTAGGTGCTCTGGGTCGCCGGGTGGCTGGCGCGCATCTCGAACGGCGCGCCGGCGTTCAGCGCCCCACTGCGCAGGGCTTCGCCGGGCGCGCGGCGGACCGGCAGCGGCTCACCGGTCAATGCCGACTCGTCCAGGGTGGCCGGACTGTCGAGCACCACGCCATCCACCGGCACCACCTCGCCCATGCGCAGCAGCAGACGGTCGCCCGCCTGCACCTGGTCCACCGGCACCTGTTCCAGCTCGGTGCCGCGATAACGCCAGGCCGAGCGCGGTGCGCGGTCGATCAGGCGGCGCAACTCGCGCTCGGCCCGACGCCCGCTGTAGTACTCCAGCGAGCGTCCGCTGGCCAGCATCAGGGCGATCAGCGCGGCCACCAGGGCTTGCTCGAAGACGACGGCGGCGGCGATTGCCAGCAGCGCGATCAGGTCGACGCCGATCTCGCGGCGGCGCAGGCGGACCAGGATCTCCACCAGCAGCAGGCTCGCCGCCAACAGTGCGCTGGCGTTCCAGATCGGCGTGGCGAGCTCGCCGCGGCCGAAGCCACGCAGCGCAAGCCCGGCAGGCAAGGCCAGCAGGGTGATGCCGAGCAGCGCCGGGTTGAGCCAGCCGCGCGGCATGTTCAAGGCAGCCCCGCTGCCGAAGGCGGCGCAACGCGCGGCTGGATGGGGCGCCGGCGCTTGCCGCGGCTGGGCCGTTGGCCCCGGGTCACGGCGTCGCCGCCAGCGGGCGCAACGCCGGAAACTCCTCGGGGGTCAGGGTTTCCTTTTCCAGCAGCAGCTGGGCGCCTTGTTCCAGGTCGGCCCGGCGGCCCTGCAGCAGGGCCTTGGCCCGGCCGTAGGCGTCGTCGATCAGTGCCTTGATGCACAGGTCGACTTCCCGCGCGGTCTGTTCCGAGTAGTCCTTCTCGCGCAGGCTGATCGCCTGTTCGCCCAGGTAGCTGGCGCTTTGCCGTTCCAGTACCGCCTGGCCAACCTCGCTCATGCCGAAGCGGGTGACGATCTGCCGGGCGATGTCGGTGACCTTGGCCAGGTCGTCCGCCGCGCCGGTGGAAATCTCGCCGAACACCAGGTCTTCCGCCGCGCGCCCGGCCAGC
>JAKFEA010000185.1:0-1974 GCA_036675905.1 Acidovorax sp. | reverse complement strand
CGCTGGTCGGCGATGGCCGCCACCCGCAAGCGCTTCGAGCCCTGCAGCACCGGCGAATGCCCGGTCGCGGTCGTCAAGACGGCCCCGGCCGCGGCCCGGCCCGAACAGGCCACCGCTTGATCCGCAACCCGAGTCAGACCACGATGGAAACGATCAGCATCTACATGCAGCAGGACCATGACCTCATCGACGGCATCGCCGAGCGCGCCATCGCGGCGGCCGTGGCCGGGGATTGGGCCGCGCTCGAGCGCGAGGGCACGGAGTTCCTGAGGCGGCTGCGCCGCCACATCGAAATGGAGGAAAGCGTGCTGTTCCCGGCCTTCGAGCAGCGCACGGGCATGGCAGCGGGCGGTCCCAGCGTGCAGATGCGCGAGGAGCACGTGCAGATGCAGCCGATCCTGGAACAGCTCCAGTCCGCGATCGGCAGCAAGGACGGCCCCGGCTACGAGCGCGCAAGCAGGGCGCTGCTGGACATCCTCGTTCCGCACAACCAGAAGGAAGAGCAGATGATGTATCCCATGCTCGACGAGGCCATGGGCGCGGACGTGCAGGCGCTGCTGTCGGACGTGAAGGAAATGGCGATCTGAGGGCCGCAGGCGCACGGTGATGCTGCGCGTCTTCGCGTTCTGGCCATGCCGCGCGGGCGGCAGATTGACATCCGGCTGATGGATGGCGTGGATGCCGTACATTCACCAGACCGATGCTCGAAGCCATCCTGCGCACCGAGGCATGAATTTCCGCCAGCTCGACCTCAACCTGCTGCGCGTGCTGGCGGCCATCCACCGCACCGGCTCGGTCACCGAGGCAGGCAAGGCCTTGTCGCTGTCGCAATCGGCCACCAGCAACGCGCTCGCGCGCTTGCGCCTGTTCTTCGGCGACGACCTGTTCGTGCGCTCGCCCACCGGGCTGCACCGCACGCGCCTGTGCGAGCAGGTCGCGCCGGCCGTGGTGGCCCACCTGCTGTCGCTGGAGGCGGTCGTCACCGGCGTGGAGGCTTTCGATCCGCAGAATAGCCGCGCTACCTGGCGGCTGTCGCTGTCGGACCTGGGGGAGATGCTGTTCCTGCCGCGGCTGACGGCCGCGCTGCGCCAGCAGGCGCCCGGCACGCGCGTGACCAACATCTCGGTGGCGGCGCCGGCCGTGGCCACCGCGCTGGAGGGACGCGAAATCGATTGCGCCGTCGGCATCCTGCAGCCGCGCCATCGCGGCGTGCAGGCCGAGCAGCTGTTCCGCGAGCAGTACGTCGCGATCACGGCGCCGGACTGGCAGCCGCCGTCCGGGCGCAAGGGCAAGTCGCTCAGCCAGGCCCAGCTGGCCGGGGCCGCGCTGGCGGTGGCCTCGCCCACGGCCACCTTCCACAGCAGCGTGGAGGAGATGCTGGTCAAGCTGGAGCTGGCCGATCGCATCGTCCTGCGGGCCCGCCATTTCGGCGCCCTGCCCGAGCTGGTGACCGGCTCCGACCTGCTGGCCATCGTGCCGGCCATGTACGCGGCCAGCCTGCACGGCGTCCGCACCTGGCAGCTCCCGTTCGCCCCGCACTACGAGGTGCGGCTGGTGTGGCACGCCAGCACCGCGCGCGATCCGGCCCAGCAGTGGCTGCGGGGTTTGCTGCACGAGTTGTTCGAGCGTCCCGCCCGCCCGTGAGGGTCGACGCCCGGGAGGTGGCGCGTTCCTACAGCCCTGGCGACGCCGTCATCGCACCATGGCCTGAACACACAGGAGTACCGACATGCCCGACGGCAAGAACAACACCAAGCTCACCGGCGACACCCACCTGCCCGAAGTCGCCGAGGAACTGCCCCAAGCCAACCAGGACGTGAGCAAGCAGCCACCGCAGGGCGGCGGCGAGATCAAGGACAAGGAAGCCGAGACCAGCGACAGCTACGGCAAGACGCGCGATTCAGGCGAACGGCCGAAGTGAATTTGTTGTCTTTCTCCCTCCCCCTCTGGGCGAGGGCTGGGGTGGGGGCGCTC
>JAKFEA010000184.1:0-2346 GCA_036675905.1 Acidovorax sp. | reverse complement strand
GGAACCTGTGCGCCAGCTTCTCGAAGCCCTCGTAGCAGAGGAAGGCGCCGCCCAGCATCAGCAGGGGCGTCACCGCCCAGGGCGCCAGGGCGCTGATCAACAGCGCCGCCGGGACCAGGATCAGCTTGTTCTTCAGCGAGCCCTTGGCCACCGCCCAGACCACCGGCAGCTCGCGTTCGGCGCGCACCCCGGCGACCTGCTGGGCATTCAGCGCCAGGTCGTCGCCGAGCACCCCGGCGGTCTTCTTCGCCGCGACTTTGGTCATCAGCGCCACGTCGTCGAGCACGCTGGCGATGTCATCGAGCAGGGTCAGTAGGCTGGCGCCGGCCATGCAAAGGTTCCTTCTCTCGGGTCAGGGGGAGTGCGCTGCTGGCGCGAGCGCCAGGCGCAGCATCGGCAGGTTATACGTCAGTCCGCCGGCGCCGGCCAGGGCTCTCAATCGGGTTGGCGATCCACCCATTTCGGCGCCACCCTCGGTTGCCACTGGCGCAGCGCCTGCAACAACGCGGCCGGCGACTCGTCGAGCTGCAGCATGGCGCGGTGCTCGGCGCGGACGAAACGCTCCGCGACCAGGTGATCGAGGAAGTCGCCGAGCTTGGCGTAGAAGCCATTGACGTCGAGCAGGCCGAGCGGCTTGCCGTGGTAGCCGAGCTGGCCCCAGGTCCACACCTCGAACAGTTCCTCCAGGGTGCCGAGGCCGCCGGGCAGGGCGATGAAGGCGTCGCTGAGTTCGGCCATGCGCGCCTTGCGTGCGTGCATGCCGTCGACCACCTCCAGGCGGCTCAGGCCCCGGTGGCCGATTTCCGCGCGCTCCAGGCTCTGCGGAATGATGCCGATGACCTCGCCGCCGGCGGCCAGCGCCGCATCCGCGACCACTCCCATCAGCCCCACCGCGCCGCCGCCGTAGACCAGCCGCAGGCCCTGCTCGGCCAGGTGGCGGCCGAGGCTTTCCGCGGCCTGGCGGTAGAGCGGCTGGGCGCCGGGGCTGGCGCCGCAGAATACGCAAATCGAATGCAGGGACATGCTCACTCCTGAATAGGCATCGGGGCATCCAGGGTAGCGGTTGTGCCCGCCATGACCAAGTCGTCGGTGGTGCCGCTGGCCGCACAGGCGTAGGTGGCGAGCAGGCTGCAGAGCAGGGTGGTGATGGGCATGCGGATTCTCCAACGGCGTGAGTCTGCAGCTTATGCGCCGTTGGGATGTGGCCCGGTTGATTGTCTCGATGGGGCCGATAGGGGGCAGCCGGTGCCGTGGTGCGCTCGAGCATCACCAAATGGAATGACATGGCGAATAAAGGTTGTTTGTTGCCGTGCCCGGAGCCCGCTATTAATTCACGCCTGATAAACCGTTGCTCGATCGTTCGGGTGACCCGTGCCCTGCCCTAAGGATCGCTGGATGAGCCTACGCCAAGAGTGCTTGTGGGAAAAACTGACGCCGCAGCGGCCGACGGCCGCGGCGCTGAGCGGCGAGTTGCGGGTCGATGTCTGCGTCATCGGTGCCGGCATCACCGGGCTATCCGCCGCGCTGCACCTGCTCGAGCAGGGCAAGACGGTGTGCGTGCTGGAGGCCCACGAAACCGGGCATGGCGGTTCGGGGCGCAACGTCGGTCTGGTCAACGCCGGCATGTGGATCGCCCCCGACGAGGTCGAAGCCAAGCTCGGCGCGGCGGTGGGCGGCAGGCTGCTGGCGGCCATGGGCGCCGCGCCGGCGCTGGTGTTCGGGTTGATCGACAAGTACGCCATCGACTGCCAGGCGCGCCGCGAAGGCACCCTGCACATGGCGCACAACGCCCGCGGCCAGGCCGACCTGCAGAGCCGCTGCGAACAGTGGCAACGGCGTGGTGCGCCGGTCGAACTGCTCAGCGGCGCGGCCTGCCAGCAGGCCACCGGCACCCAGCGAATCGCCGCGGCCCTGCTCGACCGGCGCGCCGGCACCCTCAACCCGATGGCCTACACCAGCGGCCTGGCCCGGGCCGTCACCCGTCTCGGTGGCAAGCTGTTCCATCATTCCCCGGTGCTGCGCCTGGAGCGCCAGGCGCCGGGCTGGTGCGTGATCACCGAGCGCGGCGCGGTCAGCGCCGAGCAGGTTGTGCTGGCCTCCAATGCCTACACCGAAGGTGAGTGGAGCGAACTGCGGCGCAACTTCTTTCCCGGCTTCTACTATCAGGTCGCTTCCGCGCCGCTGGAAGGCGAGCAGGCCGCGCGCATCCTGCCCGGCGGGCAAGGCGCCTGGGATACCCGGCAGGTGCTCAGCAGCATCCGCCGCGACGCCGACGGCCGCCTGCTGCTGGGCAGCCTGGGCAACGGCGCGGCCAAGCCGGCCTGGTTCCTGCGGGCCTGGGCCGAC
>JAKFEA010000183.1:0-9095 GCA_036675905.1 Acidovorax sp. | reverse complement strand
GCGGGTCGACCAGCACCTGCGCATCGGCATGCGCGCAGTGGAGATCCTCAGTGCCGGCGGCAGCCGGCGGCTGCACAGCCGCAAGCTGCGGGCCTTCGACGAGGTCGCGTTCCAGTAGGCGGCAGTCACAGCGGGCTGCCGGCGCCCGAGATCGTGCCCATGGCCTCGCCCAGGCGAACCGGCCTGGTCGGCGCCCAGTCGGGATGGAAGGTGACCACGTCCTTGGGGAACAGCATCACGACGGTGGAGCCGAGCAGGAAGCGGCCCATTTCCTGGCCCTGGCGCAGCACGATGTCGCGCCCGGCGTAGTCCCAGCCGCGCACGTCGCGAGTGCGCGGCGGATTCACCACGCCGTGCCACACGGTCGCCACGCTGCCGACGATGGTGGCGCCCACCAGCACGTTGACGAAGGGGCCGAAGGGGGTGTCGAACACGCAGACCACGCGCTCGTTGCGCGCGAACAGCCCCGGCACATGGCGTGCCGTCAGCGGGTTGACCGAGAAGAGTTCGCCCGGCACGTAAATCATCTTCACCAGCCGTCCGTCGCAGGGCATGTGGATGCGGTGGTAGTCCTTGGGCGCCAGGTACAGGGTGGCGAAGTGGCCGTGGTCGAACCGGCGCGCCAGCTCGGCGTCGCCCGCCAGCAGCGCGGTGGTGGAGTAGCTGTGGCCCTTGGCCTGGAAGATCTGGTCGTGTTCGATCGGGCCGAACTGGCTGATCGCCGCGTCCACCGGGCAGACCAGCGGCGCATCGGCAATCGGCCGCGCGCCTTCGCGCAGCGGCCGGGTGAAGAAGTCGTTGAAGCTGGCGTAGGACTCGATGCGCGGGTCGGCCGCTTCGGCCATGTTCACGCCGTAGTGGGCGACGAAGCGCCGGATGATCGCGTGCGTCAGCGCGCCGCCGCGCAGGCCGGCCAGCTTGCCCATCAGCACGGTGAGCAGTTTCTTGGGGAGCAGGTATTGCTGCTGGATCGACAGGGGCGGGAACAAGCGGGGCCTTGCAGGAGGGAAGCGAAAAATTCTAAGCGGGAGCGCGAGACCGCCGGGCCTGCGACACAATGGCGCGCCCATGGCCGCACCCCTGCTCGACGTCGACCAGCTTTGCAAGCGCTACGGCGGGACTCCCGTGGTCGACGACCTGTCGTTCCGCATCGCGCCCGGCGAGTGCCTGGGCATCATCGGCCCGAACGGCGCCGGCAAGACCACCACCATCCGCATGTGCCTGGGGCTGACCGCACCCGATGCGGGCCGGATCACCGCCCTGGGCTTGTCCATGCCGCGCGACGCCATGGCCATCAAGGCCCGCTTCGGCGTGGTCAGCCAGTTCGACTCGCTCGACCCGGACTTCAGCTGCGCCGAGAACCTGCTGGTGTACGGGCGCTACTTCGGGCTGCCGCCCGCGCTGGTGCAAGCGCGCATCCCGCGCCTGCTGGAGTTCGCGGCCCTCACGCACAAGGCGCACGCCAAGCCCGCGGAGCTCTCGGGCGGCATGCGCCGGCGCCTGTCGCTGGCGCGCGCGCTGGTCAACGACCCCAGCCTGCTGCTGCTGGACGAGCCCACCACCGGGCTGGACCCGCAGGCGCGCCACCTGATGTGGGAGCGGTTGCAATTGCTGCTGCAGCAAGGCAAGTCGATCCTGCTGACCACGCACTTCATGGACGAGGCCGAGCGCCTGTGCTCGCGCCTGCTGGTGCTGGACCACGGCCGCAAGATTGCCGAGGGCACGCCGCGCGAGCTGATCGCGCAGCACCTGGAGCCGGACGTAGTGGAGGCTTACGGCAACGGGGCATTGGCATTGGCGGGTTCGCCCGTGCGCACCCTGGCGACCCGGGTCGAGGTCAGCGGGGAGACCGTGTTCTTCTATACCCAGGATGCGCGGCCGCTGCTTCAGGCGCTGTCGCATCACCAGAGCCTGCGCACCCTGCACCGCCCCGCCAACCTGGAAGACCTGTTCCTCAAGCTGACGGGCCGGCAGATCCGGGAGGAGGGATGACCCAGCCCCGACCATCAACATGAAGACCCGCATCTGGCACCTGCCCGATCTCTCGCTGCGCTGGTGGCCGGTGTTCCTGCGCAACCTGCTGGTGTGGCGCAAGCTGGCCGTGCCCAGCCTGCTCGGCAACATCGCCGAGCCGCTGATGTGGCTGCTGGCCTTCGGCTACGGCATGGGCGCGCTGGTCGGCCAGGTGCCGCTGAACGGGGAGCCGGTGCCCTACATCGTGTTCCTGGCCAGCGGCTCGGTCTGCATGAGCGCGATGAACGCAGCCTCGTTCGAGGCGCTCTATTCGGCGTTCTCGCGCATGCACGTGCAGAAGACCTGGGACGGCATCATGAACACGCCGGTGGGGCTGGACAGTGTTCTGCTGGCGGAGATGCTGTGGGCGGCCTTCAAGTCGCTGTTCACCGTCACCGCCATCCTGTTCGTGATGCTGGCGCTGGGCATCAGCCACAGCCCCAAGCTGCTGGCGGCCTGGGCCATCCTGCTGGGCGCGGGCATCACCTTCTCCAGCGTCGCCCTGATCTTCAACGCGCTGGCCCGCGGCTACGATTTCTTCACGTACTACTTCACGCTGTTCGTCACGCCGATGATGTTCCTCTCCGGCGTGTTCTTTCCGCGCGAACAGTTGCCGCGCCCGCTCTGGCTGCTGTCGGAAACGCTGCCGCTGACGCACGCGGTCGAGCTGGTGCGCCCGCTCTTCGTCGACCAGTGGCCGGCCGACCCGCTGCACAACACGCTGGTGCTGGCCGGCTATGCCGTCGCCGGCTTCTGGATCGCGCTGGTCCTGACGCGGCGACGCTTTGCAGCCTGAGGCAGCCGTGCGGCCACGGCCGCGCTGCGCGTGTGGTGCAATGGCCGGTCACCCGTCCCAGCACGGCGCCGCGCCGCGCCTGCGGGACACCCTCCAACAGCACTTCTGGAAAGGCAAACCATGAACAAGCTCGACAAGGTCGTCTACACCGCCCGCGCCCACACCACCGGCGGCCGCGAGGGCGGCCACGCGCGCAGCGACGATGGCCGGCTGGAAGTGAACCTGAGCTCGCCCGGCGGCAGTGGCCAGGGCACCAACCCCGAGCAACTGTTCGCCGCCGGCTATTCGGCCTGCTTCATCGGCGCGATGAAGGCGGTGGCCGGCCGGCAGAAGGTCACGCTGCCGCAGGACGTTGCCATCGATGCCGAGGTCGATCTCGGTCCCGTCGGCCAGGCCTTCGGCATCGCGGTGCGGCTGAACGTGAGCCTGCCGGGCATGGACGCCGGCCAGGCGCAGCAGGTGCTGGATGCCGCGCACCAGGTCTGCCCCTACTCGAACGCGACCCGCGGCAACATCGACGTGCAGATCAAGCTGAAGTGAAGGCGCAGGGCGCGGCACCGGACAATCGCCCGATGGCCGACGCCCATCCTTACGCAGCCCTCACGCCCGACGCGGTGCTGGACGCCCTGGCCGGCGTCGGCCTGTACGGCGATGGCCGACTGATGGCGCTGAGCTCGTACGAGAACCGCGTCTACCAGGTCGAACTGGAGGAGCCCGTGGACGGGCACCGGCAGGTGGTGGTGAAGTTCTACCGGCCGGGGCGCTGGAGCGACGCGGCCATTGCCGAGGAACATGCTTTCGCCGGCGAGCTGGCCGCAGCCGAGGTGCCCGTCGTCGCGCCACTGTCCCTGCAAGCTGGCACGCTGCACCACCACGGACCGTTCGCGTTCAGCGTCAGCCCGCGCCGCGGCGGGCGCGCGCCGGAGCTGGACGACGCTGAGGTGCTGGAGTGGATCGGCCGCTTCCTCGCGCGCATCCACGCGGTGGGCGCCGCCCGGCCTTTCGAGCTCCGGCCCCGGCTGGACCTGGACAGCTTCGGCCGCGAGCCGCGCGACTGGCTGCTGCAGCACGAGTTCATTCCGCTGGACGTGCAGGCGCCTTGGCGCAAGGTGTGCGAGCAGGCACTGGACGCGGTGGGCCAGGCGCTGGGCGGCGCCGATGGCGATTACGGATCCGGCTGGAACCTGCTGCGGCTGCACGGCGACTGCCACCCCGGCAACATCCTGTGGACGCCGGACCAGGGACCGCACTTCGTCGACCTCGACGACGCGCGCACCGGGCCGGCCGTGCAGGACCTGTGGATGCTGCTGTCCGGCGAGCGTTCGCAGCGGCAGCGCCAGCTCGGCGCGCTGCTCGACGGCTACGAGCAATTGCGCGACTTCGACCGGCGCGAACTGGCGCTGGTCGAGCCGCTGCGCACCCTGCGCCTGATCCACTACAGCGCGTGGCTGGCGCGGCGCTGGGACGATCCGGCTTTTCCGGCCGCCTTTCCCTGGTTCGGCAGCAGCGACTACTGGAAGGGACAGGTGCAGATGCTGGAGGAGCAGCTCGAGGCGATGGCCGAGCCGCCGCTGGTGGCCTGAAGGAATTGGCCCACCCCCGAAGCGCCTGCGGCGCCTCCCCCTCAAGGGGGCGCCACCAGCGGCCCGGCGAAGCCGGTTCCGCGGTGGCACTGGAAGTTACTCCCACGATGCTCGAAGCCCCCAATCACCTCCAATCGACTAACGATCAGGGGACGACCTGCTGCGAGGCGCTCGGCGCCACCGTGCCTGGCGGAGGCGGCAACGCCGGCGGCGCCAGGTGATGGGCCGGGTCGTAGATCACGCCGCCGGTACCGACCCCCACGCCGGCGCGCACCGGCCCGCCGCCGATCGGCACGCTGGCGCCCACGCCCACACCGCCGCTGACCTGCCCGCTCTGGTTGACACCGACACCGACGCCCACCGGGCCGACCCCGGTGCCCACGCCAACATTGACGCCACCGGTGCCGCCACCGATGCCGATCGTGACCGGGCCGACCGGTATGCCCACGCCCAGGCCGACGCCGGTCGACGCGCAACCGGCCAGCGCGGCACAGGCCAGCACGGCGACTGCGGCAATCGGAGCTTTCATGCAGCGATTGTGGGCGGCGCGGCCATTGCGCTGCTGCCCGCTGGTTTCCCTTTGCACGGTAGGCGCCAGCCTAGGCCAACAGCGCATTGACCCGCTTGACGTAAGCGGCCGGATCTTCCGGCATGCCGCCCTCGGCCAGCAGGGCCTGGTCGAACAGGATCTGCGCCAGGTCGTGGAAGTGCACCGAGCCGTCCAGCTTCTTCACCAGCGGGTGCTCGGGGTTCACCTCCAGCACCGGCTTGACCTCGGGCGCCTGCTGCCCCGCCTGCTTGAGCATGCGCGCCAGCTGCATGCTCATGCCGCCATCGCCGACCACCAGGCACGCCGGCGAATCGACCAGGCGCGAAGTCACGCGAACGTCCTCGGCCTTGTCCTTGAGCGCCTCCTTGAGCCTGGCCAGCAAGGGCTTGAAGGTTTCGGCCGCCTCCTCCGTCGCTTTCTTCTCGGCTTCGTCCTGCAACTTGCCCAGGTCGACCGCGCCCTTGGCCACCGACTGCAGCGGCGTGCCGTCGAATTCGTGCAGGTAGTTCAGCGCCCACTCGTCGACCCGGTCCGTCATCAGCAGCACCTCGATGCCCTTCTTGCGGAACACCTCCAGCTGCGGGCTGTTCTTCGCCGCCGCCAGCGTGTCGGCCGTGATGTAGTAGATGGCGTCCTGGCCTTCCTTCATGCGGGCCTTGTAGTCGGCGAAAGAGACGTCGGCCGCATCCGACTGGGTGGACGCGAAGCGCAGCAGCCGGGCCAGCCGCTCGCGGTTGCCGAAGTCCTCGCCCAGGCCTTCCTTGAGCACGGCGCCGAACTCGGCATAGAACTTCGCGTACTTGCCCTTGTCCTCGACCGAGGCGTCGTCGTCCTTCCCGGCCTTGGCCATGTCCTCCAGCATGGACAGCACGCGTTTGGTGCTGCCCTCGCGGATCGCCTTGACGTCCCGGCTTTCCTGCAGCAGCTCGCGGCTGACGTTGAGCGGCAGGTCGGCCGAATCGATCACGCCCTTGACGAACCGCAGGTACACCGGCATCAGCGCCTCGGCGTCGTCCATGATGAAGACGCGCTTGACGTACAGCTTCACACCGGCGGCCTTCTCGCGGTTCCACAGGTCGAACGGCGCATGCGCCGGGATGTAGAGCAGCTGCGTGTACTCGGTGGAGCCCTCCACCCGGTTGTGGCTCCAGGCCAGCGGATCCTCGTGGTCGTGGCTGATCTGCTTGTAGAAGGCCTGGTACTGCTCGTCGCTGACGTCCTTCTTCGGGCGGGTCCACAGCGCGCTGGCCTGGTTGACGGTCTCCCACTCGTCGGTGAGCACCATCTCGCCGCCCTTGCCGTCCTCGCCTTCCTTCCATTCCTCCTTGCGCATCAGGATCGGCAAGGAGATGTGGTCGGAGTACTTGCCGATGATGGCCTTGAGCTTCCAGGCGGACAGGTACTCGGTGGCGTCTTCCTTCAGGTGCAGCGTCACGCTGGTGCCGCGCTGCGGCCGCGTGATCGCCTCGACCTCGAAGTCGCCGGAGCCGGTGCTGGACCAGCGCACGCCCTGCTCGGGCGGCAAGCCGGCGCGGCGCGACTCCACCGTGATGCGGTCGGCCACGATGAAGCCCGAATAGAAGCCCACGCCGAACTGGCCGATCAATTGCGCGTCCGCCTTCTGGTCGCCCGTGAGCCGGCCCATGAACTCGCGCGTGCCGCTCTTGGCGATGGTGCCCAGGTTGTCGATCGCCTCCTGCTGCGACAGGCCGATGCCGTTGTCGGTGATGGTGAGCGTCTTCGCGGCCTTGTCGAAGCCGACGCGCACTTCCAGGTTGGGTGCGTCCTCGTACAGCGCGTTGTCGTTCAGCGCCTCGAAGCGCAGCTTGTCGCAGGCGTCCGAGGCGTTGGAGACCAGCTCGCGCAGGAAGATCTCCTTGTTGGAGTACAGCGAATGGGTGACCAGGTGCAGGAGCTGGGCGACTTCGGCCTGGAAGGAAAGGGTTTGCTTGTTCTGGGGCATCGTTCGTGGTCGGGTTTCGGAGAAAAGCGAGGGAAGCTTGGGGGCGAAAACGCGATTCTCAAGTCCCGCGCCACCGGCCGCGGCGCTGCCCGGCAATCCCGGGAAGCAACAACGGGGCCGGTCCCGCGTGACTTACTTGACGCCCGCCTGCGATGGCAGGTGCCTCGGGGTGCGGGTGCGATGACAGTTTGTTACAGTGGCCCCCGCCCATGTTCATCGAGCTCCCTCCTCTTAGCGTCGCCCGCGTGGAATTCGCTCCTTGCGTACCCGGGGAACCCGATGGCCCACAAACCCTGACACTGCCGCCGCGCGGCCGTGGCCAACGCGCCAGCGGTGAAGGCTCACGCCTGGTGGCTGCCGCACGGCGCGAGGGCCGGCAAGTGCTGCACGTCGGCGTTCACGCCAGCGCGGAGCTGGCGCTGACGTTCACTCCGTCGCCGCACGCGCAACCATCGGCTTGCGGCTCCGGCAGCTAGGCGCGCACCCCCCAAAATGAAGAAGAGCCCCGCGTTGCGGGGCTCTTCTTCATTCCGGAGGTCTGCGTGTCAGCTGCGGCCGGTTTCGCCACTCGGGATCAGGCCCAGGCGCACGGCCTGCACGGTCTCGGCGCGCAGGGCTTGCACGTCCACCGTCGACTGGATCGGCGCCGCGACGCGCGAGCCTGCCGGCTCGGTACTGCGGTTGCGCGCGACCTGCGCGGCTTCGGCTTGCACTTCGGCGCGGGTCCGCTGGCCTTCGATCTGGATGGCGTGCTGCGGACCGTAGATCTCGTCGGCGCGGGCGCCGGCGGAGAAGGCTGCGGCGACGGCAGCAACGGCGAGGAGGGTCTTGGCGTTCATGATGCGGTTCCTTTCAGTGAAGAGGCGGACAAGCGTCCTGTCCGGTTTCTGCGGCGGGTTCATGTCGCTGCGTCGACCGTGTGTTCACTGTAGGAAACCACTCTGAGGTGGCTGTTAGACCTTCCTTAGCTGGCGATTAGGAAGCCAGCATGGCCGTCCCCCGCGGCGGCACGGCAACGGGGTCTGGCGCGGCAGCGACGAGCTCCACGCGTGCCACCAGCCCGCTGCGGTCATCCCGATTGCCCAGGACGATGCGCAGGCCGCAGCGCTGCGCCGCGTTCTGCGCGATCGACAAGCCCAGGCCGCTGCCACGTGTGCCGTTGCCCGGCACCCGGAAGAAGCGGTCGAACACGCGTCCGAGCTGGTCCGGCGGAATGCCGGGGCCGTTGTCGACCACTTCGATCACAGGTCCCTGCGGCGTCGCCAACAGGCGCACGTCGACCACGCCGCCTTCGGGCGTGTAGCGCAGTGCGTTCTCGATCAGGTTGTCCAGCACGCTGCGCAGGTCACTGGCCGGGCAGCGCAGTGCCAGGCTGGCCGGGGCGGGCTCGTCCACGACCATGCCGAGGTCGATGTGGCGCTGGTCGGCCAACGCGATCAGGCCGTCTATGCATTGGTGCACCTGGGCCTGCAGATCGATGGCGACGGCCGGCTCCCGCGCCTCCCGGGACTCGTGGCGCGAGAGCTTGAGCAGCTGGTCCACGAGCCGCTGCGACCGGGCCACCCCCGCTTGCAACTGCGCAAAGCTGTCCTTGCAGGCGCCCGGCGGCAGGTCGCATCGCAGGTTCTCCAGTTGCAGCGCCACAGCGGTGATCGGGGTGCGCAATTCGTGCGCGGCATCCTGGACGAAGCGGCGTTGCGTGTCGAAGGCATCGCGCAGGCGCGTCAGCAAGCTGTTGAACGAGTCCACCAGCGGCGCGATTTCGCGCGGCACCCGAGTCGATGGCAGCTCGCTGATGCTGTTCTCGTCCTGCTGCGCGGCCTGGCGGCTGATCGCCTGCACGTCGCGCGAGAGGGCCGCTGCAACGGCCCAGAGGATCAGCAGGGCCAGTGGCAGCAGGATCAGCACCGGCGCGATGGCCGCGCCGGCACGCTCGACCGCCAGGTGGCTTCGGAACTCACCGCTTTGCAGGATCTGGATGCGCTTGCCACCGCCGTTCGCCGGCAGCAAGTTGTAGACACGCCAATCGTGTCCGCTGAAGGCGGCGTCGCGAAAGCCCGGCGCGTGCGGCGGCGGCGCGTCCAGGCCCGCGAGCGTGGTCGCCTCGAGCCGGCCGTCGTCGCCCCAGACCTGCACGATGTAGCTGCCCCACTTGTGCACCCGCTCGGGCGCCACCCGCGGCAGCACCAG
>JAKFEA010000182.1:0-9130 GCA_036675905.1 Acidovorax sp. | reverse complement strand
ACGAAGGCCGCCAGCGCCGCGCACAGCATCATGCCCTCGGCGCCGAGGTTGACGATGCCGGCCTTCTCGTTGATCAACAGCCCGAGGGACGCCAATGCCAGCACGGTGCCGGCGTTGAGCGTGGCGGCGAGGAGGAGCGCGTAGCTTTCCATCAAACGGCTCCCTTCAGCCGCGCACTGCGCCCGAACCGCACCCGATACGCGATCAGCGTGTCGCACGCCAGCAGCGTGAACAGCAGCAGCCCCTGGAACACCCCCGTCAGGGACTTGGGCAGCCCCAGCCGCGATTGCGCCAGCTCGCCGCCGATGTAGAACATGCTCATGAGGATGGCCGAGAACACCATGCCGACCGGGTGCAGGCGGCCGACGAAGGCCACGATGATCGCGGCGAAGCCGTAGCCGGCCGGCACGTGCGGCGTGAGCTGGCCCAGCGGCCCGGCGACTTCCAGTGCGCCGGCCAGTCCGGCGGTGCCGCCGGACACCAGCAGCGCCAGCCACAGCGCCTTGCGCGAAGAGAACCCGGCGTAGCGCGCCGCCGCCGGCGCCAGACCGCCCACCTGCTGGGCGAAGCCGGCGCGGGTGCGGAACAGGAAGATCCACATCGCCGCCACGCCCACCAGCGCGATCAGCACGCCGATGCTGACGCGCGAGCCGGCCATCAGCCGCGGCACCTGGGTCACCGCCTCGAAGGTGCGGGTCTGCGGGAAGTTGTAGCCGGCCGGGTCCTTCCAGGGGCCGAACACCAGGTAGAACAGCAGCTGCTCGGCCACGTAGACCAGCATCAGGCTGACCAGGATCTCGTTGGCGTTGAAGCGGTCGCGCAGCACCGCGGTGATGCCCGCCCAAGCCATGCCGCCCACCGTGCCGGCCAGCAACAACGCGAGCACGATCCAGCGGCTGGTGTCCTTGCCGGCCATCAGCGCCACGCCGCCGGCCACGATGGCGCCGATGATGAACTGGCCTTCCGCGCCGATGTTCCAGACGTTGGAGCGGAAGCACACCGCCAGCCCCAGCGCGACCAGCAGCAGCGGCGTCGCTTTCACGGTCAGCTCGCCGAGTGCATAGGACGACTTGATCGGCTCCCAGAAGAACACTTCAAGTCCGCGCACCGGATCCTTGCCCAGGGCGGCGAACAGCAGCACGCCGATCACCACGGTCAGCACCAGCGCCAGCAGCGGCGACCCCAGGCTCCAGAAGCGCGAAGGTTCGGGTCGGGCTTCCAGCCTAAGCATCGGCGGCCTCCCGCGCGGCCACGGCGGCCGGCGCATCCCACAGGCCGCTCATCCACTCGCCGATCTTCTCCACCGTCGCTTGCGCGCGCGGCAGCGACGGCGACAGGCGGCCCTTGGCGATCACGTGCAGGCGGTCGCTCACCTCGAACAGCTCCTCCAGTTCCTCGCTGACCACCAGCACCGCGCAGCCGGCGTCGCGCAGCGCGAGGATCTCGCTGCGGATCTGCGCCGCCGCGCCCACGTCCACGCCCCAGGTCGGCTGCGAGATCACCAGCAGCCTGGGCCGGGCGTCGATCTCGCGGCCGACGATGAATTTCTGCAGGTTGCCGCCGGACAGCGACTGCGCCGCGGCGTCCGGCCCGCCGGCCTTGACGTTGAAGCGGCGGATGATGTCCGCGGCCTGCCGCCGCAGCCCCTTGACGTCGACCCAGCCCGATCGGCCCACCGCGTCGGTGCGCGTGAGCATCAGGTTGTGCGCCAGGCCCAGCGAGGGCACCGCGCCCCGGCCCAGCCTCTCCTCGGGCACGAAGTGCAGCCCCAGGTGGCGGCGATGCGCCGGGCCCAGCCGACCGGCCGGCCGGCCGGCCATGCGGATGGCATCGGGCCGCGCACGCCGGTCTTCGCCCGACAGCGCATAGAGCAGCTCGCGCTGGCCGTTACCCGACACGCCGGCAATGCCCACCACCTCGCCGGCCCGCACCTCGAAGCCCACGCCGTCCAGGTCGACGCCGAACGGCGATTCGCGCTTGAGCGCCAGGTCTTGCACCTGCAGCACCACCGCGCCGGGCTGGCGGTCGTGGTGCTGCAGCTGCGGCGGCTCGGCGCCGATCATCATGCGGCTGAGCGAGGCGTTGCTCTCTTCGCGAGGGTCGCATTCGCCGGTGACGCGGCCGCCGCGCAGCACGGTGCAGGCGTCGCACAGCGCACGAATCTCGTGCAGCTTGTGGCTGATGTACAGGATGCTGCAGCCCTCCGACACCAGCTGGCGCAGCACCACGAACAGCTTTTCGACGGCCTGCGGCGTCAGCACGGAGGTGGGCTCGTCCAGGATCAATAGCTGCGGATCGGTCAGCAGCGCGCGGATGATCTCCACCCGCTGCATCTCGCCCACCGATAGCGTGTGCACCGGTCGCGAGGGATCGATCGGCAGGCCGTACTCGGAGGCCTTGGCCTCGATGCGGCGCGCGACCTCGGCCAGCTTCAGGCGCCGGCCGAGCCCCAGCCAGACGTTCTCGGCCACCGTGAGCGTGTCGAACAGGCTGAAGTGCTGGAACACCATGCTGATGCCCAGCGCGCGCGCCTCCTGCGGGTTGCGCACCTGCACCGGCCGGCCGTTCCAGACGATCTGCCCGGCGTCGGGCTTGACCGAGCCGTAGATGATCTTCATCAGCGTGGACTTGCCGGCGCCGTTCTCGCCCAGCACCGCATGCGCCTGCCCGGGCTGCACCGACAGCGAAATGCCGTCGTTGGCCACGACGGCGGGGTAGCGCTTGGTGATGCCCTGCAGCTGCAGGCGCGCGGCGGGTTCGGTCATCTGTTGTTCTCAGGCTGTCCTGAGCTGACCCGCGGCGGCCTTGATGCGGCCACGCAGCCACCGGGCGGCGGCCGAGGCGTGGCTGCGCTCGTGCCACAGCTGGTAATAGGTCAGCGGCGGGAAGTCTATCGGCGGCGGCAGGATGGCCAGCGGCAGCCGGTCGGCATAGCGCTCGCAGAACAGGCGGCCGGTGGTCATCACCAGCAGGCTGGCCGCCACCATGGCCGGGATCAGGCCGAAGTGGGCGCAACGGGCGGTGATGTTGCGCGCCAGGCCCAGGCCTTCCAGATGATCGTCGATCACGCCGCGGGCGCCGGGGTGCATGGGCGTGGGAGCGACGTGCTCGGCCGCCAGCCAGTCGTCGGCGCTCCAGCCGCGGCGCACCGCCGGGTGGTCGCGGGTCACGAGGCAGACGACTTCGTCGGTGAACAGCTCGGCGCGGTGCAGGTCGCCGGGTGGTTGCAGCCAGTTGCCGATCACCACGTCGATCTCGCCTTGCGCCAGCCGCTCGTGGTAGTAGCCGTCGGGCGAGAGCGGGTGGATCTCGATGCCCGCGAGCGGCGCCTGGCTCTTCACGTCGGCGACCAGTGCCGGCAGGAAGTGCGGATCCAGGTAGTCGCTGGCGGCGACGCGGAAGGTCTGGCTGGTGGTGGCCGGATCGAAGCCGCGCGCATCGCTGAACAGCGACTCGGCCGCGCGCAGGATGCGGGCGCTGGGTTCGACCATGCGCAGCGCGGCGTCGGTGGGCACCATGGCCGAGCCCGAGCGCACCAGCAGCGGGTCGCCGGCCAGTTCGCGCAGGCGCCGCAGCGATGCGGACACCTGCGGCTGGTGCATGCCCATGCGCAGGGCGGCGCGAGAGACGCTGCGTTCTGTCAACACGGTGTGCAGGACCCGGATGAGGTGGAGGTCGATCTTGTCGAAAAGGTCCTGGTCTCTCATACCCGCGGCGGCATGGTTTTCATATGGCGTGGCTTATGCCCGTGGCATGCTGGCGCTCTACGCTTGACATCCGGGTTTGCCCTCATCACCACCCCATGGACAGCAAGACGATTCGATTCATCCGCCGCGGCCAGCTGGTCGCGCTGGGCAATGTACCACCCGACCGCACCCTGCTCGAGGTGCTGCGCGAGGACCTGGGCGCCACCGGCACCAAGGAAGGCTGCGGCGAAGGCGACTGCGGCGCCTGTACCGTGGTGGTCGGCGAGCCGGACGGCGACCGCCTGCGCTTTCGCGCCGTCAACAGCTGCATCAAGCTGGCGCATTCGGTCGACGGCTTCGCGCTGTGGACGGTCGAGGACCTGGCCGGCGCCGACGGCACGCTGCACCCGGCGCAAGAGGCCATGGTCGAGTGCCACGGCTCGCAATGCGGCTTCTGCACGCCGGGCTTCGTGATGAGCCTGTTCGGCATGTACCAGAACCACGTCGCGCGCGGCGAAGCCATCACCCGCGGGCTGGCGCAGGAGGAGCTGTCCGGCAACCTGTGCCGCTGCACGGGGTACCGGCCGATCCTGGATGCGGCGCAGAAGATGGGGGAGCGGCCGAGAGTGGCGGTGGATGAGGCTGCGGTGCTGTCGCAGCTGAACGAATTGCGCTCGGGTCGGGACGGGGCGACCACCTATCTCGCCCCCGATTCCTTGTCCGACCTCCTCGCCGCCCGTGCCGCGCACCCGCAAGCGCAGGTCGTCGCCGGCTGCACCGACGTCGGCCTGTGGGTCACCAAGCAGCACCGCCGCTTCGGCCAGGTGCTGGACGTCACCCGTGCGCGCGAGCTGCGCCGCATCGAGGACTACGAGAACCACGTCGCGATCGGCGCCGCGGTCACGCTGACCGACGCGTTCGCGGCGCTGGTGGCCGAGCGGCCGCAGCTCAAGACTTTCGCCAACCGCTTCGCCGGCCTGCCGGTGCGCAATGCCGGCACGCTGGGCGGCAACGTCGCCAACGGCTCGCCGATCGGGGACTCCATGCCGCTGCTGATCGCGCTGGGCGCGCAGCTGGTGCTGATGAAGCAAGGCGGCCACCGGCATATGCCGCTGGAGGCCTTCTATACCGGGTACCGCGCCAACGTGCTGGCGCCCGACGAGCTGGTCGCCTGGATCCTGGTGCCACGACCGCGGCCTGGCGAATTCCTGCGCGCGTACAAGATTTCCAAGCGCTTCGACGACGACATCTCCGCGGTGTGCCTGGTGATCCGGCTGGAACTGGAGGATGGCCGGGTGGCGCGCATAGCCATCGGCGCCGGCGGGGTCGCGGCTACGCCCGTGCGGGCGCGGCAAACCGAGTCGTTCCTGGCCGGCCGGCCCTGGACCGCAGAGACGGCGCAGCAGGCCGCGCAAGTGCTGCGCGCGGAGTTCCAGCCCATCACCGACATGCGCGCCTCGGCCGCCTACCGCAGCGAGGTGCTGGGCAACCTGCTGCAGCGGTTCTGGCTGGAGAGCCAGGGGGCAGCGGCGATCAACCTGGAGCAGTTCAGCCTGCAGGAGGCGACGGCATGAACGCACGCGACGGCGAATTCACTTCCGCCACCGGCCTGGGTCCCAGCGGCCCGGCCGACGCCGGCGAGCGCAACCTGGCGCCCGCCACGATCTCTCCGCATGCCCCGGCCAGCCCGCACCCGGCGGTCGGCCGCTCGCGACCGCATGAGAGCGCGCGAGCCCAGGTGACCGGCACCGCCACCTACGTCGACGACATCCCCGAGGTCAAGGGCACGCTGTTCGCGGCGCCCATCCTCTCCCCGGTTGCACACGGGCGTCTGCGCGGCATCGACGCGGCGGCCGCGCAGGCGAGCCCAGGCGTGCACGGCGTAGTGCTGGCCGGCGACATCCCGGGCGACCCCGTGCTGGCCACCTTCGTGCACGACGAGCCGGTGTTCGCGCGCGACACCGTGCAGCACGTCGGCCAGGTGGCCGGTCTGGTGATCGCCAACACGGTGATGCAGGCGCGCCGCGCCGCCCGCCTGGTCAAGCTCGACATCGAGCCGCTGCCCCCCGTGCTGGACGTGCGCGAAGCCCATGCGAAGCAAAGCTACGTGCTGCCTCCGGTGGTGGTGCGTCGCGGCGAGCCGGAAGCAGCGCTGTCGGCCGCGCGCCATCGCCTGTCGGGCCAGCTGGAAGTCGGCGGCCAGGAGCACTTCTACCTGGAAGGCCAGGTCGCCTACGCGCTGCCGCTGGAGCAGGACCAGTGGTGGATCCACTCCAGCACCCAGCACCCCGGCGAGGTGCAGCACTGGGTGGCGCACGCGCTCGGCCTGGAGAACAACGCCGTCACGGTGGAGTGCCGCCGAATGGGCGGCGGCTTCGGCGGCAAGGAAACGCAGGCCGGCCACATGGCGGTGTGGGCTGCGCTGGCGGCGCGCAAGTTCGGCCGGCCGGTCAAGCTGCGGCTGGACCGCGACGACGACTTCATGGTCACCGGCAAGCGCCACCCCTTCGCCTACGACTGGGACGCCGGCTTCGACGACGACGGCCGCCTCACCGGCCTGAAGATCACGATGCTGGCCAACTGCGGCTTCTCGGCCGACCTGTCCGGGCCGGTGGCGGACCGCGCGGTCTTCCACACCGACAACGCCTACTACCTGGGTGACGTCGAGATCGCTTCCTACCGCTGCAAGACCAACACGCAGAGCCACACCGCCTTCCGCGGCTTCGGCGGGCCGCAGGGCGTGATCCTGATCGAGGCCATCCTGGGCGAAATCGCGCGCCACCTGGGCAAGGACCCGCTGGACGTGCGCAAGGCCAACCTCTACGGCGTGGAGGAGCGCAACGTCACCCACTACCAGATGAAGGTCGAGGACAACATCCTCCACCCGCTCATCGATCAACTGGAGCGCGACTGCCATTACCGCGAGCGACGCGCCGAGATCGCCGCCTGGAACGCAAAGAGTCCGGTCATCAAGCGCGGCCTGTCCATCACGCCGGTCAAGTTCGGCATCAGCTTCACCGCCACCTTCTTCAACCAGGCCGGCGCGCTGGTGCACGTATTCACCGACGGCAGCGTGCAGGTCAACCACGGCGGCACTGAGATGGGCCAGGGCCTGCACACCAAGGTGATGCAGGTGGTGGCCGACGAGCTGGGCGTGCCCTTCGAGCGGGTGCGCTGCACCGCCACCGAGACCGGCAAGGTGCCCAACGCTTCGGCGACGGCAGCCTCCAGCGGCACCGACCTGAACGGGCGCGCCGCCCAGTTCGCCGCCCGCAACGTGCGCGACAACCTGGCGGCCTTCGTCGCCGGGCTGGATGGATGCGGTGCCGGCGCGGTAAGCCTGCGCGGCGGCCAGGTGATCTCGCCCAAGGCGACGCGCAGCTTCGACGAGGTGGTCAAGGCCGCCTACGCCAACCGCATCCAGCTGTGGAGCGACGGCTTCTATCGCACACCCAAGATCCACTACGACAAGGCCACCCTCACCGGCCGGCCGTTCTTCTACTTCGCCTACGGCGCCGCCTGCACCGAGGTGGCGATCGACACGCTGACCGGCGAGAGCCGCTTGCTGAAGGTCGACATCCTGCACGACGTGGGCACCTCGCTGAACCCGGCCATCGATATCGGGCAGATCGAGGGCGGCTTCATCCAGGGCGTGGGCTGGCTGACGACCGAAGAGCTGGTCTGGAACGGCAAGGGCGCGCTGGCCACGCACGCGCCCAGCACCTACAAGATCCCCGCCACCGGCGACGTGCCCGAGCACTTCCGCATCGAGCTCTGGCCCGAAGCCAACCGCGAGGACAACGTCGGCGGCAGCAAGGCCGTGGGCGAGCCGCCCTTCATGCTGGCCGTCAGCGCCTGGGAGGCGCTGCGCGATGCCGTCGCGCAGGCGCGCGGCGATCGGCAAGCGCCCTTGCCGGCCCCGGCCACGGCCGAGAACGTGCTGAAAGCCCTGCATCGGGGCAGGTAGGCCGGCCGGGCGCCCCCCGGGAAGCTCGCGCGTGGGCAGAATCGGCCCATGCGCATCCTCACCACGCCCCTGCTCTTCTGGGCCGACGGCATGACCGTCGCACCGGGACTGGTGCTGATGCACCCGCGGGTGCGCGGCGACGCCGGGTTGCTGGCACACGAGTCCGTGCACTGCCGGCAGATGCGCGAGGTCGGGCTGCTGCGGTTCTGGTGGCTGTACTTCACCTGCCGGGCATTCCGGCTGTGGGCGGAGGTGGAGGCGTATCGCGTCTCGCTGCGCTACCAGCCCGGCGCCATCCGGCATTTCGCGCGGGCCCTGTCGCGCGGCTACCTGCTCGGGATCACGCCGGCGCAGGCGGAGCGTTTGCTGCGCGGCTGAAGCGCGGCGCTCAGAGATACCAGCCTGCCAGCAGGCAGGCGCAACTCCACATCAGCAGCGACAGCGCGGCGGCGAGCCGGAACATGGGCTCGGCCGGCTCGCCAGGATCGGCGACGTCCGGCGCATCGGCCACTTCGGGCGCCCACGAAACCCAGCCGCTCGCGGGCAGGGGCAAGGTCATGGCAGCGCTCGCGAAGAACAGCTCTCGATGCATGGCGGACTCCGACAGGTGAAGCCGTCGATGCTCCGTGCGATGCAACGTCCGCCCTGTAGGAAACCGGCCGCTGTGGGCGGCGGACATCCGCCCAAGCCCGCCGCAGACGGCGTCGGGCCGGGGCTACCGGAAAGGGCTACCGGCGGCGGCCCGAGCGGGCCAACCGCAGGCCCGCACCCATGGCCCACACGCCCCAGCAGACCAGGGTCGCGGCGACCGTGAAGCCCAGTGCCGTCTCCGGCACGAACCAGGTCGGCAGCGAGGGGTAGCGCGTGGCCAGCGCCATGCCGAGGGCCTGCTCGGGCCCGGCCACCTGCGCCAGGGCCGCGCACAGCAGCGCAGCGGTGCCGGCGAGGAACATCCACATCCCCATCCGCACCAGGCGCGCGGGCGAGCGGGCGAAAGAGCGGGACAGGATGGCGAACATGAACTCATCATGCTGCGTGGATGGGCCAGTTCGCTGGGTCAGCCATCGAGAGGGTCTGCAAAACCGGGCGCGCGTGTTTCGCTGCACGGCTGCGATGCTCTCCACCCACACCGCCCGGGTGGGCCAGCCCGAAGGGGCCAGCGTTGTCGGTGTATCCAAACCTGAGCGTTGTCACCGGCTCCTACAGGCCTGGCCCGGCGCGTGGCCCACCATCGGCGCATTCGTTGGGAGGCCCCATGAGCCCGGTGAACCTGGAGGTGAAGACGGACTGGGATTCGCACGAGCGCTCCGTCGGCCCCGTGAGGGGTTACTACCTCGCGCTCTGCGCCTGCGAAACGGCCGAAGGGCCCGGCCATTTCGTCGGCTATTACAAGATCTGCACCGACCCGCCGCCCAGCTACTGGGAGGCCGCCTGCCTGCTCAAGGGTTGCACCTACGCGCCGCGGCGCCACGCTCAC
>JAKFEA010000181.1:0-1989 GCA_036675905.1 Acidovorax sp. | reverse complement strand
CAACCTCGCGCTGCTCCAGCAGATTTCCGCCGACCTGGCCGAGCGCCTGCACAGCGCCCAGCTCGACCCCGCGCGCCTGCAGGGCCGCGCCGCCTTCCGCTGCACCAGCCCGGACTACCTGCCCATCGTCGGCCCGCTGGCCGAGCGCCAGGCGTTCGCCGCGGCCTACGCGGTGCTCGGCAAGGACGCCCGCCAGGTGCCGGATACCCCCTGCCCCTGGCTCGACGGCCTGTACATCAACAGCGGCCACGGCTCGCGCGGGCTGATCACCGCCCCGCTGTCCGGCGAGCTGATCGCCGCCTGGCTGAATGACGAGCCCCTGCCCGTCCCGCGCGACGTCGCCGAGGCCTGCCACCCCAACCGCTTCGCCCTGCGCGCGCTGATCCGCGGCCAATAGTCGCAACCGACGCGGCGGCTCTTGTCCGCCGTCGCGCCCGAGGCATACCCTGCGGGGTATACAGCCACGGAGTGACAGCACCATGCGTCTCATCGCGATACTCGGCCTGCTGCCGGCGCTGGCCTCGGCCGGCGCCGGCGCCGGCGTCCCTGCCGACCTGGACAACCTCGAACGCGAGGCCGCCGGCCTCATTCCCGCCTTCCAGCAACACCTGCTGCAGACCGTGCAGACCGCGCTCAAGGCCGGCGGCCCCGAGCAGGCGGTGCAAGCCTGCCAGCAACTCGCGCCGGGCATCGCCGCCGCGCACAGCCGCTCGCCCTGGACGGTCGGCCGCACCGCCCTGCGCCTGCGCAACCCGGACAACCGCCCGGATGCCTGGGAGCGCCAGGTGCTGGAAGACTTCGCCCGCCGCCAGCAGGTCGGCGAAGACCTGGCGCAGATGAGCGCATCCGCCGTGGTCGAGGGCGAGTTCCGCTACATGCAAGCCATCGCCACCGGCGAGCCTTGCCTGGCCTGCCACGGCCAGGCACTCGCGCCCGAACTGGCCGCCCTGATCGAGCAGCGCTACCCGAACGACCAGGCACAAGGCTTCCGCCTCGGCGAACTGCGCGGCGCCTTCACCCTGCGTCGCCCGTTGCCGGAGCCGGCACCATGAACGAACCGAGCCAGACCCGCGCGGCCCACCAGGACGCCATGCTCAAGCGCCTGGCGCGTGTCGAAGGGCAGATCCGCGGCATCCAGGCGATGATCCGCCGCGACGACGACTGCGAAGCCATCGCCCAACAGTTCGCTGCCGCGCGCAAGGCGCTGGACAAGGCTTATCAGGAGATGCTGGCCTGCCTGCTGGAAGAGGCGGTGCTCGATCCCGAACGCGACGACGGTGAGACCCTGGCCCGGGTACGGGCGATCTTCACCAAGTACACCTAGTTGGCCAGCTCAGGTTCGCGGGCTCGAGCCCTGCCGGTAGGAGGGTCCGGGCGGCGTTCCGTGACCTCGGGGCGAAGCTTTTGCCTTTGAATCTTGCCAGCCCTGCGGGCTGCGTTCGCCGCGGGGCGCGCGCCCCACATGGATGTGGGAAATGCCGCAAGCCCGCCGGGAGCGGGCGCGGCCTCCTACAAAGGCCTGGCGATACACGCCGGGTAGGAGGCCCGACCGCGGGGCGAGGCTTTTGCCTTTGAGCCCCCTCGGCAACGCCTCCCCCGTCACTCCATCTCGCCACAGAGCATGGCCGCCCGCAGCAGCGCGGCGGTCAGGCTGTGCCGCTCCCAGTCGGGCAGCGCGGCGAAGCGCTGGCGGAACTCCGGCGGCAGCAGGCTCGGTGCCTGGCGCACCAGCTCGCGGCCGGCCTCGCTGAGGAGCAGCCATTGGCGCCGACGGTCCCGATCGTCGCGCTGGCGCTGCAGCAGGCCGCGCTCCTCCAGGCGGTCGAGCATGCCCGAGAGGGTCGCCGCGGTCAGGCTGACCCGTCCGCTCAGGTCGCTCGCGGTCAGCCGCGTTTCGCCGGCCAGCACCTGCAAGATCATCAACTGCATCGGCGTCAGCCCGCCGAAGCGGGCCAGGCGCTTGGCATGCACCTCGCCGGCCTGCTGCAG
>JAKFEA010000180.1:0-6847 GCA_036675905.1 Acidovorax sp. | reverse complement strand
GGCGGCCTCCGGCTGGAACGACGCGAGTACCCGCAGCCCCTCGACCAGGCGGCTGCGCCAGCCCCTGCCGCGCGCCAGCATGTCATGCGCGGCATCCTCGAGCGCGCCCGGGGCGCGTTCGATTCCGTAGGTCACGAGGGCAGCCACCTGCCCTGCGTCCTTGCCGAGCTTGGACCGGAACGCCTCCTCCCGCTCCGCCATCACCAACAGCTTGTGCATGGCATAGCGCATCGGACTGGGGATGTTCACCACGATCGCATCCTCGCCCGAGATCAGCACGGTCTGCGTCGTCTGCTCGAGCGCGAACTCCATGAACTTCAGGGGCTGCAGGTTGACGCCGAGCTCCTCGTGCCGGAAGACCTTGTCGCTGCGACCCGCCACGGTGAGCAGGTCCACCCGCATGTCGCCTTTGGCGGTGAGATACGTCGCAGCGGGCCCTGCGGTGATGGACTTGGGCGGCAGCAGTCCCATCTCCAGCGAGCTGATCGCATCGTGCACGTCGACCTGCAGGTTGGTCGGCAGCGCCAGCGATACGTTGCGCCCCGCATGGGCGAAGTCGATGTCGTTCGTGCGGAAACCCTGGCGCCAGCGCACGCCCAGCATGTTGGACATGGCGATGAACGCGTGCGTGCCGATCAGCACCCCGCCGGCGCGGAAGAAGCCATGCTCGTCGAGCCGGGAGATGATCTTGCCGTGCTGCGGCAGCGAGGCCATGCAGCCCAGGCTGACGCAGGCGCGCACCAGTCCGCCGACCGACTTGTCCACCCGCGGCTTGCCTTGCTGGCGCTGCTCGATCAGCCGGCGAAGCCGATCATCGTCGGGTCCCAGGTACACCTGCCGCAGCACGCCCTGAAGGTCGCGCCACTGCCAGTACCAGTAGGTGCTTCCGCGCACCTCCTTGCGGTTGAAGGAGCCGGGGACATCCGCCACCGAGCGCTGGAGCAGGCTGGCCTGAGCCTGCTCGACCAGCTCGGCGAAGTTGGTCTGCGCCGCCAATGGCAGGTCAGTGAGGAGCTCCATCGCGCTATACTACACATTCTCACTTGCGAAGTATAGGCTCGAACTGGACCGAGCCCGCCGCCCTCAGCCGTGCGTGGCCTTCAGCCCCACGATCCCCGCCAGGATCAGCCCCACGCACACCAGCCGCGCTGCGGTGGCCGGCTCGCCGAACAGGACGATGCCCAGGATCACGGTGCCCAAGGCGCCGATGCCCGTCCAGACCGCATAGGCGGTGCCCACCGGCAGCGAGCGCATCGCCCAGCCGAGCAGCACCACGCTGATCGTCATGGCCACCACAGTGCCCACCGTCGGCCACAGCCGCGTGAAGCCTTCGGTGTATTTCAGCCCGATCGCCCAGCCGACCTCGAACAAGCCGGCGATGACAAGGATCACCCACGCCATGTCATGTGTTCCTGAAGTGCAAGGCGGGCGAGCCTAGCACCGGTTGGACGCATTTCTCCGGAGGGAGAAAGACAAGAACCTCTAGTCCTTCACCAACTCCGCGAACGTCTTGCGGAACTTGGCGACCTTCGGCGCCGCGACGGCCACGCAGTAGCCCTGGTAGGGGTTCCTCTCGAAGAAGTCCTGGTGGTACTCCTCGGCCGGCCAGTAATTGGCGAGCGGCTGGACCTCGGTGACGATGGGTTTGCCGAACAGGTTGTCCTGGCTCATTTCGCGGATCATGTCCTCGGCGACCTGGCGCTGCTCTTCGCTGGTGTAGTAGATGCCGCTGCGGTACTGGGTGCCGGTGTCGTTGCCCTGCCGGTTCAGCTGGGTGGGGTCGTGCACCACGAAGAAGATCTCCAGGATCTGGCGCGTGCCGATCTGCTGCGGGTCGTAGGTGAGCTTGACGACCTCGGCATGGCCGGTGGCGCCGCTGCAGACCTGCTCGTAGCTGGGGCGTTGTGTCGTGCCGTTGCTGTAGCCGGATTCGACGTCGGTCACGCCGCGCACCTTCACGTAGACCGCCTCGGTGCACCAGAAGCAGCCGCCGCCTAGGACGATGGTTTGGGGGTCGGACATGGGGCTTTCCACGAGAAGGGAGAGGTAGGGAAGAGACTCACTGTAGCGGGGAGCTGGCACCAGCGCGCGGTGGAATGCGGTTGTCCCCGCGTGCTTGTCATCCCGGCGAAAGCCGGGATCCAGCTCCTGCGCTCTGCACAGCAGCCGTGCGTGTTCGACGCGCGGGAGATGGATTGCGGGTCAAGCCCGCAATGACGAACAAGCTCTAGCATTCCCCCCATGCTCCTCGGTGAACTCAAACCCATCCTGACGGCGCTGGTGATGCCGCCCACGTCGCCGCTGTTGCTGGCGCTGCTCGGCTTGTTGCTGGCGGCCCGGCGGCGGGTGCGGGCGGGGGTGGCGATCGCCTTTCTTGGCATTGCGGCGATGTGGCTGCTCAGCTGCTACGCGGTGGCCGCCTGGCTGGCGCAGACCGTGCTGCCGCAGGCCGCGCCAATCCGGCCGGCGCAGCTCGCGCAGGCGCAGGCCATCGTGGTGCTCGGCGGCGGCATCGTGGCGAAGGCGCCCGACTACGGCGTGGCGCAACCCAGCGCCTATACCCTCGCTCGGCTGCGATACGGCGCCATGCTCGCGCGCCGCAGCGGCAAGCCGCTCGCCTTCGCCGGCGGCGTGGGCTGGGCCGCGGGAGACGATTTCCCCAGCGAGGCCGAGGTCGCCCGCCGCACCCTGCAGGAGTTCGGCGTCGATCTGCGCTGGGCCGACGCACGGTCGCGCGACACGGCGGAGAACGCCGGCCGCATGCGCGAACTGCTGGCGCGCGAGGGGATCGCCCGCGTCGCCCTCGTCACGGACGCCTGGCACATGCCGCGTGCCCGGCTCGAGTTCGAGCGCGCCGGCTTCACGGTGCTGCCCGCGCCGACCGGCTTCCCCGGTGCGCAGACCCGTCCCCTGCTAGCGTGGCTGCCGTCGTCCGAAGGGTTGGCCCTGTCGCGCCAGGTGCTGCGCGAGGCGCTCGGCCTGTGGGTCGCACGTACTTGATCTGGCGCACGTTTCCCTCTCGCAGCGTGGCTTTAGGCTCGCCCGGAGCAGCATCCAGGCTTGACGGTCCGACCCACTCACGACTACATTACTAACCAGTCAGTCAGTAATTCATGTCTCCCGCCAAAGCCCCCGCCACCCTGCCCGATTCCGCCGACGAAACCGGCGGCAAGCGCGAGCGCCGCAAGCAGGCCCGCCCCGGCGAACTGCTGGACGCCGCGCTCGACCTGTTCGTCGAAAAGGGCTTCGCCGCCACCCGCTCGGAGGAAGTGGCGGCGCGTGCGGGCGTATCCAAGGGAACGCTGTTCCTCTACTTCCCCAGCAAGGAAGAACTCTTCAAGGCGGTGGTCCGCGAGAACGTGTCGGGCCGCTTCGCCGAGTGGCAGGACGAGTTCGAGACCTACCAGGGCTCGACGCCCGACATGGTGCGCTACTGCCTGCAGGTGTGGTGGGACCGCCTGGGCGCCACGCGCGCGTCGGGCATCACCAAGCTGGTGATCAGCGAGGCGCGCAACTTCCCCGAGCTGGCCGCCTTCTACCAGCGCGAGGTGATCCGGCCCGGCAACCAGCTGATCCGGCGCATCCTGCAGCGCGGCATCGATCGCGGCGAGTTCAAGCCGCTCGACCTGGACTACGCCATCTACTCGATCATCGCGCCGATGGTCCACCTGATCATGATGAAGCACTCGCTGGCGCCCTGCACCCCGCAGGACTACGACCTCGACCCGCAGAAGTACCTGCAGTGCGTGGCCGACACCCTGCTCACCGGCATCTGCAAGCCGGCCGCGGCCGCGCCAAGCAAGAAATGAAGCGCCGCTCGCTCAAGTGGATCGTCGCGGCCTTCGTCGTGCTGCTTGTCGTCGGCGGAGCGATGCGCCTGGTCGCCGCGCGCAAGGAACGCTCCGCTGCCGAGCCGGTCGCCAAGGCGCAGGCGGTGGCGGAACTGGCGGCCACCGACGTGCTGAAGGCCCGATCGGTGCAGCTGTCGCAAGGGCTGCCGGTGTCCGGCTCGCTGAAGGCCGTGAACTCCGCGCTGGTGAAGGCGCGCGTGGCCGGTGAATTGCAGGGGCTGACCTTGCGCGAGGGCGATGCGGTGCGTGCCGGACAAGAGATCGCGCGCATCGACGCTACCGAATACCAGGCGCGCCTGCGGCAGGCCAATGAGCAGGCCGCTGCCGCCCAGGCGCAGATCGACATCGCCCAGCGCCAGTGGGACAACAACAAGGCGCTGGTGGACCAGGGCTTCATCTCGAAAACGGCGCTCGACACGTCGCTGAACAACCTGAACGCGGCGCGCTCCACCCACCGGGCGGCGATGGCGGCGGCCGACATGGCCAGGAAGACGCTGGACGACACGGTGCTGCGCGCGCCGATTGCCGGCGTGGTGTCGCAGCGGCTGGCGCAGCCGGGCGAGCGGGTTGGGGTCGATGCGCGCGTGGTGGAGATCGTGGACCTGTCGCGGCTGGAGCTGGAGGCGACGCTGAGCGCGGCGGATTCGGTGCAGGTGCGCGTGGGCCAGGCGGCCGAATTGCACATCGAAGGATTGCCGCAAGCAGTGGCGGCGCGCGTGGTGCGGATCAACCCCAGTGCGCAGGCGGGTAGCCGCAGCGTGCTGGCGTACCTGGCGCTGGACGATGCGGCCGGGCTGCGGCAGGGCTTGTTTGCGCAAGGTCGGCTGGTCGTGGGCAGCGCGAGCGCGCTGGCCGTGCCGCTGGCGGCGGTGCGGACGGACAAGCCGGCGCCGTATGTGCAGCTGGTGGAGAACGGGCAGGTGGCGCACAAGGCCGTCACACCGGGCGCGCGCGGGGAAGTGGATGGGGTGAGCTGGGTGGCGGTGGATGGTGTTGTCGAAGGCGCGGTGGTGATCAAGGGCGCGGTCGGACAGTTGCGTGAGGGCACGCCGGTGCGGTTCACGGGGGTGGCTGGCCCTCACCCCGGCCCTCTCCCGCAAGCGGGAGAGGGAGCCAAGCCGGGCTCCGCTCGAAATGCGAGCCCCTGATGGTCGACCTTGTCTTCTCCTTGCCCCTTCGGGGGAGGGAGAAATGCAATCCCTCGCCGCTAACCCCTAGCCCCGAACTCCTAACCCCTAGCCCCTACCCCCTCAAGCAAGCATGTGGTTCACCCGCGTCAGCCTGAAAAACCCCGTCTTCGCCACCATGCTCATGTTGGCGCTGGTGGTGCTGGGGCTGTTTTCGCTGCAGCGCCTCAAGGTCGACCAGTTCCCCAACATCGACTTCCCGGTCGTGGTGGTGCAGACCGAGTACCCGGGCGCTTCGCCGGAGGTGGTGGAGAGCGAGGTCACGCGCAAGATCGAGGAAGCGGTCAACTCGATCGCCGGCATCAACGCCCTCACCTCGCGCAGCTACGAGAACCAGTCGCTGGTCATCATCGAGTTCCAGCTGCACCTGGACGGCCGCAAGGCGGCGGAGGACGTGCGCGAGAAAGTCGCGGCAATCCGCCAGACCTTCCGCGACGAGGTCAAGGAGCCACGGGTGCTGCGCTTCGACCCAGCCAGCCGGCCGATCTGGTCGGTCGCCGTGCTTCCCGATGAAACCAAAGCCAAGGCGCCCTCCCCCGTAGAACTCACCAACTGGGCCGACCAGGTCCTCAAGAAGCGCCTAGAGAACGTGCGCGGCGTCGGCTCGGTCACGCTGGTGGGCGGCAGCAAGCGCGAGATCAATCTCTACCTGAACCCACAGGCGCTCGAAGCCTTCGGCATCACGGCCGACCAGGTGGTGGCGGCCGTGCGCAACGAGAACCAGGACCTGCCGGTCGGCGCGATCCGCTCGCTGGCGCAGGAGCGCGTCGTCCAGATCGACGCCCGCATGCAGCGCCCCGAAGACTTCGGCCGCATCATCGTCGCGCGCAAAGGCGGCGCCCCGGTGCGCCTGGAGCAGGTGGCACGCGTGTCCGACGGCGCCCAGGAAGTCGAGAGCCTGGCCCTCTACAACGGCCAGCGCACGCTGCTGCTGTCGGTGCAGAAGTCGCAGGACGAGAACACCATCGGCGTCACCGACGGCCTGGCCAAAACGCTCGCCGATATGAAGGCCGAGCTGCCGGCCGGCGTGCGGCTGGAGGCTATCCAGGACGCCTCGCGCCCGATCCGCGTCGCCGTGAAGAACGTGCGCCAGACGCTGCTGGAAGGCGCCGCGCTCACGGTGCTGATCGTCTTCCTGTTCCTCAACTCCTGGCGCTCCACCGTCATCACCGGCCTGACGCTGCCGATCGCGCTGATCGGCACCTTCCTGTTCATGCACGCGTTCGGCTTCACGATCAACATGATCACGCTGATGGCGCTGTCGCTGTGCGTGGGCCTGCTGATCGACGACGCCATCGTGGTGCGAGAGAACATCGTGCGCCACGTCCAGATGGGCAAGGGCCCCTACCAGGCCTCTCTCGAAGGCACGCAGGAGATCGGGCTGGCGGTGCTGGCCACCACCTTCTCCATCGTCGCGGTGTTCCTGCCGATCGGCTTCATGGGCGGCATCATCGGCAAGTTCTTCCACGAGTTCGGCATCACCATCGTGGCGGCGGTGCTGATCTCCATGTTCGTCAGCTTCACGCTCGACCCCATGCTGTCGTCGATCTGGCACGACCCGGAGATCGACAAGCAAGGCAAGCCGCGCGAACGCGTCACGCTGTACGACCGCACCATCGGCCGCGTCACCGGCGCCTTCGACACCGGCACCGAAAAGCTGGCGCAGACGTACCAGTCGCTGCTGCGCTGGTCGCTGGCGCACAAGCTCGCCACCTTGGGCGCCGCCGCCGGCATCTTCATCGCCAGCGTCTTCATGCTGCCGCTGCTGGGCACCGAGTTCGTGCCCAAGGCCGACTTCTCGGAAACCTC
>JAKFEA010000179.1:0-8663 GCA_036675905.1 Acidovorax sp. | reverse complement strand
CCCAACCATGACCCTCGAAGCCCTGCTCGCCTTCCTGCACATCTCGGCCTTCCTGGCCCTGGTGGTCTTCCTGACCAGCGAGACGGCGCTGTGCCGCCCCGAATGGTTCAACGCCACCGTGGTCGAACGCCTGGTCACCGTGGACCGCATCTACGGCATCGCCGCCATCGGCGTGCTGCTGACCGGGCTGGCGCGCATCTTCCTGGGCGTCAAGGGCGCCGGCTGGTATGCGACCAACTGGCTGCTGTGGACCAAGGTCGTCATGTTCGCCCTGGTTGCGCTGATGTCGATCCGGCCGACGCTGCGCTTCCTCGCCTGGCGCAAGGCCCTGCGCGCCGACGGCAGCCTGCCCCCCGCCGAGGAGGTGCGCGCGGTGCGCCGTTGGGTGATGTGGCAGGCCCACATCGTGCCCTTCATCCCGCTGCCGGCGGTGTTCCTGGCGCGCGGGTATGGGGGCTGACCCTCACCCCGGCCCTCTCCCGCAAGCGGGAGAGGGGGCTTGCCCTTGCCGGTCTCAATGGCTGTTCCGCCATCCGCGGCGCGGGCCTGCTCGAGGGCACGATGCCCCACCTCCTTAAAATCCCTCGATGCTCCTTGTGAAAGAAGAATTGCTCGGCGCACTGGCGTCCGGGCTGGAACGGTTGTCGCCGGGCGCGGGCGCGAAGGCCGCGTTCGAGTCGCCCAAGGCGGCGGCGCACGGCGACCTGGCCTGCACGGCGGCCCTGCAGCTGGCCAAGCCGCTCAAGCTCAATCCGCGGCAGCTGGCGGAGAACCTCAAGGCCGAGCTGCTGCAGACACCGGCCTTCCAGCGCTGGGTGGACGCGGTCGAGATCGCCGGCCCCGGTTTCCTGAACATCCGCTTGAAGCCCGCGGCCAAGCAACAGGTGGTGCGCGAGGTGCTGCAGGCCGGCGAGCGTTTCGGCCACCGGCCCGCCCATGGCCAGCGCATGATGGTGGAGTTCGTCTCCGCCAATCCCACCGGCCCGCTGCACGTGGGCCACGGCCGGCAGGCGGCGCTGGGCGACGCGATCTGCAACCTGTACGCCAGCCAGGGCTGGGACGTGTGGCGCGAGTTCTATTACAACGACGCCGGCGTCCAGATCGCCACCCTGGCGTTGTCCACCCAGCTGCGCGCCAAGGGCCTGAAGCCCGGCGACGCCGGGTGGCCCGAGGCCGCCTACAACGGCGACTACATCGCCGACATCGCGCAGGACTTCCTGGCGCGCAAGACGGTCAAGGCCGACGACCGCGAATTCACCGCTTCGGGCGACGTCGACGACCTGGACGGCATCCGCCAGTTCGCGGTGGCCTACCTGCGCCACGAGCAGGACCTGGACCTGCAGGCCTTCGCCGTGAAGTTCGACCACTACTACCTCGAGTCCAGCCTATACACCAGCGGCAAGGTCGAGGCCACCGTGCAGCGGCTGCAGGCGGCCGGCAAGACCTACGAGCAGGACGGCGCGCTGTGGCTCAGGACCACCGGGTACGGCGACGACAAGGACCGCGTGATGCGCAAGTCCGACGGCAGCTACACCTACTTCGTGCCGGACGTCGCGTACCACATCAGCAAGTGGGAGCGGGGCTTCCGCAAGGCCGTCAACATCCAGGGCACCGACCACCACGGCACGATCGCGCGAGTGCGCGCCGGATTGCAGGCGGCCGGCGTGGGCATCCCGTCCGGCTACCCCGACTACGTGCTGCACACCATGGTGCGCGTCATGCGCGGCGGCGAGGAGGTCAAGATCTCCAAGCGGGCCGGCAGCTACGTGACGCTGCGCGACCTGGTCGAGTGGACCAGCAAGGACGCGGTGCGCTTCTTCCTGCTGTCCCGCAAGCCCGACACCGAGTACGTGTTCGACGTCGACCTGGCGCTGGCGCAGAACAACGACAACCCCGTGTACTACGTCCAGTACGCCCATGCCCGCATCTGCTCGGTGCTGGCCGCGTGGGGCGGCGACGCCGCTTCGCTGGACGATGCGGACCTGTCGGCGCTGGACAGCCCGGCGGCACTGGCGCTGATGCTGCAGCTGGCCCGGTACCCCGACATGCTGGCCGCGGCGGCGGCCGACTTCGCGCCGCACGACGCGACCTTCTACCTGCGCGAGCTCGCGGCCACCTACCACTCCTACTATGATTCCGAGCGCATCCTGGTGGATGACGAGGCGGTTCGGCGGGCGCGGCTGGCGCTGGTGGCCGCTACCGCGCAGGTGCTGCGCAACGGCCTTGCGATGCTCGGCGTGGGCGCACCGGAGAAGATGTGAGCAGGAACTTGAACAGACAGCGTGGCAATGTGCTGGTGGGCCTCGTCATCGGGGTGCTGATCGGGCTCGGCGCCGCCCTCGCGGTGGCGGTCTACGTCACCAAGGTGCCGGTGCCCTTCGTCAGCAAGCACACCGGCCGCACGGCCGAGCAGGACGCGGCCGAGATCAGGAAGAACAAGGACTGGGATCCGAACGCGCCGCTGTACGGCAAGAACCCGGCGCGGCCGCCGCCACCGGCACCTGCCGCGGGCCCGGTTCCCACGCCGCTGCCGCCGGCCGTGGCTGGCCGGCCGGCCCCGGCGGCTTCGGGCTCGGCCGACCCGCTGGGCGAGTTCGCCGCGGCGCGTTCGGCCAGCCCGGCCGCCGACCCCTTCCTCTACTTCATCCAGGTGGGCGCCTTCCGCACCGCCGAGGACGCCGAAGCGCAGCGCGCCAAGCTGTCCTTGATGGGGATCGACGCGCGGGTCACCGAGCGCGAGCAGTCGGGCCGCCAGGTGTTCCGTGTCCGGGTCGGCCCCTTCGAGCGCAAGGACGAGGCCGACCGCAGCAAGGAAAAGCTGGAAGCCACAGGCCTGGAAACCGCGCTGGTGCGCGTGCAGCGCTGACCGGCCGGCGGGAACCAAGCCGCCGTGCCACGGCTCTGAGCCCAACTCGAGGAGTGAAAGACCGACATGAACCGACGTGAGTTCTCCGCGGGCGCCGCCTGCGTCGTTGCCGCCGCCGGCCTGGGGCTGTCCCCGCTGGCCTGGGCCCAGAAGAAGCCCGAAGATGGCGACGACTACAAGTCGCTGGACAAGCGCGCGCCCACCGAAGCGCCCGCCGGCAAGGTCGAGGTGGTGGAGTTCTTCTGGTACTCGTGCCCGCACTGCAATTCCTTCGAGCCGCAGCTGGAAGCCTGGCAAAAACGGCTGCCGGCCGACGTTGCGTTGCGCCGGGTGCCGGTCGCCTTCCGCGACAGCTTCGTGCCGCAGCAGCGCCTGTACTTCACGCTGGAAGCCATGGGCAAGGTCGACGAGCTGCACCGCAAGGTGTTCCACGCCATCCACGTCGAGAAGCAGGCGCTGGACAAGGAAGGCCCCATCCTCGACTGGGTCGCGAAGAACGGCGTCGACAAGGCGAAGTTCCAGGAGGTCTACAACTCCTTTTCGATGTCCACCAAGGCGCGCAAGGCCGCCCAGCTGCAGGACGCGTACAAGGTCGAGGGCGTGCCCGCGCTGGGCATCGCCGGCCGCTGGTACACCGACGGCACCATGGCCGGCAGCATGCCGCGCGCGGTGCAGGTGGCCGAATACCTGATCGCCGAGGCCCGCAAGTCGCGCTGATCCGGCGCCGCTTGTCAACCCGCACCGGCCCGCTTCGGCGGGCTTTGTTTTCCGGGCCGCATCGCGGGCCGCCCGTACAATGGCCAGCAAGATTCGTGCCTTTATGAAGACCCTTCTTCCTGCCTTCCTGTTCGCCCTGGCCGCCTTCGCCCTGCCGGCCCACGCCGAGCGGGCCGATCGCAACCAGCCGATGAACATCGAGGCCGATGCGCTGCGCTACGACGACCTCAACCAGACCAGCGTGTTCACCGGCCGCGTGGTGCTGACCAAGGGCACCATCCTCATCCGCGGCGCGCGGGTGGACGTGCGGCAGGACCCCGAGGGCTACCAGTACGGCGTGGTGACGGCGGCGCCGGGCGAGCGCGCGTTCTTCCGCCAGAAGCGCGAGGGCGTGGACGAGTACATCGAGGGTGAAGGCGAGGTGATCGAGTACGACGGCAAGGCCGACCGCGTGAAGTTCATCCGCCGGGCCGAGATGCGCCGCTACCGCGGGGCCACCCTGGCCGACGAGACCATGGGCAGCCTGATCACCTACGACAACACCACCGACGTGTTCACCGTGGACGGCGGCCCGACCTCGCCCACGCCCGGCGGGCGCGTGCGTGCGGTGCTGGCGCCGCGTGCACCCGCCTCGGCTCCGGCCCAGGCCGACCGTCCTGCCGCGCCACCGCCGGCGCAGCTGCGGCCGAGCACCACGCTGCGCGGGGAAGCCCGGTGAGAATGGATCTGGCGGAGGCGGCGCTGGCCGACCCGGACGCGCCGCCCGCGCGCAGCCGGCTGGAGGCGCGCCACCTGCGCAAGACCTACGGCAGCCGCGCCGTGGTCAAGGACGTGTCGCTCGGGGTGGCCAACGGCGAGGTGGTCGGCCTGCTGGGACCCAACGGCGCCGGCAAGACCACTTCGTTCTACATGATCGTGGGGCTGGTGCGCGCCGATGCCGGCGAGATCTCCATCGACGGCCGGGCCGTGGAGCACATGCCGATCCACCGCCGCTCGCGGCTGGGGCTGTCCTACCTGCCGCAGGAAGCCTCGATCTTCCGCAAGCTCAACGTGGAGCAGAACGTGCGCGCGGTGCTGGAATTGCAGCGCGGCGCGGACGGCCAGCCGCTGGCGCGCGACCAGATCGAGGAGCGCCTGACGGCGCTTTTGCAGGACCTGCGGGTGGACCACCTGCGCGACTCGCCCGCCCCGGCGCTCTCGGGCGGCGAGCGCCGGCGCGTGGAGATCGCCCGCGCGCTGGCCACCCAGCCGCGCTTCATCCTGCTGGACGAGCCCTTTGCCGGCATCGACCCGATCGCGGTCATCGAGATCCAGCGCATCATCGGTTTCCTCAGGTCGCGCGGGATCGGCGTGCTGATCACCGACCACAACGTGCGCGAAACGCTGGGCATCTGCGACCACGCCTACATCATCAGCGAGGGCGAGGTGCTGGCGCAGGGCACCCCTTCGGAGATCGTCGACAACGCCGACGTGCGCCGGGTCTACCTCGGCGAGCACTTCAGAATGTAGCCATGGCGCGCCGGGGGCACCCATGAAGCAGGGGCTGTCGCTTCGGGTCTCGCAGCACCTCGCGCTGACCCCGCAGCTGCAGCAGTCGATCCGCCTGCTGCAGCTGTCGACGCTCGAGCTGTCGCAGGAGGTCGAGCAGATGCTCGGCGACAACCCCTTCCTGGAACTCACGCCCGAGGAGGCGCCGCGCGAGGAGTTCGGCGTCAGCCACGCCGACGTCCCGCCGCCCGAAAGCGAGCGGGAGGAGGCGGTGCAGGAGATCGCCGCGTTCGACTCTCCCGCCTCGGCCGCCAGCGAGGTGTCCTTGCCGGAAGAGGCGCCCGACTGGGGAGGCGACGGCAGCGTCGAGCTGGTGCCCGACGACGGCGAGTGGGGCGGCGAGGCGCCGGCGCGCCGCAAGGATTTCGATGGCGAGGACGGCGCCGATGCGATCGACCTCGCACGCGTGCACGAGTCATTGCAGGATCACCTGCACCGGCAGGCGCTGGCCTTGCGGCTGGCGCCGGAAGACCAGGCCGCGCTGCGCTTCCTGATCGAGTCGCTGGACGACGACGGCTACCTCGAGGATTCGCCCGAGGCGCTGGCCGCGGGCCTGGCTCCCGGTGACCCGGAGCAGCAGGAAGAACTCGTCCACCGCTTCACGGTCGCGTTGCGATTGCTGCAGCACCTGGACCCGCCGGGAGTGGGCGCGCGTTCGCTGGCCGAATGCCTGCAACTGCAGCTGCGGGCCCGCCTCGACGACCTTGCCGACCCCGCTGCCTGCGAGGCGGCGTTGGCAATCTGCGCCCAGCCCATGGACCTGTTGGCACGCCGGGACGTCAGGCGGCTGGCCCAGCTGTGCCGCCTGGCCGAGCCGGACGTCAAGGCCGCCATTGCGCTGATCGTCCGGCTGGAGCCCAAGCCGGGCCGCCGCTTCGCCAACGTGGAGCGCAACATCGTGGTGCCTGACGTGCTGGTCAGCTCCGCAGGCGCCGGCAACCCGTTCCGCTTCCGCGTGCAACTCAACCCCGACGTGCTGCCGCGGCTGCGCGTGCACGACGCCTATGCGGGCGCGCTCAAGGCACACCGCGGCGAAGGCCACCAGGCCTTGCAGCAGCGGCTGCAGGAGGCGCGCTGGTTCATCAAGAACATCCAGCAGCGCTTCGACACCATCCTGCGGGTGTCCACCGCCATCGTCGAGCGGCAGAAGAGTTTCTTCGTGCACGGTGAACTGGCGATGCGCCCGCTGGTGCTGCGCGAGATCGCCGACGAGCTGGGGCTGCACGAATCGACCATCTCGCGCGTGACCACCGCCAAGTACATGGCCACGCCGCTGGGCACCTTCGAACTGAAGTACTTCTTCGGTTCTGCGCTCGGCACCGAGACCGGCGGCAATGCGTCGTCCACGGCCGTGCGCGCGCTGATCCGCCAGCTGGTCGCCGCCGAGGACGCCGGTCGCCCGCTGTCGGACAGCCGCATTTCCGACATGCTCAAGGAGCAGGGCATCGAGTGCGCGCGCCGCACCGTTGCCAAGTACCGTGACGCGCTGCGGATCGCGCCCGCCAACCTTCGAAAGGCCCTGTGACCCTCCAACTCTTCCTGCCCTGCGCGGCTGGTGTCGAAGACCTGCTGGCGGACGAAGTGAATCGGCTGACCGGGCTGGCCGGCAACGACCTGCTGGTCGGGCGCGGCGGCGTGGTGGCGCGCGCAGCCTGGCGCGACGCGCTGCGGCTGAACCTGCACAGCCGGCTGGCCCAGCGCGTGCTGGTGCAGCTGTCGCACACCCCTTATCGCTCGGAGGCCGACCTGTACGAAGCCGCGTCGGCGGTCAGCTGGGAAGCCTGGTTCACGCCGCGCCAGAGCTTCAAGGTCGAGGTCACCGCGCAGCACAGCCCGCTCAAGAGCCTGAACTTCGCGGCGCTGAAGATCAAGGATGCGGTGGCCGACCGCTTTCGCGCCAAGGCCGGCGCGCGCCCCGACGTGGACACCCAGCGGCCGGACGTGCGCCTGTTCGCGCACCTGGCCCCTACCGATTGCACGCTCTACATCGACACCAGCGGCGAGCCGCTGTTCAAGCGCGGCTGGCGCGAGGACAAGGGCGAGGCGCCGCTGAAGGAAACGCTGGCCGCGGCCATGATCGCGGCCAGCGGCTGGCAGGCCGACGTGCCGCTGTACGACCCCTGCTGCGGCAGCGGAACGGTGGCGATCGAGGCGGCGCAAGTGGCCTGCGGCATCGCGCCGGGATCCTTGCGGCGCTTCGCCTTCGAGCGGCAACTGCCGTTCCAGGCGCATGTCTGGAAGCAGCTGAAGGACGAGGCCCGGGCCGCGCAGCACCCGGCCACGGCGCCGGTCTTCGGCAGCGACGTGGCGTTCCGCATGGTCGATTTCGCCGGTCGCAACGCCGAGCGCGCCGGCGTGGCGGCGGCGCTGGAGTTGCGCGGCGGCGATGCGTTGCAGCGCTTGCCGCCCTGCGAGGCGCCCGGCCTGATGCTGCTCAATCCGCCCTATGGCGAACGCATCGAAACGGCCGGCGTGGCCGGCAAGGTCCAGCGCGGGCGCGAGCGGCCGCAGGTGGACTCGACGCAGGATTTCTTTGCCGGGCTGGCGGCGCACTGGAAGCGGCACTACGCCGGCTGGACGGCCTGGGTGCTGACGCCCGACCTGAAACTGCCCTCGCGGATGCGGCTGAAGGAGTCGCGCCGCGTGCCGCTGTGGAACGGCCCGATCGAGTGCCGGCTGTTCCGGTTCGACATGGTGGCGGGCTCGGCCCGCAGCGCGGACGGCGATGCAGCGCCTCGTGCTTGACACCAACATCGTGCTGGACGCGTTCGTGTTCGGCGACGACACGGCGCGCCCGCTGCGTGAAGGGCTGCTGGGCGGCCGCCTGCAGTGGCTGGCCACGTCGGCCATGCGCGAGGAACTGGAGCGGGTGCTGGCCTATCCGCAGCTGGTGCGCCGGATGGCAGCGGGCGGCATCGCCGCCGGCGAGGTGCTGGCAGCCTTCGACCGCCATGTGCTGCCGGCGCCGGTGGCTCCGCATGCGGGGATCGCCTGCCGCGATCCGGATGACCAGAAGTTCGTCGACCTGGCCGTGGCGCACAGTGCCGGGCTGCTGAGCAAGGACCGCGCGGTGCTTGCCTTGCGCAAGCGGCTGCTTGCGGGTTTCGGTGTCCGCGCGGCGCCGGCCCTGCCTGGCGCCGCACCGCCGCTTCAGCTGCCGAATGCGTCGTTGAACCAGTTGGTGGGCGGCACGGCCTTCGCGTAAGTGAAGGTGCCTTGCTCGCGCATCTCGCGGCCGGCCGCCAGCAGCGCCGCGTAGGCAGTGCGCGCCAGCGAGCCGCCCACGCTGATGCGGCGCACGCCCATCGCCTGCAGTTGCGGCAGGTCCAGCGGATTGCCGGGCGCACCCATGATCACGTTGATCGGCTTCTTCACGGCCGCCAGCACGGCGCGGATCTGGTCGGCGGTCTTCAATCCCGGTGCGAACAGCACGTCGGCGCCGGCCTCCTCGTACGCCACCAGCCTCCGGATCGTGTCGTCCAGGTCGTCGCGGCCCCACAGGTGGTTCTCGGCGCGCGCGGTCAGCGTGAAG
>JAKFEA010000178.1:0-16276 GCA_036675905.1 Acidovorax sp. | reverse complement strand
GCGCACCACCAGCCCGTCGGCGTGGATGTCGTAGCCGTTGCGGTCGGCCCAGGCGATCAGCCACTTGCGCACCTGCTGCGCGGCGTGCGGCGCCGGCCCGAGCGGCTCCTGCTGGCGCTCGAAGTCGATCCGCAGCGGCCGCTTCGCGAGCTCCTGCGCGCGCTGGGCGGGCAGCTTGCCGCGGCGTGCCAGCTGCGCCAGCACGACGTTGCGCCGCTCGCGCGCCCGGTCGGGATTGAGCACGGGGTTGTAGTAGCTGGTGCCCTTGAGCATGCCGATCAGGGTGGCGCTCTCCAGCAGGTCCAGCTCGCTCGCCGGCTTGTCGAAGTAGGTGCGCGCGGCCATCTCGATGCCGAACGCGTTGTAGAGGAAGGGGACCGTGTTGAGGTAGGTCTCCAGGATCTCCTGCTTGCTGTAGACCGCTTCGATCTTCAGCGCGGTGATCGCCTCCTTGACCTTGCGGTGCAGCGTGGGCGAGCGGCCGATCTCCTCCGGGTACAGGTTGCGCGCCAGTTGCTGCGTGATCGTGGAGCCGCCCTGGCGGTCGCCTTGCAGCGTGAGCCACAGCGCGCCGGCGGTGCGGTACAGGTCGATGCCGTGGTGCTCCCAGAAGCGGTGGTCCTCGGTCGCGATCAGCGCCTGCACCACGGCCGGGGCCACCCGCTCCAGCGGCACCCACTCGCGGTGCACGCGCTGGTAGCGCGCCAGCACCACGCCGTCGGCCGACACCAGCACCGCCGGCGCCTCGACCTTGGCCTTGCGCAGGTTGGCGATGCCGGGGGTGAACGGCACCAGCAGCAGCACGTAGAGCAGCGCCAGCGCAGGCAGCAGCAGCGCCGCCCGCCAGGGGTGTCGCCGCAGGGATTGCGCGCCTGCCCGCAGCCGGGAAGCGGCGGCCTGGAGCCGTTGCCGCATGGCTGGGTTCATCGTCCGAATCTAGGGCCTGCGGGCCCTGGGGGTTGTAGGACCGAAGCCCCACGGTGGTGGCGCTGCGAGCGGATAGCCCCTTGACGGCGCGCCGGCTCGAAGGCAGCCTTGTCGACCCTGTCCGACACCGCTGGCTGCGCGGCACCACCAGAATCGCCGCAACCCCAGCACAACTCCAACACGACCCATGGCGCCTCCCGAACCCCGTGCCGGCCAGGCGGCCGGTTCCAACGTGCTGCCTGCCGGCCCGGCCCCGTCGGGGACCAGGCGCGACCGCATCGAATTCCTCCGTGGTTTCCTGCGCCATCCGGCCCAGGTGGGCTCGGTGGTCCCGAGTTCGCACCGGCTGGAGCAGCGACTGGTGCGCTGCGCGGCCATCCCGCAGGCGCGAACCGTGGTCGAGCTTGGCCCGGGCACGGGCGGCACCACCGCTGCCTTCCTGCAGGCCATGGCGCCAGGCGCGCGGCTGCTGGCGATCGAGCTGGACCCGAGCTTCCACGCCCATTTGCGCGCTTCGCTGCACGATGCGCGGCTGTTGCTGGAGCTGGGCAGCGCCGAGCGCGTGGCCGCGATCCTGGCCGCGCGCCGCCTGCCGGCGCCGGATGCCATCGTTTCGGGCATTCCCTTCTCCACCATGCCGCCGGAAGTGTCGGACCGCATCGCCGCGGCCGTGTCACAGGTGCTGCGCCCCGGCGGGCGGTTCGTGGCCTACCAGGTCCGCGCGCATGTGGCGGGCTTCGCATCGCCTTACCTCGGTGCGCCGGACAAGCGCTGGGAATGGATCAATGTCCCGCCGGTGCGGGTGTTCACCTGGGTCAAGCCGGGGGATCCTTCCGGCGCAGCGGCTTGAGCGGCTGGCCGAAGAACTGCGGGTAGTAGCGCGCGGTCACCGCGCCGTTCGGGTCCCACGCTATGCACCGGCCCAGGTGGTAGGGCGGCTCGGTCACCGCTTCGCTCGCCTGCCCGGCCAGCCGACGCTCGCGCTCGCGCCAGGGAAAGATGGTCTGGTACGCCGCCGTCGCCATGTTGAAGAGCAGCTCGCGCAGGTGGGTGCAGCCGCGCACGCCGCCCAGCGCCTTCTCGATGGACTGCCGCCAGCCCGGGCCGAGCCGCGCGCCGACCATGCGCTGCATCGGGTCCTCGCCCTGGATGCATTCGGCGAAAGGCGTGTGGTCCATGGCCACGGCGATTGCCCGGATGGTCATGGACCCGTCCACCGTGACGCGGATGCGCATGTGGTGGATCGGGCGGCCCGGCGGCATGTCGGTGCCGTCGGAGCGCTGGAAGCCGTAGGTCTTGGTGTCGGACAGCTCGCCTTCGATGTCCCACAGGCCGTCTTCGCGCAGGAAGCCGCGGTAGCTGACGGCGCGGGTGTGCAGGTGCCGGCGCGGGGCCGGTTCGGGCAAGGGCATCGTCAGGCGGCCAGGCGCGCCAGCGCTTCGCGCTTGCCCATCTTGCGCAGCGACGCGATCGCTTCCAGCTGCCGGGCGCGCGGCCGGGTCTTGCCGCTCTCCCACTTGTAGACCGACAACGCCGACACCCCCAGGATCCTGGCCACCGAGGCCGCCGAGAGCCCCAGGCGCTGGCGCTGCGCGGCCAGCCCCTTGGCGGAGAAGCGCAGCGACGGCCCTTCGTCCTCTTCCTGCGCGGCCGGCGCGGCCCGGCCGGCGCTGCGGGCCTGCTTGCGCACCTGCTGCTCGAGCGCCTGCATGCGGCGCTTGAGTTGCGCGATCTGGCTGCGGTACTGCGCCACCGACTTCTTCAGGTGGGCCAGTTCGGCGCGCTGCTGCTTGCGGGCAACGCGCGCGATTTCCTCTTTCAGGACGGTGCCGATGTTCGCCATGGAACGTTGTTCCTTTTGTATGTGACGGCGGCGCGATCGTCGCCGCGCTTCGCTGCCGGGCCGGTCGCCCCCCAGGCCCGCATCTTAGCCGCAGCGGCCGCAGCGAAGTTTGCAACCGCGAGCCGGCGCGCAAGCCCTCATCGCATATTGCGCATCCCATGGTGCCAATCGCTCGCGGATCGGCGCTCCCTCCCGATTCGCAGAGCTCAATTGCCGCGGCGGCCCCGGCGCCATCGAACGGCCAGCCAGGCCCCGGCCGACAGCGCGAGCACCAGCGGAATGAGGATGCCCTGCCAGCGCTGCACCAGCGCGAGGATCTCCTCCCAGCGGCCGCCCACCTGGCGCACGGCCCAGACCAGCAGCGGCAACTCCACCAGCGCCGCGGCGCCGTCGAACAGGAAGAAGTGGCGGTAACGGATCTGCATGGACCCGGCGGCGAACAGCAGCGCGCTGCGCACGCCCGGCATGAACCTCACGACGAAGATGTAGGCAGGCCCCCAGCGCTGCAGGGTGCGCTGCATCGCCTCCACCCGCTGCGGCGGCAACGCCTTTGCAGCCAGCCGGTGCCGCAGCAGCTGCGGCCCGAAGCGCCGGCCCCAGTGGAAGATCAGGCCGTCGGCACACAGCACGCCGCACCACGCCACCGCCACCAGCGGCACCGGCTCCATCACGTGCCGCAGGGTCAGCGCGGCGGCGCCGACCAGCAGCAGGTCTTCGTTGACCGGCAGCCCCACGCCGCTGCCGACCAGCACTGCGAACAGCAGCAGGTACGCGGGCGCGCCCTGCAGCGACTGCAGCAGGGCCATCAGGGATTCCATGAAGCTCATGGGCGTCGGGCCGGGTGGTGGTGCTTGGCGAGCAGCCGGCCGCGGGCTACGACGGCCGCGGCCGCCGCAGCAGCGGCCGCATCATCACCAGCCCGGCCAGCGGGCCCAGCGCCATCCAGGGCAGCACCTGCCCCAGCGGGTGCGACTGGGCGGCGGCGACGAAGACCTCGATGCTGACCACCGAGATGGCGAAGCCGATGCAGTTGGCCAGGGTCAGCACGCTGCCGACCACTGCCGGCGCGGCGTTCTGCCCGGTCAGCGCGGAGAACTGCGGCGAGTCGCCCGCCACCGTGGCCCCCCACACCATCAGCCAGCCGACGAACACCGGCAGGGGCGCGGCCAGCATCAGCGGGGCCAGCAGGCAGCAGGCGGCGCTGGCGCCCAGCTGCGCTTCGGCGACCCAGGCGCTGCCGACATACCGCACCGCCATGGCGCCGCCGACGCAGCCCACGAAACCGGCGGCGATGGCCCAGAAAGCGAGTGCGCTCACCATGCCGTCGTCGGCAAAGCGCACGGCGGCAATGGCCGGCGCCAGCACGATGAACGCGTACAACTCCCCCATGTGGCCGAAGTAGCCGAACACCGAAGCGCGCAGGCGCCGGTCGCTCCAGATGGCGCCGAGCGCACGCGGCGTGATGCGCGCACCCGGCGGCGCAGGCCGGTCGGGCACCCAGGCGGCCGTGACCAGGCCGCCCAGCGCTGCCAGCGCCGACACCCCCAGCACCACCGCTTGCCACGGCACGGCGCCGGACGTCCCGATGGCGGCGAGCGCGCGCAAGCCGTGCGGCAGCGCCGTGCCCAGCACCAGGGCGCCTATGAGCACGCCCAGCACCGCGCCGAGCCGTTCGCGAAACCAGGCTGCGGCGATCTTCATCCCGACCGGGTAGATGCCTGCCAGCAGGAATCCGACCGCGAATCGCAGGGCCAGCAGGGCCGCCAGGCTGCCATCGGCCAGCACGATGCCGGCATTGGCCGCCGCGCCCAGCAGCGAGCAGGCCAGGAACACGCGGGTGGGCGGGAAGCGGTCCGCCACCATCGCCAGCGCGAACACCAGCGTGCCGGCCACGAACCCCAGCTGTACGGCCGAGGAGAGGGACCCCACCGCCGACGCCGGCAATCCCCAGGCACGCTGCAGGTCGGGCATCACGGCATTGACGGCGAACCACAGCGAGGTGCCGGCGAACTGCGCGCCCACGATCACGGGCAGGACGCGCCGCGGCGGCCCGCCCTCCGCGGCGTGAGCGGGCGTTGCTGCCGGGCCGGGGAGTGGTGGGTGCGCGGGCTTCATGCGGGTGGTCGGCCGGGGCCCCTCTGCATGCCTGGCGGGGCGGCTCGGGGGTGGGCCGATTGTGCAGGGCGCCGCTCGAGCGCCGGCACGGGGCCGCTCATCTGCCCAGCCGTTACGTTTGCTCGGCTTTGTTGCAAGCCAGTCCTTGATCGACTCCGTGCGCCCGGCGAAGCTGATCCTTCACAACAGAACCGGAGCGCGGGGGAGTGCGACCATGAAACACAGGCGCTGGGGCGCGGAACCGCCCATGCCGCCAAAGGGCGGTGCGAGTGGGCTGGTGCGCCGACTCATAGGCAAGCTGGGATCGCGGTCGCGAGCCACGGACGGGCTGGCACCCCCTGGCGAGCGCAGCGGCGAAGGCGCCGACAGCATCGGCCCCTACCTGAGGCAATCGCGCAAGACCCGCCCGGCTCCGCTGGAGTAAGCCGGGCCTGCACGCCGCTGCGCCGGCCGGAGCGCAGCCGTGCGCTTCGTTGCGAATCGCCATGTAATTGGCGCACCAGACCCGGCGACGGGCGCGGCGCCGCCGCACGCGCCGGAAGCGCGCGCCGGGGCCAGCCCGGAACGGCATGCGCCGCGCCCCTCGCCAGCTCCACGGTTTGCACTCTGTTGCCCACGGCACGCGCGCCGCTTGCCAGCATTGCCTGCAGGTACCCCGCGTATCTGCAGCCCTCTGCCGCTGCACCCCACTTCACGAACCCAGAGGAACATCTTCCATGCGAGCCAACCTCCCCACCATCGCCGCGCTGGCGGCCGGCGGCCTGTTGCTGTCGAACCGGATGCGGCACCGGCATCCCCACGAGACTGCCTTCGAGGGCGGCTATGCCGACGGCTATTCGGACGGGCATGTGCACGGGCGCAGCCATCACACGGGCACGCTGTTGGCCGCCGCCGCAGCCGTGGCGCTGGGGGGCGTGCTGCTGTCGAACCGGATGCGGTCGGGCCAGCACGGCTATTCGCTGTCCACCGTGGAGGAATCGATCGAGCTCGACGTGCCCGTGAGCACCGCCTACAACCAGTGGACGCAATTCGAGCAGTTCCCGCGCTTCATGGCCAGCGTGCAGGAGGTGCGGCAGATCGACGACACCCACCTCCACTGGAAGGCCGTGGTGGCCGGCAAGACCAAGGAATGGGACGCCGAGATCACCGAGCAGATCCCGGACCAGCGCATCGCCTGGCGCAGCACCAGCGGGCCGATGAATGCCGGCGTGGTCACCTTTGACAAGATCGGCGAGAACCGCACCCGCGTGCGGATGCAGATGGACTACCGCCCCGAATCGCTGACCGAGAAGGTGGGCGACGCCGTCGGCGGCGTGAAGATCACGGCCAAGGGCAACCTGCAGCGCTTCAAGGAACTGGTGGAGTCGCGCGGCGCCGAGACTGGCGGCTGGCGCGGCACGGTTTCGCAGCACTGAGGGGAATCGGGGTCACGTTCCAATTTCCCTTGGGCCTGATCCGTCACTGCATGGCGGCCGCTTCGCGCGCCACAGCCATCAGTTCGGTGCCGCTCGCGTCCGTCACGCGGGTCAGGTGCACGACGTCGGACTGCGGCTGCATGCTGCGCAGCACCTGGGGCTGAGCCGGGTCCAGCACCTGTGCATCGAGCAGCCTCACCTCGCCGCTGCCGGCGGTGCGTTCGTATTCCAGCTGCACCAGCACCACGGCGTGGCGCGGCAGCACCAGCACGGCGGGCCGTTCGTCTTCCAGGTCCTGCAGCAGCTCCGGTGCCGCCAGCGCCATGCGCGGCTGCGAAATCGCCACTGCGTCGGCCGACACCGACACGGCGCGGCCGGTGCGGTCGTGCCAGGTGCGATTGAGCAGTTGCGCGATGGCCGGGCCTTCCACGCCCAAGTCCGCCGTCGCGCCGAAGTGCTGGCGCACGATCTGCTCCTGCGGAACGGTCAGCCCCCAGCTGCGCAGCACCATGCTGATGCTGGCGGCCCAGCACCACTGGCTGGCCCGCTGGGTCTGCGCCATGGCGGCCACGGTGGCGGGCGCGAGCCCGGTGACGCAGCGCTCGACGCCGGGTTGCGCGGTCGGCTCGCAAGTCGTGGCCGCCGACGCGCCTGCGCCCCACCCCAGCCATCCCGCCAACAGCGCCGTGGCGATCGCCACGGCCCGCCTGCCCTTCATCACGCACCTCCCGGCCTGTTTCGTCCTGCAGGCCAGTCTGGTGACGCACGGATGGGCTCGTGGCAGCCAAACGCCTAGGTCGAGGCGGGATGTTTCGGTGCGCGCGCCGGCAATGCCGTAACCGGCTTAAGCAATCGGCGCGGGGGCCATCGGGGGCAGGCCGATGGATGCGGTGGAAGTGTTACCGGGGTGATGAGCTTTTCACGCCCATGCACCCGTCGGGCTGGGAGGACGCGGAGTGGCTTACGATGAGCGCGCACCCCTACTGCCGCGCATGATCGACCACCTCGACCACCTGGTCCTGACCACGGCCCGCGAAGCGGCGTGCATCGACTTCTATACCCGCGTCCTCGGCATGGAGCTGGAGACCTTCGTCGGCGGCACGCCGCCGGTGCAGCGACGGGCGTTCCGTTTTGGCGGGCAGAAGATCAACCTGCACGTGCAGGGCGCCGAATTCGAGCCCAAGGCGCACCTGCCCGTGCCGGGTGCGCTGGACCTGTGCTTCATCACCGCGATCCCGCTGCCGCAGGTCATGGCGCGGCTGGAGGCCGCCGACTGGCCGATCCTGGAGGGGCCGGTGCTGCGCACCGGCGCAACCGGAAGGATCCGGTCGGTCTACGTGCGCGATCCGGATTTCAACCTGATCGAGTTGTCGGAGCGGGCCTGAGGGCTGCGAGGGCAAGCGGCTGGAAGCCGGACCTCGTCGTCCTGAAGCGGGTGAGCAACCGCCGCGCGCTGGACGCCTTGGCGCTCAAGCCTTCTCGATCACCTCGGCGGCGGCGCGAAAACCGTCCACCGCCGCGGGCGCCCCGCAGTAGACGCCCGCGTGCAGGATGATTTCCTGCAGTTCCGCCGGCGTGACACCGTTGTTGAGGGCGCCGCGCACGTGGATCTTGAACTCGTGCATCTGCCCGCGCGCCAGCAGCAGCGAGAGCGTCACGATGCTGCGGGTGCGCAGGTCGATGCCGGGCCGCTGCCAGGTGTTGCCCCAGGCGTTGCGGGTGACGAACTCCTGCAGGGGGGCGGTGAAGTCGGTCGCCTTGTCCAGCGAGCCCTGGACGTACTCGTCGCCGAGCACCTTGCGGCGGGTGGCCAGGCCGGTTTGGAACTGGGAGTCTTGGGGGAGTTTCATGTCGCGGATGCGGAAAGTGACGGACGGGCCTAGTGTCCCAGAGACGGGGAAAGGGGCACATCACCGACGCTGCGAGGCGCGCGGGGACGACAGGCGTGCCGCCACCGCCCCGTAGAGTGGGTTCGAACAAAACGGAGTCGCGCCATGAAAGTTCTGCTTTGGATCGTCGGGATCATCTTCCTCATCGGCCTGCTGGTCGTGCTCGGACTCGGAAACCTGATCTTCTGAAGTCGCTGCTTGCCTGAGCCAGGGTATGCCACAGCCGTACACAGCTAAAACACGCGCACACACACGGCAGCCGGGGCCGATCCTTTAATTGGCTGAGCGGGAATTCGCAGCCCGCAGGGAGGCCCCGATGAAGAATTCCCGATTGCCCCTGGCCCGGCTTGCGTTCCTGGGCGCTGCGCTGCTCGTGATGGGCGGATGCGCCTCGCCGCCGCCCGTCGACTGGAACCGCGTGTCGCTGCACGACCGCCACCACTACATGCCGACGCTCAGCTGGGATGACCGCCGGCCGTTGGCAGTGGTCACCGCAGGCCCGAACGGCATGCTGCTGGGCACCGGCAACGCTGCGTCGCCCGCCGTGGCGCTGGTGATGCAGGACGGCCAGGCGCGGCTGGTCTCGCAGGACACGCTGGCACGCATGCGCGAGAGCGGCCAGCCGACGGGCGCGATGGGCGGCAGCCCGTCCGCCGCTCCAGCCGCGCCCGCTTCGCGCTGAGCTGCGCGAGGGGCGCAGCGGATGTACCCTGCGGCCACGCCTGTCCCCGCAAGGAGTACCGCATGGACCGCCGCATCTTCATCGAGTCCTGTGCCGCCCGGCTGGGCTGTGTGTCGGCAGCAGCGGCGCTGCCAGTGGCTTGGGCCGCCGACGCGCGGCCGCAGGAGTACTCGAAGGCGCTGCTGGTCGACGAGCAGCGCCGCCCCGTCAAGGCAGCCGGCCTGAAGGCGCAGACCAACTACGTCTTCCACTACCCGTTCGAAGCGACGCCGGTGTTCCTGCTGGACCTGGGCAAGGCGGCCCCACCGGCGACGCTCAGCACCAAGGAAGGCGACCGCTACGCCTGGCCCGGCGGCGTCGGGCCGGCGCGCAGCATCGTTGCGTTTTCCGCGATCTGCGCCCACCGGCTGGTCTATCCGACGCGCGAAGTGAGTTTCATCAGCTTCCGCAAGACGCGCGCAGCCAAGGGCGTGCGCGACCAGCTGATCCACTGTTGCGCCGAAAACAGCCAGTACGACCCCGCGTCGGGCGCCCGCGTGCTGTCCGGCCCCGCCGAACAGCCGCTGTGCGCGGTCCTGCTCGCGCACGACCCGAAGGCCGACACCCTCACCGCCTTCGCCACGCTGGGCGGCGAGCTGTTCGACGAGTTCTTCCGCAAGTACGAGATGAAGCTCAGCCTGGAAGTCGGCGCCCGCGCGGTCAATCCGGTTGGCGGCCAGGCCGTCGTGCGCGAGCTCTCGAATTTCTGCCGCAACACGATCCAGTGTTGAAGGGATAGGAATACCGGGCGCAGAAGTCGCAAAAGGGACGCAGAAGGCGCAAAAAAACTCAATTGAGTCTTCTGCGCCTTCTGCGAAACCTCTGCGTCTTCTGCGTCCTGTCTCCTGTCTCCTGGGTGCGTCAGAACGCCGCGATGCCCGTCTGCGCGCGGCCGAGGATCAGGGCGTGGATGTCGTGCGTGCCCTCGTAGGTGTTCACCACTTCCAGGTTCACCAGGTGGCGGGCGACGCCGAACTCGTCGCTGATGCCGTTGCCGCCCATCATGTCGCGCGCCAGGCGGGCAATGTCGAGTGACTTGCCGCAGGAGTTGCGCTTCATGATGGAGGTGATCTCCACCGACGCCGTGCCCTCGTCCTTCATGCGGCCCAGCCGCAGGCAGCCCTGCAGGCCCAGCGTGATCTCGGTCTGCATGTCGGCCAGCTTCTTCTGGATCAGCTGGTTGGCCGCCAGCGGCTTGCCGAACTGCTTGCGGTCCAGCACGTACTGGCGGGCGCGGTGCCAGCAGTCCTCGGCGGCTCCCAGCGCGCCCCAGGCGATGCCGTAGCGCGCCGAGTTCAGGCAGGTGAAGGGGCCCTTCAGGCCGCGCACCTCGGGGAAGGCGTTCTCCTCGGGGCAGAACACCTCGTCCATCACGATCTCGCCAGTGACGGAGGCGCGCAGGCCGACCTTGCCGTGGATCTTGGGCGCCGACAGGCCTTTCCAGCCCTTCTCCAGCACGAAGCCGCGGATCGCGCCTTCGTCGTCCTTGGCCCAGACGACGAACACGTCGGCGAACGGCGAGTTGGAGATCCACATCTTGCTGCCGGTCAGCTTGTAGCCGCCATCGACCTTGCGTGCGCGCGTGACCATGCTGCCGGGATCGGAGCCGTGGTTCGGCTCGGTCAGGCCGAAGCAGCCGATCCACTCGCCGGTGGCCAGCCTGGGCAGGTACTTCTGCTTCGTCGCCTCGTTGCCGAACTCGAAGATCGGCACCATCACCAGCGAGGACTGCACGCTCATCATCGATCGGTAGCCCGAGTCCACCCGTTCGACCTCGCGCGCGATCAGCCCGTAGCACACGTAGTTGAGGCCCGCGCCGCCATATTGCTCGGGAATCGTGGGGCCCAGCAGGCCCAGCTCGCCCATCTCGCGGAAGATGGCCGGGTCGCTGGCCTCGCTGCGGAACGCCTCCAGCACGCGCGGCGCCAGCTTGTCCTGGCAGTAGCTGTGCGCGGCGTCGCGGACGGCGCGCTCGTCACCGGTGAGCTGCTGCTCCAGCAGCAGCGGGTCGGCCCAGTCGAAGCGGGCCTTGGTCTTGGCTTGATTCATGTCAGATGTGCAGGAAAGTCTCGGGATACGCGGCACTTTAGCCCCCTGCGATCGTCACGGCAAACGACGGTTTCGCATGCAGTTCTGCAAAAATTGCAGAACTGGAGAGGACCCACCCCATGCGACGCAGACTGCCCGGCACCGCCATGCTGGCCGCCTTCGAGGCGGCCGCGCGGCACCAGAGCTTCACCGCCGCCGCCAGCGAGCTGGCGCTGACCCAGAGTGCCGTCGGGCGCCAGGTGGCCGCCCTGCAGCAACTGCTGGGCGTTCCGCTGTTCCGCCGCACCCGCCACGGCATCGCGCTCACGGACGCTGGCATTGCCTACTACCGCCATGCGGCGCGCGCACTCGACGACATGGAACGCGAGGTGCTGGACCTGCAGGGCCGGCGCGGGCGCGGTGGCAGCATCGAACTGGGCGTGGTCCCCACCTTCGGCGCGCAGTGGCTGGTGCCTCGGCTGCACGGGCTGCGCGAGCGCAACCCGGACCTGACCGTGCACCTGGCCAGCCGGGCCCGCCCCTTCCTGTTCCAGGACTCGGGGCTGGATGCCGCCATCCATGCCGGCACCGGGCCCTGGCCCGGCACCCAGGCCACCTTCCTGATGCCCGAGCGGGTGGTGCCGGTCTGCCACCCGGCGCTGATCGCGCCCGTGCGGAAGGTCACGGCGCACAAGCTCGCGGAACTGCCGCTATTGCAGCAGGCCACGCGCCCTTACGGCTGGCGCGAATGGTTCGCTTCCGCGGGGGTCGGCGATGTCAATGCGCTGGCCGGACCGCGCTACGAGCTGTTCTCCTTCTCGCTGCAGGCGGCAGCGGCCGGGCTGGGCGTGGCGCTGGTGCCGGATTACCTGGTGGCGACGGAGCAAGCCGCCGGGCGGCTGATCGTGCCGGTACGGCACGCCATGTCCACCCTGGGCTACTGGCTCGTGACGCCCGCCGACCGGGTGGAGAGCCCGGCGGTGGGAGAGCTCAGGCAATGGCTGCTGGACGAATGCGCGGGTGCCGAAGCGCCCAGGCCTCCGACGGGCCGCCCCTAGGAGGCCTGCGCCCCCTCGGGGGGCAGTGCAGCGGCGAAGCCGCAAACGTGGGGGCTCGATTTCGTCAATCGGGGATGACGGCGGTCACCTCGATCTCGACCTTGGCGCGATCCTCGATCAGGGCCTTGACCTCGATGGCCGTCATGGCGATGTCGTAGTGGCCGATGCAGTCGCGGAAGGCCTGGCCGACCGCGCGGCCGGCGGCCAGGTACTCGCGCTTGTCGGTGACGTACCAGGTCATGCGCACGATGTGCTGGGGCTTGGCGCCGGCTTCCTTCAACACGTCGGCGACGTTCTGCAGCGCCTGGCGGACCTGCTCGCCGAAGTCGTCGCTGTGGAAGCGCTGGTCGGCATCCCAGCCGATCATGCCGGCGATGTACAGCTGGCGCCCGGTGGCGATCAGCGCGTTCGCATAGCCCTTGGGACGCGGCCAACCGGCCGGCAGCACCACCTGGTGGGTCATTTGGAGTCTCCCGACAGAGTTTTCAGCAATTCGCGGGCGATGATGAGTTGCTGCACCTCGCTCGCGCCTTCGTAGATGCGCAGCGCGCGGATGTCGCGGTACAGCATCTCCACCGGCTGGCCGCTCACCACGCCCAGGCCGCCGAACACCTGCACCGCCGCGTCGATCACCTGCTGCGCGCCTTCGGTCGCGGTCAGCTTGGCCATGGCCGCCTCGCGCGTCACGTTCCTGCCCTGGTCGCGCTGCCAGGCGGCGCGATAGACCAGCAGGGCCGAGCTGTCGATGGTGGTCGCCATCTGCGCCAGCTTGGCCTGCGTGAGCTGGAAGTCGGCCAGCACCTGGTTGAACATCTTGCGGGTGGTGGCGCGCTGCAGCGCTTCGTCCAGTGCGCGCCGCGCGAACCCGAGCGCCGCCGCCGCGACCGAGGTGCGGAACACGTCCAGCGTGCGCATCGCCACCTTGAAGCCCTCGCCCGCCTCGCCGATCCGCTGCGACAGCGGCACGCGGCAATCGGTGAACCGCAGGCGCGCCAGCGGGTGCGGCGCTATCACCTCTATGCGTTCGGCGATCTCGAACCCCGGCGTGCCGGCGTCGACGATGAAGGCCGAGATGCCGCGGGCGCCCGGCGCCTCGCCGGTGCGGGCGAACACCACGTAGAAGTCGGCGATGCCCCCGTTGGAGATCCAGGTCTTCTCGCCGTTCAGCACGGCGTGGTCGCCCTCGATGTGCGCACTGCACTGCATGGCAGCAACGTCGGACCCCGCCTCCGGTTCGGACAGCGCGAATGCGGCGATCGCCTCGCCGCTGGCGACCCGCGGCAAGTAGTGCTGCTTCTGTTCGGCCGTGCCCTGCAGGCTGATGGCGCCGGAGCCCAGGCCCTGCATGGCGAAGGCGAAGTCGGCCAGGCCGCTGTGCCGCGCGAGGGTTTCGCGGATCAGGCAGATCGCGCGCGTGTCGATGGCCGGCGCCGCGCCGTGGCCGCCGCCGACTGCGTGGCGCAGCCAGCCGCCGGCGCCGAGCGACTTCACCAGCGCCCTGCATTCGGCGTCGACGTCGGGGCCGTGCGCATGCGCCACGTTCTGCGCAGCCCAGTGGTCCAGCGCGAGCGCCAGCTCCTTGTGCCGCGGCTCGAGGAAGGGCCAGTCGAGGTAATTGCGGTCCGCCACCTTCAGTTCCCTTCGAAGACGGGCTTCTGCTTGGCGACGAACGCGTTGTAGGCGCGCGTGAAGTCCCCGGTCATCATGCAGAGGGCCTGGGCCTGCGCCTCCGCCTCGATGGCCTGCTCCAGCGTCATCGCCCACTCCTGGTGCAGCATGGTCTTGGTGATGCCGTTGGCGAAGGTCGGGCCGTCGGCCAGGTCGGTGGCGAGCTTCTGCGCGTCGGCGAGCACGGCGTCGGGGTCGCACAGGCGATTGAAGAACCCCCAGCGTTCGCCCTCCTCGCCCGACATCGACCGGCCGGTGTAGAGCAGCTCGCTGGCGCGGCCCTGGCCGATGATGCGCGGCAGGATGGCGCAGGCGCCCATGTCGCAGCCGGCCAGGCCCACGCGGTTGAACAGGAAGGCGGTCTTGCTGCGCGCAGTGCCCAGCCGCAGGTCGGACGCCATCGCCACGATCGCGCCGGCTCCGGCACACACGCCGTCCACCGCCGCCACGATGGGCTGCGGGCAGGCGCGCATGGTCTTGACCAGGTCGCCCGTCATGCGGGTGAACATCAGCAGCTCGGGCGCCTCCAGCCGCACCAGCGGGCCGATGATTTCGTGCACGTCGCCGCCCGAGCAGAAGTTGCCGCCGGAGCCGGTGACGACCACTGCGTGCACGTCGGTGGCATAGCGCAGCTGGCCGAACAAGTCGCGCAACTCGGCGTACGAGTCGAAGGTGAGCGGGTTCTTGCGCTCGGGCCGGTTCAAGGTGACCGTGGCCACCTTGCCCTGCACCGACCAGCCGAAGTGCCTGGCCTGGTAGCCGGCCAGCTGCTTGCGGTTGCCGGCCACCAGTGCGGGGTCGACGCGGTCCTTCGTTTCCTTGTCCATGGTGTCTCCTTGGTGTTCGGATCAGACGCCTTGCGCCTGGTTGGCCTGCTCCAGCGGCGACAGGCCGGCGGCTTGCGCCGCCATCGACTTTTCGCGCTCCAGGTTGCGCTCCAGTTGCGCCTTCCCGGACAGGTACTGCACCGGCCACTTCACGTCGCCGTAGCCGAGCTTGGCGGCCTCCAGCAGCGTCCACGCCGGGTTGGCCAGGTGCGGCCGCGCGATCGCGCACAGGTCGGCCCGGCCGGCGGCGATGATGCTGTTGACCTGGTCGGCATCGGTGATCGCGCCCACCGCCATGGTCGCGATGCCGGCTTCGTTGCGGACGCGGTCGGCGAACGGCGTCTGGTACATGCGCCCGTACACCGGTTTCTGCTTCTTGCTGACCTGTCCCGAGGAGCAGTCGATCAGGTCGCAGCCCGCCGCCTTGAACGCCCTGGCAATAGCGACGGCGTCGTCCGGCGTGATGCCGCCTTCCACCCAGTCGTGGGCCGAGATCCGCACCGACATCGGCAGTCGCTCCGGCCACACCGCGCGCATGGCGCGGAAGACCTCCAGCGGATAGCGCAGCCGATTGTCCAGCGAGCCACCGTACTCGTCGGTGCGCTGGTTCGTCAGCGGCGAGATGAAGCTGGACAGCAGGTAGCCGTGCGCGCAGTGCAGTTCCAGCCAGTCGAACCCGGCCCCGGCGGCCAGTTGCGCGGCCCGCACGAAATCATCGCGCACCCGGTCCATGTCGGCGCGAGACATGGCGCGCGACCAGTCGCTCACGCCGTCGATGTACTGCTCGGGCGAAGCCGACAGCAGCGGCCAGTTGCCGGATTCGAGCGGCTGGTCCTCGCCCTCCCAGGGCACGCGGGTCGAACCCTTCGGTCCGGCGTGCCCCAGCTGCATCGCGACCTTGGCGTCGGAAAAGCCGTGCACGAAATCGACGATGCGCTTCCAGCCGGCCTGCTGCTGCTCGTTCCACAGGCCCGGGCAGCCGGGGGTGATGCGCGCGTCCGGCGAGGTGCAGGTCATCTCGGCCACCACCATGCCGGCGCCGCCCATGGCGCGAGCGCCCAGGTGCACCAGGTGGTAGTCGGCCGGCTGCCCGTCCTGGCACAGGTACTGCGCCATGGGCGAGACCACCACCCGGTTTTTCAGCACCGTGCCGCGCAGCTGGAAGGGCGTGAACATCGGCGGCACCGGCGACTGCGTGGGCGCGCGCTGCACGCCGCAGGCCTGCGCGATCCAGTCCTCGTAGCCCTCGACGTAGCCCTTGTCGCGCAGGCGCAGGTTCTCGTGGCTGATGCGCTGGCTGCGGGTGAGCAGCGAGTAGGCGAATTGCGGCGCCGGCAGGTTGACGTAGCGCGCGACGTTCTCGAACCACTCGGTGGAGTTGCGCGCGGCGTTCTGGATCTTCAGCACCTCCACGCTGCGCACGGCCTCGTAATCGGCCAGCGCCCGGCTCAGGTCCCCTCCCGCCCGGCCGATGCAGCGGGCCAGCTCGATCGCATCCTCCAGCGCCAGCTTGGTGCCCGAGCCGATGGAGAAATGCGCGGTGTGCGCCGCGTCTCCCATCAGTACCACCGGCTGGCGGCCGTTGTGGTGCACCCAGGTCTCGCAGACCACGCGCGGAAATCGGATCCACTGCGCCGAGCCACGCAGGTGGGTGGCGTTGGACATGAGCTTGTGTCCATCCAGGTACTTGGCGAAGAGCCGCTCGCAAAAGGCAATGGCCTCCTCCTTCTCCATCTTGTCGATGCCGGCCTTGAGCCACACCTCCTCGGGTGCTTCGACGATGAA
>JAKFEA010000177.1:0-11792 GCA_036675905.1 Acidovorax sp. | reverse complement strand
CAGGCCAGCCATGAAGGGGTGATGCATGCCGGCGCCGGCGCCGTGTGCAAGGACCAGGCAGGCGATCGCATCGACAGGTTGCTGCAGCACGGCCGATACGGTCCCGCCGTCGGGCAGGGGCAGGCGAAGGGATGTCACGTCGGCTTGCATCGGTGGCTGCGGGTCGGGGCTGCCCAGTCCGCCCAGCGTAGCGACAATCCGGCATCCGCGTTGCCCACCCGCGCTCATGAACCATCCCCTCGCTTCATCCTGGCTGGTCCGCAGCGAGCCGGTCGCCGCTGCACAGGCTGCCGGCCGCCCCATCGTCGCGCTCGAGTCGACCATCATCGCGCACGGCATGCCGTACCCGGAGAACGTGCGCACGGCGCGCGAGGTACAGGCGCTGATCCGCGACATGGGCGCAGAGCCTGCGACGATTGCCGTCATGGACGGCCGCATCCGGATCGGCCTGTCGGACGCGGAGCTGGAACTGCTGGGCCGCTCTGACGCAGTCCACAAGGTCAGTCGCCGCGACCTGCCCTTCGTGCTTGCCAACGGCGGGCTCGGCGCAACCACGGTCGCAGCCACGATGATCTGTGCCGCGCTGGCCGGCATCGAGGTCTTCGTCACCGGCGGGATCGGCGGCGTGCACCGCGGCGCGCCGGAGACCTTCGACATCTCGGCGGACCTGCAGGAGCTGGCCCGGACGTCCGTGGCGGTGGTCTGTGCCGGCGCGAAGTCGATCCTCGACATCGGGCTCACGCTCGAATACCTGGAGACGCACGGCGTGCCGGTGCTCAGTTGCGGGCAGGACAATTTCGCGGCGTTCTACACGCGCGACAGCGGCCATCGCGCCGACTACCGGCTCGACGATGCGGCGGAGCAGGCGCGGTTCATCCGGACCAAGTGGGACCTGGGATTGGCTGGCGGGGTGGTCCTCAGCGTGCCCGTGCCGCAGCAGGCGGCGATGGCCAAGGAAGAGATCGACGCGCTGACAGAACAAGCCCTGGCCGAAGCGAGGGACCAGGGCATCGCCGGCAAGGCGGTCACGCCCTTCCTGCTGGCGCGGATCAAGGCACTCACCGGTGGGCGCAGCCTGGCGACGAACATCGCCCTGGTGAAGAACAACGCAGAGGTCGGGGCCCGGCTGGCCCTGGCGCTCGCGTTGGCAAGCACCAGTGCCGGCTCGGCGCCGGCTTGAGCATCAGCGCGGCTGGCGCCAGCCGCAGGAAGACAAGTCCTACCCCGCCGCCCGCGCATGCAGCGCCCCGAGCCCGCTGCGCTGCAGCTTGCCGGTGGCAGTGAGCGGCAGGGCATCGAGCCAGTGCACCCAGCGCGGGCGGCGGTGGCGGGGCATGGCTTCGATCGCGGCGGCGATGCGCCGGTCGGCCTCGGGCTGGCGACCGGGCGCGGCGACAGCGAGTACGGACAGTGCCGACAGGCCTTCGTTCGTCGTCACGCCGACGGCAGCCACCTGCTGCAAGGTGTCGCCGCACGCACCGGCCAGGCTTTGCTCCACCCACAGCGTGCTGACCCACTGGCCGGCGATCTTGAGCATGTCGTCATTGCGGCCCGCGTATTCCAGGCGGCCATCGGGGCGGCGCAGGAACAGGTCGCCCGGCGAGAACCAGCCGCCTTCGCGGAAGCCGTCGGCCTGGGCCTCGGGGCGGTTCCAGTAGCCGGCGCCCACGGTCGCATGGCGAAGCCAGACGCGCTGCGGCACCTCGTCGTCCGCGCCGCGCAACTCGAGCTGCGTCAGCGGCGTGGGCTTGAGCAGGCCCGAGTCGTCATCGCCGTACAGCATCAGGCACAGCGTCTCCGTGGTGCCGTAGCCGCTGATCGGCGCCAGGCCGGTCGCTTCGCGCCACGCCTGGCGCGTGGGCGGTGGCAGCGCCTCGCCGGCCGAAACGAAATGGCGGATGCCACGGCCGGCCAGCCGATCGGCCACTCCGGTTCGCAGCATCTTCAGGTACAGCGTGGGCACGCTGAAGACCAGCGTGGGGCGATGCCTCGCCACCATTTCCTCGACGCGCTCGGGCGTCGGCCACTCGCGATCGAGGATGACGGTTGCGCCGCTGCGCAGCCCCGCGAACAGGCTGTTGCCCAGCGCATAGGCGAAGAACAGCTTGGAGCTGGCATACAGCCGGTCGTTCGCGGCCAGGCCCAGCACACCGCGGCCAAAAGAATGGGCATGCGTGACCGTGCGCTGCACATGGATGGCGCCCTTGGGTGAGCCGGTGGTGCCGGAAGTGCCGATCCACAGGGCCGGATCTTCATCCTCGCGCGGCACCACCGCGATCGGACGGGCGTTGGCGACCTCGGCCTGCCACGCCGCATCGTTGCGGACAAGGTACGGCCAGTCGACCGGCTCCTCGCACCAGACGAAGCGCGGGGCGCTGTCGGCCAGGATGGGCGCCAGCTCCGCCGGCGGCAGCCTGGCGTTCACGCCCACGGCCACGCCACCAGCCCAGATCACGCCGAGGTAGGCCACCACCCAGTCGATGCTGTCCGGCGCGATGACGAACACACGATCGCCCGTTTCGACACCGCGGGCATGCCAAGCCCCGGCGGCGCGCCGCACCCGCTCACGCAGCTGCGCGTAGGTCATGCGCTCGTCGCCGCACTCCAGCGCGATGGCCCCATCGGCGCCGGTGGCCAGCAGTCGTTCGGCCGCATTCATGCCGGTTCTCCTTCGAGTTGTTGTCGCACGCCCAGCCAGCGGTCCAGTTGGGCGATGTCCTGCGCCTGCGAGCGGCTGCCGGCTTCGTGCACGATGCGGCCGCGCTCCAGCACCAGGCAGCGCTGCGTGAGCGCCAGTGCCTGCTGCACGTGCTGCTCCACCAGCACGAGCGACTGGCCCTCGGCGGCCACCATGCGTTCGATGCCGGCGCAGACTTCCTCCACGATCACCGGCGCCAGGCCCTCCAGCGGTTCGTCCAGCAGCAGCAGGCGCGGGTTGAGCATGAGGGCGCGGGCTATCGCCAGCATCTGCTGCTCGCCGCCCGAGAGTTCGTTGCCCCAGTGGCGATGGCGCTCCTGCAGGCGCGGGAACAGCCCATACACACGCGCCAGGTCCCACGGCCCCGGACGTGCGGTGACGCTGAGGTTCTCTTCCACCGTGAGCGACGCGAAGATCTCGCGCTCCTGCGGCACCCAGCCCAAGCCCAGGGCCGCGCGGCGGTGCCGCGGCACGCGCACCAGGTCTTCGCCGCACCAGCGCAGGGCGCCGCCCCGCACACGAGTCTGCCCCATCAGCGTGGCCAGCAGCGTGCTCTTGCCGACGCCGTTGCGGCCCAGCAGCGCCAGCGTCTCGCCGGGCGCCATCGACAGGCTGCATTGGTCCAGCACGATGCCGTCGCCGTAGCCCGCCGACAGCCGATCGAGCACCAGTAGTTCAGCCATGGTTGCGCCCCAGGTACACCTCGCGCACGCGCTCATCGGAGCCGATCTCGGCCGGCGTGCCGGTCACCAGTTCGGCGCCGCCCACCAGCACCGTGATGCGCTCGGCAAAGCGGAACACCAGCGACATGTCGTGTTCGATCAGCAGCACGCTGATGTCGCGCGGCAGGTCCGCCAGCACGCCGAGCAGCTCTTCGCTGTCGCCCTCGGGCACGCCGGCGGCCGGTTCGTCCAGCAGCAGCACTTTCGGCTGCACCGCCAGCGCCAGCGCCATCTCCAGCAACCGTTGCTTGCCGTAGGCCAGCTCGCGCGTGGGCCGCAGGCACTCGGTGGCCAGGTTCATGCGCTCGAGCAGCGCGAAGGCCTCGTCGATCTCGGCGCGCCGGCGCGTCAGGCCGAACACGCGCCGCTGCAGCACGCCCAGCTTGTCGCGGTCGCGCTCGCAGATGGTGTTGGTCACCGCCTCCAGTGGGGTGAGCTGCGGGAACAGCGTGTTGATCTGGAAGGTGCGGGCCAACCCGCGGCGCACCCGCTGGTCGGGCCGCAGGCGGGTGATGTCTTCGCCCTGCAGCCAGATGGATCCCGCGGAAGGCTTGAGCACGCCGGTGAGCTGGTTCACCAGCGTGGTCTTGCCGGCTCCGTTGGGGCCGATCAGTGCGTGGCGCGCGCCGGCTTCGAGCTTCAGGCTGACGTCCTGCGTGACCTTGAGTCCGCCGAAGGCCTTGGACAGGCCGCGCGTTTCCAGCACTGCGCTCATCGCCGGTTCCCCCAGCGCGCTGCCAACCGCTTGAGCGCGCCGACCACGCCATCCTCGAGGTACAGCGTGCACAGGATCAACAGGATGCCGAGCCAGAACAGCCAGTACACCGGGTTCAGGTCCGCCAGCCGGTCCTGCGCCAGCAGGAACAGCGCCGCACCGACGAAGCCGCCGTACAGCGTGGCGGTGCCGCCGACGATCAGCATGATCAGCAGGTCGGCCGAGCGCTGGAAGCCGAGCGTGTCGATGCCGACGAACTGGGTGGTCTGCGTGAGCAGCGCTCCAGCCACCGCGGCCAGCAGCGCGGAGAAGGTGTAGATGTTGGTCAGGCGCGCGCGGATCGGCACGCCGATCGCCTGCGCGCGGCGCGGGTTCTCGCGGATGCAGGCCAGCGACAGCCCATAGGGCGACACCATCAGGGCGCGCACCAGCACGAACAGCAGGAACACCACCACCAGCACGTAGACGTAGGCGGTGCGCCCCAGCAGGTCGAAGCGGAACAGGCCCAGCACCGGGCCGATGTCCACGCCCTGCAGGCCATCCACCCCGCCGGTGATGGGCGTGGCGCTGTTGGCCGCTTCGTACAGCAGCAGGCCTATACCCAGCGTGAGCATCAGCCGCGCCAGGTCGTTGCCGCGCAGCACCAGGAAGCTGGTGGTCCAGCCGGCGAATGCGCCCACCGCCGCAGCAGCGGCCAGGCCCGCCAGCGGGTCGCGCAGCCCATGCACCGACAGCAGGCCTGCGGTATAGGCGCCCAGGCCGAAGAAGGCCGCATGCCCCAGCGTGACGATGCCCGCATAACCGAGCACCAGGTCCAGCGACAGCGCGAACAGGCCCGTGATCAGGATCTGCGAGGCGAACAGCAGGTTCTTGGGGAACACGAAATACACCGCCACCAGCGCGAGCCAGAAGGCGATTTCGCCACGGCCCCAGCGCTCGCGCCGGCGCAGGTGCAGCAGGTGCGGCGGCATCGCCAGCAGCGGCCCGGGCAGGCGCGGCGGCATCTTCATGCGAAGCTCCTGCGCACCACCAGTCCACGCGGAAACGCCAGCAGCAGCACCACCATCGCCGCGTAGATGATGAAGGCGCCGACTTCCGGCACGTAGTACTTGCCGGCGGTGTCCGCCACCCCCAGTAGCAGTGCCGCCAGCAGCGTACCCGGCACCGATCCCGCGCCGCCGACCACGACCACCAGCAGGAAATACACCAGCGTCTTGAGCGGGAAGTACGGGTCCAGCCCCAGCACGTTGACGCCCAGCGCGCCGCCCAGGCCCGCGAGACCGCTGCCCACCGCCAGCGTGAGCTGGAACACGCGGCCCACGTGGATGCCCATGGCCTCGGCGGTGGACTGCCGGTCGACCGAGGCGCGGATGCGCGCGCCGAAGCGCGTGCGCTCCAGCCCGAACACCAGCAGCAGCGTGATGGCGATGCCGACCGCGATCAGGAACAGGCGGTAGCGCGAGAGCTCCAGACCCAGCACGGACATCTGCCCGCTCAGGTACGACGGGAGCGCGACCGGCTGCTGCTGCGGCCCCCAGCCCCAGGTCGCTGCAGCGATGGCGACGAAGATGATGCCCACCGTCAGCAGCACCTGCTTGAGGTGCGTCGCCCGGTACAGCGGCCGGTACAGCGTGCGCTCCAGCAGCAGGCTGGCTGCCGCCGTGCACACGAACACCAGCGGCAGCGCAGCGAGAAAGCCGATGCCGGCCTTGCCCATCAGCGTGACCAGCAGGTAGCCGCCCGCCATGGCGAACACGCCGTGCGCCAGGTTGATGAAGTTCATCATCCCCAGCGTCACCGACAGGCCCACCGAGACCAGGAACAGCAGCATCCCGTAGGCGATGCCGTCGAACAGGATGCCGAGCATGCCCGCCATCGCCTTTGCGCCTAGCCGCGGACGCCGGCTTACTTGCCCGGGTCCCTGACCGCCGGGAAGTGGTCGAACTCCACGTTGTAGAGCTTGCCGGCGACCTTCTTGACCTCGCGCACGTACACGTTCTGCACGATGTCGCGCGTGTCGGCATCGATCTGGATCGGCCCGCGCGGGCTGGCGATCTTCAGGCCCTTGAGCACGCCCATGGCCTTGTCGCCGTCGACGTTGCCGTTCAGCTTGCGTACCACCTCGTATACCGCTGCCATGCCGTCGTAGCCGCCCACGGCCATGAAGTTGGGACGCTGCTGCGGCGCGACCTGCGCGTACGCGGCCAGGAAGGCCTTGTTCTCCGGTGAGTCGTGCGCCATCGAGTACTGGTGGGTGGAGATCACGCCCAGTGCGTTGTCGCCGAGGGCCTCGAGCACGCCATCCTCGGTGACGTCGCCGGTCGAGAGCAGCTTGATGCCGGCCTTGGCCAGCTCGCGCTCGCGGTATGCCTTCATGAAGCCCACCGCCAGTTCGCCGGCCGGCACGAACACGAACACGGCCTCCGGCTTCGCGTCCTTCACCTTCTGCACGAACGGGCTGAACTCGGGGTTCTTCAGCGGCACGCGCGCCTCGCCCACGACCTCGCCGCCCAGCTTGGTGAAGCTCTTCTTGAACGTGGCTTCGGCGTCGTGGCCGGGGCCGTAGTCGGCCACCACCGTGTACACCTTGCGCACGCCCTGCTTGTGCGCCCATTGCGCCATCGGCTCGGTCACCTGCGCCAGCGTGAACGAGGTACGCACGATGTAGGGCGACTTGGCGGTGATCACCGAGGTCGCCGCATTCATGATGATGGTGGGCTTCTTCGCCTCGGTCGCGATCGAGGCGACGGCCAGGGCATTGGGCGTGAGCCCGAAGCCGGCGATGAAGTCGACCTCGTCCTTGACCACCAGTTCCTGCGCCAGGCGCTTGGCGACGTCGGGCGCGGGGCCGGTCGTGTCCTTGATGACCAGCTCGATCTTCTTGCCCGCCACCGTGTCGCCGTGCTGCTTCATGTAGGCCTTGGCGCCATTGGTGATCTGCTGGCCGAAGTCTGCGAAGGTGCCCGACATCTCGGCCAGGATGCCGACCTTGATGGTGTTGCCGGCGGCGCCGGCAGCGGGGCTTGCGAATGCGGCCGCGAGCGCCAGCGTGGCGCCCAGGAGGGTCTTCCTCATGTGTGTCTCCTGTTGCTGGGAAGTCAGCTTGTGGTGGCTCGCACGGTAGAAGGCCGCCGCAAGGAAAACCTTGGACCAGTTCAAGATTCACGACGAGGGCGGATAGGCGACCGGCCCATCGCAGCGGAGGGGAGCGGGGAGCGGGGAGGAGCAAGACGCCATGCCCACCCCGATCGCACGGCCATTCTTGACGTTCTCTTTAATATGCACGGAAAATGCATCTTAAGAACGGCCCATCGGCAAGATGAAGCGATCCCCCGCCCTCATACCCCTTTCACGCGAGCACCACGAAGCGCTGGTCCTCGCGCGCCGCGCCTGCGATCCCGATCGCCCCGGGGCCGGCCCGGCCGGCGTCCGCGAACAGGTGCTGCGCCGCTGGGCCGAGCACATCGAAGCGCATTTCCGGCTGGAAGAGCAGGCGCTGCTTCCTGCCCTGGCCCAGGCCGGCGCCCCCACCGAAGCCGAAGAGGGCGCACGCCAGCACCGGACGATCCGGCTCCTGATCGACGAGTTGAAGACCCTGGGCACCGCCGCGTTGCCGGCGTGGGGCGACGCCATGCGCGACCACGTGCAATGGGAAGAACGCCATCTGTTTCCCCTGGCCGAGCGCCTGGTCGACCTGCCCGCCCTGTCGGCGGCACTCGCCGGCTCGCCGTCCGGAGCCACCCCATGACGGACCTCGCCACCGACGACTCCCACACCGACTGCGCCCCCTGCGCGCTCGAGGACTACGGCGGCTGCGAAGCCGCCGCCCGCACGCGCCTGACGATCCGGCGCGGCGGCATCCTGTTTCGCCAGAACGATGCGTTCCGCTCCTTCATGGCGGTGCGCCGCGGCTCGTTCAAGTCGGTTGCCGTGGCGCCCGACGGCCGCGAGCAGGTGCTGGCCTTCGTGATGGCCGGCGACATGCTGGGCCTGGACGGCTTCGGCCACTCGCGCTACGCCAGCTCCGCCATCGCCCTGGAAGACTCCGAGGTGCTGGTGCTGGACTACGGCACCGCAAGCAGCCCCAGCGGCGGCCCGCAGCTGCACCACGCCATGGCGCGCGTGCTCAGCCGCGAACTGCTGCGCGACTACAAACTCAAGGTGCTGCTGGCCAGCATGTCGGCCGAGCAGAAGCTGGCGTCCTTCCTGCTGAACATGGCACGCCGCCTGCAGGACCGCGGCGGCTGCCCCGGCGACCTGCCGCTTCGCATGACCCGTACCGACATCGCCAGCTACCTGGGCCTGTCGCTGGAGACGGTCTGCCGCACGCTCACTTCGATGCAACGGCGGGGGGTGCTGAAGATCGAAGGCCGGCACCTGCACCTGCTGGACCGGCGCGCGCTGCTGCGGCAGTTCGGGCGCGAGGAGTAGCCTTCGGCCCCCCTGGAGCGCCGGGCGAGCCCCCACCCTGCCCTCTCCCGGACGGGGAGAGGGAAACCAGTCATTCCCTCGCGTGAGGCACGCCTTCGGGCGCCTCCATCGGCCACTCGCAGGCGCCGGCGTGCGTCACGGCGCCCAGGTGCGCCGGTTCGACCAGCCGCGCGTACTTCTGCAGCACGCCGGCCAGGCGGGCGGGCTCGCGCGGCTTCCACGCCGAGCGGCGCGCCTGCAACTCCGCTTCGGGCAGGCGCACGTCCAGCGTCCCCGCCTCGGCATCGATCTCGATGCGGTCGCCGTCGCGCAGCAGCGCGATCGGGCCGCCCAGCGCCGCCTCCGGGCCCGCATAGCCGATGCACATCCCGCGCGTGGCGCCGGAAAAGCGGCCATCGGTCAGCAGCGCCACCTGCTCCCCCATGCCCTGGCCATAGACCGCGGCCGTCACCGACAGCATCTCGCGCATGCCGGGGCCGCCGCGCGGGCCTTCGTTGCGGATCACCAGCACCTCGCCGGCCCGGTAGTCGCGCGTGCTGACGGCGCGCATCGCATCTTCTTCACACTCGAACACCCGCGCCGGTCCCGCGAATCGCAGTGACTTGAGGCCCGCGATCTTCAGCAGCGCACCGTGGGGCGCCAGGTTGCCCTCGAGCACCACGACGCCACCGCTCGGATGCAAGGCCTTGTCGCAACCGTGCACGACTTCACCGTCGACGCGCACGCCGGCCAGCGCCTCGCGCAGCGTGCGGCCGTCCAGCGTCGGCACGTCGCCATGCACGAAGCCGCCGTCCAGCAGCGACTTCAGCACGGCCGGCACGCCGCCGGCCTCGTGCAGGTCCTTGGCCAGGTACGGACCCCCGGGGCTCATCGCGGCGATCAGCGGCGTGCGCCGGAACACCTCGCCGACGTCGTCCAGCGTGAACCGCAGGCCCGCCTCGTGCGCGATGGCGGGCAGGTGCAGCGCCGCATTGGTCGACCCGCCCGTGGCCGCCACCGCGGCGCAGGCGTTCTCCAGGCTCTTGCGCGTGACCAGCTCGCGCGGCAACGGGCCGCCTTCGGCGAGCATACGCACCACGCGCTCGCCGGTGCGCTGCGCCAGCGCGAGCCGCTCGCTGTACACCGCCGGCAGCATGGCCGAGCCGAGCGGCGACAACCCGAGCGCCTCGCCCACCATGGCCATGGTGTTGGCGGTGAACTGGCCGGCGCAGGACCCCACCGTCGGCAGGCAGCTGCGCTCGACCAGGCCGAGTTGCCCCTCGTCCATGGCGCCGGTCTGCACCCGGCCCACGCCCTCGATGGCATCCAGGATGGTCAGGTTGCGGCCGCCCAGCCGGCCGGGCAGCGCCGCGCCGCCATAGATGAAGGCGCCGGGCACGTTCAGGCGCACCAGCGCCATCATCAGCGCCGGCAGCGTCTTGTCGCAGCCGCCGAAGGCGATCAGCGCGTCGTAGGCATGGCCGCGCACCACCAGCTCGACGCTGTCGGCGATCCACTCGCGCGAGACCAGGCTCATGCGCATGCCGGCGTGGTTCATCGACGTGCCGTCCGATACCGACACCGTGGTGAAGGCCACCGGCACGCCGCCGCCGGCCGCGACCCCCAGGCGGGCGCGGTCGGCCTGCGGCGCCAGGCTCATCGAGCAGGGGGTGTTTTCGCCGTGCGTGCTGACGATGCCGACGAAGGGCCGGGCCATCGTCTGTTCGTCGAGGCCGGTGGCGCGCAGGAAGGCACGATGCGGCGCGCGCGTGGGGCCGCTGACGACGGCGCCGGAACGGGGTTTGGGCAAGCTCATGGCAGTTCCCGCTAGGAGGTGATCCAGCGCCGCTAGGGGCGCTGGTACGACTTCACCGATACAGACAGATCCATGCGGGCCGGGTCGTTCCGGAAGAACAAGCCGGCTTCGCGCGACGAATGGCCCGCCAGGTGCTCGAACTCGGTTTCCGCCTCCTCCACCACCCGCTCGCCCTCGCGCAGTTGCGCCACCACCCGCAGCGCAGCCGCAGCCGCCCCGCCCTGGTTGTGCACCTGCAGCAGCACGTGGAAGCGCTCGCCCCGGCGCTCGACCGAGGCGACGCGGGCCACCGGGGCTACCCGCTGGTGGCCATCCGCGAGCGCCGTCCACACCAGCCCGCCGATGCTAGACAGCAGGATGACGAGGCCGACGGCGGCTGCGATCCACTCCGACAGCGGCTCGGTGTTCTCCTGTGCCGCCGGGTGATTGCCCTGGCTGTGGCCGGAGGCTTGTCGCTGGTGTTCACCCATGCCCGTGCAGCCTCACAGGATCAGCCGGGCCGCCGCCGCGCCGATGGCGGCGGGCAGGCCGAGCACTACGGACTGCTTGAGCGAGCTGATGACCGACAGGCCTTCCAGCCGACCGAACGACCAGAGCAGGTACGCCGACAGCAGCAGCGCGATGGCGTAGCCCACCACCGTGAAGCGGCCGAACAGGCTCCACCAGCGCGCCTGCGGGTGCTTGCGCGGCCGGCCGCGGAAGGCTGCGCCGTACACGAAGGCATGCATGATCGCCAGCGTGGCGAAGACGAGGAGCAGGGCCTGCCATTCGTTCAGGCGCAGCGAGATGATCAGCACCTCGCCGGTCGGCGCGACGTTGAAGGCCAGGAAGAGCGCGCCCACCGCCATGATGAACAGCTCGCTGGCATAGCTGCTCTTGCCGCCGCGGGTGTCGGACCCGGCGCCGCTCTCGCCCAGCTGGCTCTGCGCCAGCAGCGCGCCTATGCTGGCCGGCACCGCCTGCAGGCAGACCTTGCCCAGCCCTTCTCGCAACCCGTCGCCGGATGACAGTGCGCCCAGCATCGCCAGCAGCAGGGCCGAAGCGATGAACGCCACGCCATAGGCCACCAGGGCGTCGAGCAGGTCGTCCTTCCAGCTGAAGGTCGGCTCGAAGCCGGCATGCCAGGACAGTGCCACCAGGAAGGGAAAGAACAGCGCGGTGAGCAGCGCCAACCGCAAGGCGCTCATCTGGAACCCCAGCCACCACATCTCCATGGTCATGAGCAGCGGCAGGCCGAAGATGACGGCGCCGGCAAAGGCCCGCGCGAGTCCTTCGGCGAACTGGAGGTCGGGGTTTCGGGCGGCCGCGGGCATCAGCTTGTCGGATGGCCCGCATGGTACGGCGCTGGTCGATCCCGCGGGAGCGGGAATCCACGGGTCATTCCCGCGGAGGGACTCCACGCATGCCGCTGCACGTGGAGGATGCTCCGCT
>JAKFEA010000176.1:0-9501 GCA_036675905.1 Acidovorax sp. | reverse complement strand
TCCATCTCGGCCGGGCCGTGCACCAGCCGCACCGAGCCGGTGCCCACCTTCTGGCCGATGGCGCGGCCCTCGGCCAGCACGTTGCCCTTGCCCTTGAGCTTGTAGCGCGTCTCGGTCTTGCCCTGCTGCTGGCTCTTCACCGTCTCGGGGCGCGCCTGCAGGATGTACAACTGGCCGTCTTGGCCGTCCTTGCCCCACTCGATGTCCATGGGGCGGCCGTAGTGCTCCTCGATCACCAGCGCGTAGCGCGCCAGCTGCTCGACATCCGCGTCGGTCAGCGAATAGCGGTTGCGCTGCTCGAGCGGCACCTCCACGGTCTTGACGAGCTTGCCGTCCTGCGCCTTCTCCTGCGCGGTGCCGAACACCATCTGGATCAGCTTGGATCCCAGGTTGCGACGGATCACCGCGCGCTTGCCCGCACGCAGCATGGGCTTGTGGACGTAGAACTCGTCCGGGTTGACCGCGCCCTGCACCACCGTCTCGCCCAGGCCGTAGCTGGAGGTGATGAAGACCACGTCCGGGAAGCCCGACTCCGTGTCGATGGTAAACAGGACGCCGGCGGCGCCGAGGTCGGAGCGCACCATGCGCTGCACGCCCGCCGACAGCGCGACTTCGGCATGGGCGAAGCCCTTGTGCACGCGGTAGCTGATGGCGCGGTCGTTGTACAGCGAGGCGAACACTTCCTTGATCTTGTCGAGCACGTGCTCGATGCCGTGCACGTTCAGGAAGGTCTCCTGCTGGCCGGCGAAGGAGGCGTCCGGCAGGTCCTCGGCCGTGGCGGAGGAGCGCACGGCGAAGCTGGCATCGGCACTGCCTGCGGAAAGCCGCGCGAACTCGTCGCGGATCGCCTGCTCGAGGCCGGCCGGGAACGGCTGCGCAAGCACCCAGCCGCGGATCTCGGCGCCGGCGGCGGCCAGCGCACGCACGTCCTCCGTGTCCAGCGCGTCCAGGCGCGTCTTGATGCGCTCGACCAGGCCGCCGTGGGCCAGGAACTCGCGGAACGCGTGCGCGGTGGTGGCAAAGCCGGTGGGGACACGCACCCCCTCGGGCAGCTGGGAGATCATCTCGCCGAGGCTGGCGTTCTTGCCGCCGACCGCCTCGACGTCGGTCATTCTCAGGTTCTCGAACGGCACGACCAGGGCGGCCGGGTTGAAGCGTGCAGACATGGAAAAGCTCCGGAAGTTGAAAGCGGGTCTGCGCTCCAGCGGCGCGCGCGGGCGTGTCGGACGAGTCGGCTTTGCAGGGCTTGGAATGGGCCTGAGCGCGTCATGACATGCGGCGGATAATTGCCGGCCATTGTAGGCACGCGGCCCTTTCAAAGGCCTTGCGCCCGGCCCGAAAGCACCGATGTCCAACCTGCACACGCGCACCGTCTTCTTCATCTCGGACGGCACCGGCATCACCGCCGAAACCTTCGGCAACGCCATCCTCGCCCAGTTCGAATTCAAGCCGCGGCACGTGCGCCTGCCTTTCGTCGACACGGTCGACAAGGCGCACCAGGCGGTGCGGCAGGTCAACCACGTGGCGGAGCTGGAGGGGCGCAGGCCGCTGGTCTTCACCACCCTCGTGAACGTGGAAATCCTGCAGGTCATCGAGGAAGGCTGCCGCGGCATGCTGCTGGACATGTTCGGCACCTTCGTGCGGCCGCTGGAGATCGAGCTGGGCATGAAGTCCAACCACCGGGTCGGGCGCTTCTCCGACATCAGCAAGAGCAAGGCCTACCACGACCGGATCGAGGCGATCAACTACAGCCTGGCGCACGACGACGGCCAGAGCCACCGCGACCTGGAGCACGCCGACGTGGTGCTGGTGGGCGTGAGCCGCAGCGGCAAGACGCCGACTTCGCTGTACCTGGCGATGCAGCATGGCCTGAAGGCCGCCAACTACCCGCTCATCCCCGAGGACTTCGAGCGCCGGCAACTGCCCGTCGCGCTGGTGCCGCACCGGCGCAAGCTGTTCGGCCTGACCATCCAGCCGGAGCGGCTGGCCGAGATCCGCAACGAGCGGCGGCCCAACTCGATCTACGCGTCGCTGGACAACTGCCGCATGGAGGTGGCCGAGGCCGAGGCGATGATGCGGCGCGCCGGCATACGCTGGCTTTCGACCACGACCAAGTCGATCGAGGAGATCGCCACCACCATCCTGCAGGAGATCCGGCCGGAGCGGCTGGAGTATTGAGTCCTCAGCCCAGGCTGGTGATCACCCAGCGGTGCTGGCAGCGGCGGCAGCAGACCTCGGCTTCGTCGCTCCCCCCGTGCGGGGCCACCACCTTGAAACGGCCGTATTCGCCGCAATCCTCGCAGTGGGCCTGGTTGGCCACGCCCTCGGCCCGCGTCAGCAGGAACAGGTAGCGCCGCAGGGCCCAGGCCCCTATGGCGGCGGACAGCAGCACGTAGACGAGGTTCAGCATCCGATCGGCGGCGGCGGCGCCGCGGGACGCCTCCAGGGCGGCAAACACGGCCACCAGGCTCAGGAAAGCCAGCACCAGGTGCGCATGGCTCGACAGCAGTTCTCTCTCGTACCACTTGCGAAAGCCGGCGCGGCTGAAGGCTTCGGCCAGGCCGAGGTGCAACGGGGGGCGCAGGAGGTTCTTCATCGCGCGATCCTGGAGCCGGCCGCGCGGGCGCGCTGCCAGTGGACGGAGTGTGGGGTCGTCGGACACGGTTGTCACCGGCCCGAACCGCCCACAATAGAGAAAAGGCATTGCCGCGTTTGCCTCAATAAATTGGACCAATAGGAACCCCGCGCCTAACCTAGGGGTCTCACAGGCATCGACAACGCTACAGCAAGGAGTAAGCACCCCATGTCCCTGATCAACACCCAGATCGCCCCCTTCCAGGCCACCGCGTACCACAACGGCAAGTTCGTGCCGGTGTCGCACGAGAGCTTCAAGGGCAAGTGGTCCGTGGTCGTGTTCTATCCGGCCGACTTCACCTTCGTGTGCCCGACCGAACTGGGCGACCTGGCCGACCACTACGCCGAGTTCAAGAAGCTGGGCGCCGAGGTCTACGGCGTGTCCACCGACACCCACTTCACCCACAAGGCCTGGCACGACACCTCCGACACCATCAAGAAGGTGCAGTACCCGCTGGTCGGTGACCCCAGCCACCAGCTGGCCCGCTTCTTCGACGTGCTGATCACCGAGGGCGAGGACACCGGCCTGGCGCTGCGCGGCACCTTCATCATCGACCCGGAAGGCCGCATCAAGACCATCGAGGTGCATGACAACGGCATCGGCCGCGTCGCCACCGAAACGCTGCGCCGCCTGAAGGCCGCCCAGTACATCGCCGCCCACCCGGGCGAGGTCTGTCCGGCCAAGTGGAGCGAAGGAGCCGAGACGCTGAAGCCCTCGCTGGACCTGGTCGGCAAGATCTAAGCCCGCTTCGGCACTCCGCCGCCCCGTCGAAGGCCCGGGTGCGCCCTGCGCCCCGGGCCTTTCCATTTCCACATTCCAGCAAGAGAGAAACGCACATGCTCGACGCCAGCCTGAAGGGCCAACTGGCCGCCTACCTGCAACGCATCACGCAGCCGGTGGAGATCACTGCGCTGCTCGACGAGACGCCTGCCTCGCGCGAGATGCAGGCGCTGCTGCGCGACATCGCCGAAGTCTCGCCGCTGGTGCGCGTCAGCGAAAGCGTGCAGCCGGGCGGGCCGCACCGCACGCCCTCGTTCTCGATCAACCGCCCCGGCGAAAGCCACGGGCCGCGCTTCGCCGGTCTGCCGATGGGCCACGAGTTCACCTCGCTGGTGCTGGCGCTGCTGCAGGTCGGCGGCTACCCGCCGAAGGTGGAGCAGGACGTGCTGGAGCAGATCCGCGCCATCGACACCGACCTGGAATTCGAGGTCTACGTCTCGCTGACCTGCCACAACTGCCCGGACGTGGTGCAGGCGCTCAACCTGATGGCGGTGCAGAACCCGCGCATCAAGGCCACCATGATCGAGGGCAGCCTGTTCCAGGACGAGATCGAGCAGCGCCAGGTCATGGGAGTGCCCACCGTATTCCTGAACGGCACGATGTTCGGCAGTGGCCGCATGAGCCTGGAGGAGATCCTGGCCAAGGTCGACACCGGCGGTGCCGAGCGCGAGGCGAAGAAGATTGCGGCCAAGGACCCGTTCGACGTGCTGATCGTCGGTGGCGGCCCGGCCGGCGCGGCGGCCGCCGTGTACGCGGCGCGCAAGGGCATCCGCACCGGCATCGCCTCCGAGCGCTTCGGTGGACAGGTGCTGGACACGCTGGGCATCGAGAACTTCGTGTCGGTCAAGGAAACCGAAGGGCCGAAGTTCGCGCTGGCGCTGGAGGAGCACGTGCGCCACTACGACGTGGACATCATGAACCTGCAGCGCGCCAAGGCGCTCAAGCGCGGTCCCGGGTTGATCGAGGTGGAACTGGAAAACGGCGCCTCGCTCAAGAGCCGCACCGTGATCCTGACCACCGGCGCGCGCTGGCGCCAGCTGGGCGTGCCGGGCGAGCAGCAGTACCGCAACAAGGGCGTGGCCTACTGCCCGCACTGCGACGGTCCGCTGTTCAAGGGCAAGCGCGTGGCAGTGATCGGCGGCGGCAACTCCGGCGTGGAGGCCGCCATCGACCTGGCGGGGATCGTCGGCCACGTCACGCTGATCGAGTTCGGCGAGCAGCTGCGCGCCGACTCGGTGCTGCAGCGCAAGCTGGCCAGCCTGCCCAACGTGACCACGCTGCTGAACGCGCAGACGACCGAAGTCACGGGCGACGGCCAGAAGGTCGACGGGCTGGTCTACCAGGACCGCGCGACCGGCCAGGAGCACCGCGTCGGGCTGGAAGGCGTGTTCGTGCAGATCGGCCTGGTGCCCAACACCGAGTGGCTCAAGGGCACGCTGGAACTGTCGAAGCACGGCGAGATCGTGGTCGATGCCCGCGGCCAGACGTCGATGCCGGGCGTGTTCGCGGCCGGCGATGCCACGACGGTGCCGTTCAAGCAGATCATCATCGCGGCGGGCGACGGCGCCAAGGCTGCGCTGGGTGCATTCGACCACCTGATCCGCACCTCGGCGCCCGCCGACGCGAAGGCCACCGCCAGGACTGCCGAGGCGGTGCCCGCCTGAACGCAAACGGTTTTCACGCGCAGGCGTGAGGACCGGATAGGGGCATGCTCCGGGGGCTGCGATTCGGGCGAGAATGCCCGCATCGCAGCCCCGCACGGAGAACAAGAATGCAAGGCAACCCGCAAGTCCTGCAGCTGCTGCAGGCACAGCTCAAGAACGAGCTGACGGCCACCAACCAGTACTTCCTGCACTACCGCATCCTCAAGCACTGGGGGTTCGAGCGGCTGGCCAAGAAGGAATACGAGGAGTCGATCGGCGAGATGAAGCACGCCGATCGCCTGATCGAGCGCATCCTCGTGCTGGACGGCCTGCCCAACCTGCAGGACCTGGGCAAGCTGCTGGTGGGCGAGGACGTGCCGGAGATCCTCGACGGCGACCTGAAAAGCGAACGGGGCGCGCAGGCCACGGTCAAGGAGGGCATCGCGGCTTGCGAAACGGCGCAGGACTACGTGTCGCGCGAGATCCTGGAAGACATCCTGGAAGACACCGAGGAACACATCGACTGGCTCGAAACCCAGGTCGAACTGCTGGCCAAGGTGGGACTGCAGAACTACCTGCAGTCGCAGATGGGCGACGCGAGCTAGTTCCGCTCCGGCCCGGCCCCGTCCTACTTAAATGCGAGCGATTCGCATTTGCGTATAGAATCGGCAGGCCGTACCCCATCCATTGGCCAGCCAGCCACAGCGCCAGCCAGCCTCGTCATCGAACCGGCCCTGGGCCGCTCTCGCTGGAGGTTTCCTGGTGTCATCCACCCCGTCCCGGCCGTGCTTCGCGGCCTCCGCTGCCGATGAAACATCGGCGCCCATTCCCCTCCTCCCTCTCGGCGCGCTGCTGCTGGCGGCGTCCTGCAACGGATTGGCGCAGACACCGCCGGCCGCGTCGGCCGACGCGGCCCGCGCCCTGCGCGAAATGGTGGTCCACGAATCGCCCGATGCCGCGCAGGGCAAGGACACGATCCGCGCCACCACCACCACCATCGGCAAGGGCCGGCAGCAGCTGCGCGACGTGCCGCAATCGATCACGGTCGTGACCGAAAAACTGATGGACGACCGCAACCTCGACACCGTGAAGGAGGCGCTGCGCAACACCGCCGGCATCAGCTTCCAGGCGGCGGAAGGCGGCGAGGAGGACATCCGCCTGCGCGGCTTCTCGCTGGCCGGGACCGGCGACATCTTCCTGGACGGCATGCGCGACCCGGCCTTCTACGACCGCGACACCTTCAACCAGGACCGGGTGGAAGTGTTGCGTGGCTCCGCGTCGATGCTGTTCGGCCGTGGCTCCACCGGTGGGGCCGTCAACCAGGTCAGCAAGATCCCCAGGCAGTTGCGCGAGCACGAGGTCAGTGCCACGGCGGGCAGCCATGGCTACTGGCGCACCACCGGTGACTTCAACCTCCCCACCGGACAGGACGCTGCCCTGCGCCTGAACCTGATGCGCAACCGCGCAGACGACAACGGCGCCGGCAGCCGCATCGACAAGGAAGGCGCCGCCGCCGCCTTCCGCTGGGGCATAGGCCGGCGCGACGAGTTCATGGCCAGCCTGTTCTACCTGAACAACGACAACGGCGTGCACTACGGCATACCGTGGATCCGCCCGCAAGCCACGGACACCAGCGCCGCCAACACGCTCATCCCCGGACTGGCCCCCAACACCTACTACGGCATGGCGAGCGACTACAACGCCGGCCTGGCGAAGATGGCCGCCTTCAGCCACATCCACCGTTTCGGCGACGGCAGCGAGCTGCGCACGCAGGTTCGCCAGGGTTGGTTCACGCGTGACCTGCGGGCCAGCGCGATCCGCTTCGTCCCCGCTGCTCTGCAGCCGGGCGGCGTGGCGGCCGACCTCGCGACGCTGGGCCCGGCCACGGTCCTGCGCCGCGGCAGCAGCCTGAAGATCCAGGACGTGGAGACGCTGCAGGCCCAGTCCGACCTCACGACCCGCTTCGAGGCGCTCGGGCTGAAGCACGAGATGCAGGCCGGCGTGGACGTCGCGCGCGAGCAGAAGGCGGCGTATGCGGCCCGCAGCGCGGCGCAGGGCGGCGTGGATCTGGTCAAACCGACCACCACCATAGGCACGCCGGATGACGGAGCGTGGGTCGCCGAGCCCGCGCGCGTGCTGCGCGAATCGAGCAGCTTCGTCAACAAGGCCTGGGGCGCGTATGTGCAAGACCTGGCGCAGGTGGCGCCGCAGTGGAAGCTGCTGGGCGGACTGCGCTACGACAGCATGGACGGCGACTACCGGCAGCTGGGCATTCCCGCAGCGGCGCCCGGGCCGTTGACCACCACCGCCTACGCGCAGGAGGTGTCGGCCTGGAGCAAGCGCCTGGGCGTGTTGTGGCAACCCGACGCACGACGCTCCTTCCACTTCTCCTGGGGCACTTCGTTCAACACTTCGGGCGACACCTATTCATACAACGCGCTGAGCGCCAGCACACCGCCCGAGGAGAGCGAGAACGTCGAGCTGGGCGCGCGATTCGACTCGGCCGACGGCCGCCTGTCCACCCGCATGGCGATCTTCCGCTCGACCAAGAAAAACGAGCGCAACACCGACCCCGACACGGCGGCGACCCGCCTGCTGCTGTCCGGCAAGCGGCACACCGCCGGCCTCGAGATCGACGTCGCTGGCCGCATCTCGCCGAAGTGGGAGGCGTATGCGTCGTACATGTGGATGCCGATTGCGCGTGTCGACCAGGCAGCGTCCACCGTCACCACCGCGGGCAATCGCGTGGGCGACCGCCCGGGCCTGACCCCCAGGCACAGCGGCACGGTCTGGACCACGTACCAGCTCACGCCGCTGCTGCGGGTGGGCGCCGGCCTCAACTTCCGCAGCAAGCAGGCGCCGGCCGACGTCACCGCGCCGGCCTGGGAAGCGCCGGGGTTCGTCACCGCCGACCTCATGGCCGAGTACCGCCTGGACGACACCTTCACGATCAAGGCCAACCTCACCAACCTCACCGACAAGCTGTACGGCGACGCCCTGTACCGCGGCCACTACATCCCGGGCGCCGGGCGGCAATTGCAGGTGGGGGTGAGCGCGAGGTTCTGACCCCGGAGGACATCACATGCTGCTGACCTTTCCACTCCTGTCGACCCAAGAGGTACAGCACGCGCACGGCCTCCTCGAAGGCGCGCCCTGGACCGATGGCCGCGCGGGCGCGGGCGAACAGGCGGTGCAGGCCAAGCGCAACGAGCAGCTGCCGCCCTCCTGCGAGGCCGCGCAGGCCTTGCAGCAACTGCTGCTGGCAGCCCTGGACCGGTCGCCGAGGTTTCTCGCGGCCGCGCTGCCCAAGCGGATCTTCCCGCCGCGATTCAACCGGTACTCGCCGGCGGCCGACCGCTACGGCCCGCACGTGGACGGCGCCATCCGGTTCGTCGAAGGCGGGGTGCGCGTGCGCACCGACCTGTCCTGCACGGTGTTCCTGTGCGACCCGCAGGACTACGACGGCGGCGAACTGGTGATGCACGGCCCGGACGGGGAGCAGGCCGTCAAGTTGCCGGCCGGCCACGCGGTGCTGTATCCCGGCACCAGCGTCCACGAAGTGCGGCCCGTCACGCGCGGCGCCCGGCTGGCCAGCTTCTTCTGGGTCGAAAGCCTGGTGCGCTCATCCGAGCAGCGCCGGCTGCTGCTGGAACTGGACGACGCGCTCATCCAGCTGCGGCAATCGGCCGGCGACAGCCCTGCCACCGTCTCCTTGATGGGCACCTACCACAACCTGCTGCGCATGTGGTCGGACACCTGAAGCAAGGGAGTTGACGATAGTCATTGCAAATGCGAGCGATTCGCATTTAAAATCCACCTCATCGCATCCCGCACCATCGCAGTACCCCGCCATGATCGTTTGTGTCTGCCGCCGAGTTTCCGACCGCGAGATCTCCCGCCACGCCCGGGCCGGGATGAGCTTCGACGACATCCAGTTCGAGCTGGGCGTCGCCACCCAGTGCGGCCGGTGCGAGACTTGCGCCCGGGACGTGGTCGCGCAATGCAACGCGGCGGCGCCGGTAGCAGCGGTGCAGCATGAGGGCTGCGGCTGCGGAGGCGGCGCATGGGCTTGTTCGTCCTCCTTGGCCTGATACTGCCGCTGGTGCTGGGCGCTGCATGGTGGGCTTTGCGCGACTGAGCCCCGCCACGCCCTCGCGCCTGTCGATGCTACCGATTTCCCTGCCCTTCCGTCGCCGAAATGCCGCCGTCGCGGCCAGCGTGCTGCTGGCGCACGTCGCGGCGCTGTGGGCGCTGCAGCATGGCCTGATCCGGCGCGAGCCGCCGGAGATCGTGGTGCCGGTGCAGGTCCTCAGCGAGATCATTCCGGCGCAACCCGTGGTGCCGGCCCCCCCTCCTCCCGCGCCACCACCCCCTGCGCCGCCCCCGCCCCGGCCGGCTCCGGCGCCTGCGCCGCGCAAGGCGCCGGCACCGCGCCCGGCCCCC
>JAKFEA010000175.1:0-2538 GCA_036675905.1 Acidovorax sp. | reverse complement strand
GTCTGCTCGGCGCTCTGGCCGTGGCGCGGATAGAAGATCGGATCGGGCGGGCCCTTGGCCAGCGGTTCGGGCGGCGGTTCGGTCCTCGGCCGATCCATGTAGACGACCGGCGGCGGCAGCACCACGCCGTAGCCCGGCGTCCACCAGGGCCAGCCGTATCCATGACCGTAGCCGTAGCCGATGGCGCCGACGCCGATTCCGATGCTCACGCCACCGCGCCAGCGGCCGGAGTGGCGGTGCCCGGCGTGCCGGTGGCCGTGGTGGCCGTGCGCCCCGTGGCCGCCGTGTTGTTTGCCGCTGTAGCCGGAGCCGTGGCCGCCGTGGCGGCCTCCCGCCTGTGCCGGGCTCATCGCGCCCGCCAGCAGCACGGCAAGCGCAGCGCAGAAAGCGGCGGTCAGTTTGCGGTTCGTGGTGATGATGCTCATGGCGAAACCTCGGTCGGCAGAAGCGGTGCGGATTCGGCGTGGCAGGACGCGTCGGTCCGACGCTGTTTGGAAACCATAGCCTACGCCTGCGTTCGCCGACAGGCCGTTCGCGAGTTCTTCGGCATCCGGTTCGGTGGGGCAGCAGGCTGCGCTTGCCCCGCGCGCCGCCGCGTGTGGCACCGGCGGCCGCGCTACTCGCCCGCCTGCCGATCGGGAATGGCCTCGGTCCACACCGCCACCTCCCGCGGCGCCATCTGGCCCAGCGGCGCGAGCCGCGCGTCCCGCAAGCCTTGCTGCTCGATATCGTCGAGATACTGCTCGCGCGACAGCAGCGTGCCCTGGCACACCTGCTCGGCCGGCGGCGGCGCCTGCTGTTCCTCGCGCAGGCGATCGAGCAGCCGGTCCATCACCCAGGCCGGCACGCTCCCGCGCCGGTCGGGATAGACGAAGCCGAACAGCACGAGGTGGCTCAGCAGCACCCGCCAATGCGGCCCGAAGCGCTCGACGAGGCGCGGCCAGTCGAGCCGCTCGGCGCAGGCGTAGAGCAGGTGCGCGATGTCGGCCCCGTCGTAGCGCTCGCGTTCCATCACGAAGGCCTTGGACCAGATCGTTTCCTCCGCTGGGGCGATCCTCACCGCCAGGCCCAGCAGCTCCGCGCTGATCGCGTGCTCGAACCACGCGTCGTCCACCGCCGAGACGCCGTTGCCCGAACTGAAGATGAGGTCGAGAAAATAGTCGCCGCCGCGCACCTTGGCCAGCCAGTGCGGATAGGTGAGTTCGGTGTCATGGCCTGCCTGCAGCAGCACCTCGCGCACTCGCGGGAAATCGCCGCCGCGAATGAACAGATCCACGTCCTTGGTGTGCCGCTCGATGCCCGTGTAGCACGTGCACGCCAGGGCCCCGCCGACGAGAAAGGGCACCCCCGAGGCGTTCAGGATGCTCAGGACACGCCGGTAAAAAGCGGTGGAGTCCGCATCGAATTCGCCGGACGAGGACATCGAAGGGACTTCGGGCATGGCGTGCAAACGGTCGGGTGGGTCAAGAGTGATGTGAACGCGAAGGACCGCGTGAACAGGCCCCAGCAAAGCATGTTCCTCGAGCGCCGGAATCGCCGCAGCGGTGTCGGGCGCGCCGCCTGCTGCGGAGCGGTTCGGGCTTTTCGCCGGGAGTTCGGGCCCAGGCAGGAGCGCCGACAGGAAAGAACCATGTCCTCGAACCAGAAAACGATCCGCTTCGCCGCCGTCGGCGATCTTCATTGCACGAAAGACTCGGCCGGTGCGCTGCGCGAGTTGTTCGCGCAGGCAGCCCGGGCGGCCGATGCGCTGCTGCTGTGCGGCGACCTCACCGACTACGGCCTGCCGGAGGAAGCCCACGTGCTGGCCGACGAACTGGGCGCCGCCAAGCTGCCCGTCGTGGCAGTGCTCGGCAACCACGATTTCGAGTCGGGGCAGCCGGACGAGGTGCGCCGCATCCTCGGCGAAGCCGGCGTGCAGGTGCTCGACGGCGAAGCCTGCGAGATCCATGGCGTGGGCATCGCCGGCGCCAAGGGCTTTTCGGGCGGCTTCGGGCGCGGCGCGCTGGGCCCGTGGGGCGAGAGCGCGATCAAGCTCTTCGTGAACGAGGCGATCCAGGAGGCCCTGAAGCTCGAATCGGCGCTCGCCAAGTTGCGCACGCCGCAGCGCATCGCGCTGCTGCACTACTCGCCGATCCAGGCGACGGTGGAGGGCGAGCCGGTGGAGATCTACCCCTTCCTCGGCACCAGCCGGCTCGAAGACCCGCTGCTGCGCCAGCCGGTGAACGCCGTCTTCCACGGCCATGCACATCGCGGCTCGCTGGAAGGAAAGACCATGAACGGCATTGCGGTCTACAACGTGGCAATGCCCTTGCTCAGGCGGAGCTTTCCGGACAGGCCGGCGTTTCGGGTGTGGGAGGTTGCGCGGGCCACGGGATCGGGCGAGTGAAGCGCCTCAGGCGCCGCTGCGCAGCAATTGCGCCGGCGCCAGTTGCATCTGACCGAGCAGGTAACGCGCGCCCAGGCCCAGGCTGATCGCACTCACACCGAAGGCGGTGACCGCACCGGTCCAGTACAGGCCACCGGCATCGAGGTCCAGGC
>JAKFEA010000174.1:0-1560 GCA_036675905.1 Acidovorax sp. | reverse complement strand
GGGGCCCGGGCCGGACGAGATCCGGGTCGGACTGGTCTATCGGGCGTCGCGGGTCGCCGCGGTCGGCGCGCCGGCGACGCTGGTGGCCGGGCCGTTCGGCACCCGCAGCCGGGCGCCGCTGGCACAGGCGTTCGAACCGGTGCAGGGCGAGGCCAACGATGGCCCGGTCTTCACCGTGGTCGCCAACCACTTCAAGTCCAAGGGCTGTTCGGAAGCGACCGGCGCCGATCTCGACCAGCACGACGGCCAAGCCTGCTGGAACGCCCTGCGCACCGCGTCCGCGCAACGGCTGGATGCCTGGCTGCGTACGGACCCGACAGGATCAGGTAGCGATCTGGCGCTGATCATCGGCGATCTGAATGCCTACGCCGAAGAAGACCCGGTGCGGGTGCTGCGGGCTTCCGGCTGGGTCGATGCACTAAAAGCGGCCAACGTCGCCGACCCCTATAGCTACGTCTTCGATTCCCAGTCCGGCCGACTCGACCACGCCCTGCTCAGCCCCGCGCTGGCCGGGCGCCTGTCCGCCGCCGCGGAATGGCATGTCAACGCCGACGAACCAGCGGCCAGCGGCTATCGCGCCGGCGGCGCCGGGCCCTGGGGCAGTTCCGACCACGACCCGCTGTTGCTCGGCTTCAGCCTGCGCGGCACGCGTTGATGTCATCGCATGCGGTCCCGGCATGCGGTTCGCAGCATGGCGCTGAGGCATGATCCGCGCATGACCACGCCCTCCAATCCCTCGGGCACCCCCCCGGCAAGCGCCGCCAGGCCCGCCACTGCCGACCAGAGCCTGCTGCTCGACGGGCCGGCGGGCCGGCTCGAGATCGCACTCGATCAGCCCGAAGCCGACGCACCGGCGCTGCCGGTGCTGGCGATCGTCTGCCATCCGCTGCCGACCGAGGGCGGCACCATGCACAACAAGGTGGTGACGATGGCCGCGCGCGCGCTGCGCGAATGCGGCGCCATCAGCGTGCGCTTCAACTTCCGCGGGATCGGGCAATCCGAGGGCACTTTCGACGATGGCGAAGGTGAAGTCGACGACCTGCGCGCCGTGATCGCCTGGGCGCGCGCGCAGTATCCGCAACATGCGCTGTGGCTGGCCGGTTTCAGCTTCGGCGCCTATGTCTCGCTGCGCGTGGCGGCGGAGGCGCAAGCCGGCCTGCTGCTCTCGATCGCGCCGCCGGTGGGACGCAGCTGGGACTTCAGCCAGGTCGTGCATCCCAACTGCCCGTGGCTGGTGATCCAGGGCGAGGCCGACGAGATCGTCGATCCGCAGGCGGTCTACGCCTGGGTCGAGCAGCTCAAGCCGCCGCCGGAACTGGTGCGCATGCCCGATGCCGGCCACTTCTTCCACCGCCGGTTGATGGACCTGCGCGGCGCGATCAAGAGCGGCGTGCGCCCGTACCTGCCCGCCGCAGCGGCATGAGTGACGGCAGCATCCCGTCGTCGGCCTACGCGGCCGGCGTCGCCCGCGGCGAATGGCAGCACGACCCGGCCCAGCAAACCGCGCTGCAGGAACTCGACCGCATCCACGCCGCATTGCTGGAAGCGCCGCGCAACGAA
>JAKFEA010000173.1:0-5081 GCA_036675905.1 Acidovorax sp. | reverse complement strand
CCGGTGCCGGCGTTCTACACGCGTCCGCGCAGCGTCGACGACATCGTCGACCATACCGTCGCCCGCGTGCTGGACCTGCTGGACGTGCCGCACTCGCTGTCGGCGCGCTGGGCCGGATTGCCGACCGGCGCTTGAGCCCACTCGTGTACCGCGACCTGCGCGAGTTCATGGGGCAGCTGGAAGCCGACGGCGAACTGCGCCGCATCGCGGAGCCGGTGTCACCGGTGCTGGAGATGACGGCGGTGTGCGACCGCGTGCTGCGCGCCGGCGGGCCTGCGCTGCTGTTCGAGCGGCCCACCGGCCACTCGATGCCGGTGCTGGCCAACCTGTTCGGCACGCCGCAGCGGGTGGCGCGCGCGATGGGCGTGTCCGACCTGCGGGAGTTGCGACCCATCGGCGAGCTGCTGGCGCGCCTGCGCGAGCCCTCGCCGCCGCAGGGATTCAAGGAGATGATGGGCGTGGGTGGGCTGCTGCGCCGCCTGTGGCACATGAACCCGCGCCAGGTGTCCGGCGCGGCCTGCCAGGAGCGGGTGCTGGAAGGGGGCGAAGTCGACCTGGGAGCGCTGCCAGTGCAGCACTGCTGGCCGGACGATGTCGCGCCGCTCATCACCTGGGGACTGGTGGTCACGCGCGGGCCGCACAAGCCGCGCCAGAACCTGGGTATCTACCGCCAGCAGGTGCTGGCACGCAACCGCCTCATCATGCGCTGGCTGCCGCACCGCGGCGGCGCGCTGGACTTCCGCGACCACGGCCTGGCGCATCCGGGCGAGCCGTACCCGGTGGCCGTGGCGCTGGGCGCCGATCCGGCCACCTTGCTGGGCGCCGTCACGCCGGTGCCGGACTCGCTGTCGGAGTACCAGTTCGCCGGCCTGCTGCGCGGCAGCCGCAGCGAGGTCACGCCGGCCCTCGGCGTGCCGCTGGTGGTGCCTGCCACGGCCGAGATCGTGCTGGAAGGGCACATCCGGCCCGACGCGTCGCACGCCAGCGGCTACGAGCATGCGCTGGAGGGGCCGTACGGCGACCACACCGGCTACTACAACGAGCGGGCCGAGTTCCCGGTGCTGACGGTGGAGCGCATGACGATGCGGCGCGAGCCCATCTACCACTCCACCTACACCGGCAAGCCGCCCGACGAGCCCTCGGTGCTGGGGCTGGCGATGAACGAGCTGTTCGTGCCGCTGCTGCAGCGCGCCTTTCCCGAGATCACCGACTTCCACCTGCCGCCCGAAGCCTGCAGCTACCGCGTGGCCGTGGTGCAGATCCGCAAGGCCTATCCCGGCCATGCGCGGCGCGTGATGATGGGCGTGTGGAGCCACCTGCGGCAGTTCCTCTACACCAAGTTCGTGATCGTGGTGGACCCCGACGTGGACGTGCGCGACTGGCGCGAAGTGGTCTGGGCCATGTCCACCCGCATGGACCCCGCGCGCGACACCATGCTGGTCGAGCGCACGCCGATCGACTACCTCGACTTCGCCTCACCCGAGCCGGGGCTGGGCAGCAAGATGGGGATGGATGCGACCAACAAGTGGCCGGGGGAGACGAGCCGCGAGTGGGGGAGGACTATCGAGATGGATGCGGGAGTGCGCGAGCGAGCGAATCGCTTGTGCGACGCACTCGGGCTCTAGCCTTTCAAGCCTCCGCCGCGTACTCCAGCGCGAGCTCACCGTCGGTGTTCGGGTCCAGCAGGTCGTCCAGCAGCGGCAGCAGCGCCATGGTCTCCTTCTGGATGTGGCTCACCTGGCGCTCCACCAGTTCCAGCGTGAGCATGCGCAGCCGGTCCCAGGACTCCTCGTCGACATGGCCGGCGGCGACGGCGCGCACCAGGGGCAGCAGATCGGCGGCGACCTCGCGGATGGACTGGTGCTCTTCGGTCATCAGCTCGGCCATGGCGCCGTCGCCCGCCTCCGCCATGCGCGGGAACAGGAACTCCTCCTCGAACTGGAAGTGGCGGCCGATGTCGAACTCCATCGCGTGGGCGAAACGCTGCAGCAGGGTGGTCAGTTCGTCGCTGACGCCCGGCGCGCGGCCGATCGCCTGCTCGACGCGCGACAGCAGGTCGAGGTTGGTGCGGTGCTCTTCATCCAGCATGCGTCCGACTTGGGTGGTGGTCATGAATGCGTCTCCTCGAGGACTTCCGGGCGATCAACGATAGGCACAAGGCGTCGCCGCCGCCTTGTCCTGCTTCAATTCTTCGCGGCACGCAGGCGCCGCAGCAGGTGGACATGGAAGGCGGCGAACGCACACGCACCCGCCAGCCCGACGAGGGCGGCCGCGCGTGCCAGCAGCGGCACTTGCAGCACGACCGCCAGCGCCAGCAAGCCCAGCGCGGCGACATGGCAGGCGAAGTGCGCGCGCAGCGAGGGCTCGTGCGTCAGCGACGAGGCCGTGGGCCCGCGCCGCCGCCCCGCCGCCGCGTGCAGCGCCGCCAGGAAAGGCAGGATGCGCTGCATGAAGCCCAGCACCATGCTCAGCAGCCAGGCCAGCAGCGCGAGCGCGAAGCCGGCGCGCAGCCGCGGCCCGTCGAAGCCGGCCCACAGCAAGCCGCCCAGCACCAAGGTGAGCAGCAGCGCCCCCCAGCCCACGTGCAGCATCACGAAGGAGCGGCCGAGCGACTTGCGCATGCCTTGCGTGATCGCTCGCCGCATCAGCACCAGGTGCAGCAGCACGCCCGTGAAGCCGCACGCCCATGCCGCCGCACGAAGCAGGCCCGATTCGGGCGCGACGACCGCAGCCGCCCCCAGCAGCAGCCCCGTCGCGACCAGCGCGAAAGAGGCCAGCTGCGACGACTCCTTCGGCGTCGGGTGCGCCAGCGTGAACATCGGCACCAGGATGTACGACAGCCCCAGCACCAGCAGCCCCATGAAGCCGAAGGGCGCGAACAGCAGGTGCAGCGGCAGCAGGTCGGCGCGCGAAGGAACGGCGAAGCCTTGCCAGCCGGCGACCAGCAGCAGCGCCGACGCCAGCAGCACGACCAGCGATGCCAGCGCGCCCCAGGCATGCGCCAGCACCCCCGGCATGCCGCGCGCGCCCAGCAGGTGGCGCGCGACCAGCAGCGCCCACGCACCCAATGCCGTGCCGACTGCGATGCCGCCGGCCAGCAACCAGGGCGGGCGCGCCAGCCCCATGCCGAGGGCCAGCAGCGCCAGGCCGCCGTTGTAGAACCACCAGATCGCCGCCAGTGCGCGCTCACCCACGGGCGCCTGGCGCGTGGCCACCGGCAGCAGTTGCGCCGCGGCGCCGAGCGCCGTCATCCCGAACACGCCCAGCGTGAACAGGTGCAGCGCCGCCAGCGGCCAGCCCAGCCCGCCCTCAAAACCCAGCCAGTCGCCGGGCGCGAGGGCCAGCGCCAGCCAAGCCAGCACATGGCAGCCCGCCGCCGCGCCGAAGAAGCGCAGCGGCACCGAGGCCGGCAGCAGGCGCCCGCTGGCGCCGCCGAGGAAGGCGCCGCCGATTGCAGTCATCCCAAAGCCTTCAGCAGCAGCCGCACGTCGCCGGGTGCGCCCGGTTGTCGCACGCCTTCCCAGCCGATCTCGGCCAGCTCCGGATACAGCATGACGGGGTCGCGTTCCAGGTGCACCAGCAGCGGCGCCGTGCGCCCGCCCTGCCGCAGGCAGCGCAGGATGATCACCAGCGGCTGGGGTGGCGGCAGGCCGCGCACGTCCAGGTGTTCGAGCTCGCCCTCGGTCCAGCTGCGGGGAGTGGTGGCGTCGTTCATGACAGGGCCATCGCCTGCGGCACGCCCGGGCGTCGCATGGTGGGGGCGTCGGCCGGCTCCCGGATCACGGCCGTGGCGCCGCGCCGCAGCGCCCGCAGCAGCGCCAGCGTGGTCGGCGCATCGACAGCTTCACCCGCAGCTGCCGCCGCTTCGCGCGCCGGCAGCTGTGCGAAGGCATGCCGCAGCAACCGGGCGCCGTCGCCCCCTCGGCGCCGCGGTTCGGTCCAGCAGCAAGGCGCCTGCGCCGGCAGGGCCACCGGTTCGGCCGCGCCGGCTTCTGCCAGGCAGCGCCGCCACTCCAGCAGGGTGAGCACGCTGTCGCGCCAGGCCGAGGCATAGCCGGCGCGCGATTGAGCCAGGATGAATCGCGTCGGTGCATGCGCATCCCAGGGATGGCCGCGGTGGTCATCGTCGTCCCCCAGCGGAACCGGCACCGCGCCGGCCCAGATGGCGCCGAGCAGGACGACGGTGCGCTCCAGGCCGGCCGGCAGGCGCAGCAGCACCACTTCACCGGCTTCGACGCCGAAGTCCTGCCATACGCCGGCGGCCCGTGCGACCCGCTCGCGCAGCCCGGCGTAATCGAGCACGTCCCCGTCGCACGCCAGGGCCGGCTGCGAGGGCCCGCCGCGCGCCAGCAGCAGGACGGCGGCGTTGATGCGATCGGCGGGCTCGGGCATGGAGAGGTCCTCCGGACGCGCGTTCAGTCCGCCAGCGATTGCAGCAGCCGGCCCGCCAGCGCGGCGGCGGCATCGCGCCGGTACTGCGCCGGCGTCACCGTGCTGCGCATGGGTTGGACCTGGCGCTGCACCAGCTGGCGCAGCTTGGCGAGCAGCGCTTCGTCCAGCACGCTGCCTTCCAGTTCGGCGGTGCCGGCCAGCAGCACCGGCCAGGAGCCGGTGCCGGACACGGCCGCGCGCAGCGATTGCACGCGGCTACCTTCGACGGCCGCCGCCACCGCCACCGACGCCAGCGGGAAATCGATGCCGCCGCGGCTGCGCACCTTGTCGAAGGCGACCCGCACACCCGCGGCAAGCGCCGGAACGCGGACGTGCACCAGCAGCTCGCCCGGCGCCAGCGCCAGGTGGGCGGCGCCGTCGTCGCGGTACAGCTCGTGCAGGGGCAGGCGGCGCGAGCCGGCATGGCTGGCCACCTCGACTTCCGCGCCGGCCGCCATCAGCACCGGGGCCAGGTCGGAGCAGAACGCCGCATGGCAGCGGTTGCCTTGCGGCGCGACGTGGCAGCGCGTGCCGCCGCGCTTGAGGCACCAGCCATTGCTGGCGCGCCACCAGGCGCTCTGGTTGTAGAAGACGCAGCGCGTGTCCTGGCACAGGTTGCCGCCCAGGGTGGCCGCGTTGCGGTGCGTGGG
>JAKFEA010000172.1:0-3650 GCA_036675905.1 Acidovorax sp. | reverse complement strand
GAAGGCACCGGCCCCAACCAGGTCAACCGGCGCGACCTGACGCGCGAGGTCGCGATCAACGCCAACACGCACGACCGCGCAGCCGGCGAGGTGTCGGCCGATATCAGGAAGCAGCTGGAGGGCATCGCCTTTCCGCCCGGCTACCGCTGGCAGTTCAGCGGCTCCGCCAAGAACATGGCCGAGTCCTTCGCCTATGCGGTGTCGGCGCTGGCGATGGCGGTGATCTTCATCTACATGATCCTGGCCAGCCAGTTCAAGAGCTTCCTGCAGCCGCTGGCGCTGATGACGTCGTTGCCGCTCACGCTGATCGGCGTGGTGCTGGCGCTGATGCTGTTCGGCTCCACGATCTCGATGTTCTCCATCATCGGCATCGTCATGCTGATGGGACTGGTGACCAAGAACGCCATCCTGCTGGTGGATTTCGCCATCCGCATGCGAGAGCAGGGCATGGAGCGGTCCGAGGCGCTGCTGATGGCCGCGCGGGTGCGGCTGCGTCCCATCCTGATGACCACGCTGGCGATGATCTTCGGCATGCTGCCGCTCGCCTTCGCGCTGAGCGAAGGGTCCGAGCAGCGCGCCCCCATGGGCCAGGCGGTGATCGGCGGCGTGATCACTTCGTCGCTGCTGACGCTGGTGGTGGTGCCGGTGGTGTATTGCTACCTGGATGATTTCGCGGCCTGGTTGCGCGGCTTGCGCCGGCAAAGGGCAGGTCATCCCGACCCCACATGTCATCCCGGCGAAAGCCGGGATCCATCCCCCGCGCTCAGCGCACCTCCGCACGTGTTCAGCGCACAGGTGATGGATGGCGGGTCAAGCCCGCCATGACAAGTTGAGGTTTCCGCCGGTTTCCTAGAATTCCCCCTTCGCCCCCCGCCCCCTCTCCCGAGAACAACATGACCCCCCTGCCCCTCCTCGAAACCCTCCGCTTCAACATGATCGAGCAGCAGATCCGCCCCTGGGACGTGCTCGACGATCAGATCCTGCAACTGCTGGCGCAGGTCCGGCGCGAGGAGTTCGTGCCGCCCGAGCACAAGGCCCTGGCCTTCGTCGACATGATGATCCCGCTGCGCGGCACCTTCGACGAGGCCCTGCGGCTAGGCCAGGTCATGCTGGAACCCAAGGTCGAGGCCCGCCTGGTGCAGGACTGCAAGCTCGAAGGGCACGAGAAGGTGCTGGAAATCGGCACCGGCTCCGGCCATATGGCTGCGCTGCTGGCCGCCCGCGCCCAGCGCGTGATCACCGTGGAGATCGAGCCCGAGCTGGTGCGCACGGCCCGCAACAACCTGCACCTGGCCGGCGTGCACAACGTCGAAGTGCGCGAAGGCGACGGCTCCCGCGGGCTGGCCGCGGAGGGCCCGTTCGACGTCATCCTGCTCAGCGGCTCGGTGGCCGAAGTGCCCGAGGCCCTGCTGCAGCAACTGAAGATCGGCGGCCGGCTGGCCACCATCGTCGGCGACGAGCCGATGATGCGCGCCACCTTCCTCACCCGCACCGGCGAAGCCGCCTTCACCACCGCCCAGCCCTGGGACACGGTGGCCCCGCGCCTGCTGCACTTCCCCGAGCCTTCGCGGTTCAAGTTCTGATGATCGACCAAATCCGCCCCACCGACCTCGACGCCTGGCTGGCCGCGCAGGGCGGCAGCGGCGTCGTGCTGGACGTGCGCGAGGCACCCGAGTTGCGCGCCGCCAGCATCCCCCCGCAGCAAGGCTTCGACCTCGTCACCATCCCCATGAACGAAGTCCCCGCGCGCCTGGCCGAACTGGACGCCGATCGCCCCGTGGCCTGCCTGTGCCACCACGGCGCGCGCAGCCAGCGCGTGGCGATGTTCCTGGCGAGCAACGGCTTCGAGCGCGTGGCCAACATCGCCGGCGGCATCGACGCCTGGTCGCGCGAGCGCGACCCCAGCGTGCCGCTCTACTGACGCGGCGCACGACCGAACCGAACGAACAAGACGAAAGCAAGGACGGACGAATGACAGCTTCGCGGCGACTTCCCCTGGCAGCGGCCCTGGTCGCCGCGTTCGCGGCCGGCCCGGTGGCCGCACAGAGCCTGCTGGAGCTGTACGAATCGGCGCGCGCGCACGACGCCGCCTGGCAATCGGCCAAGGCGCAGTACGACGCCAACCTGGCGCGCGCCGAGCAGGCCCGCGCCGGCATCCTGCCCAGCGCCAACCTGTCGTCCACCGTCAGCCGCTCCAGCCTGGACGTCAACACGCCGCCCACCGACCGCAGCTTCGGCACCCAGACCGCCAGCATCGCCGCATCGCAGCCGCTGTACCGGCCGGCCAACTGGGCCACGTACCAGCAGGGCCAGCTGCAGGCCGACCTGGCGCAGGCGCAGCTGACCACCGCCGCGCAAGACCTGATCGTGCGCGTGAGCCAGGCCTATTTCGACGTGCTGGCGGCGCAGGACACGCTGGCCTTCGTGCGCGCGCAGAAGACCGCCGTGGCCGAGCAGCTGGCTTCGGCCAAGCGCAACTTCGAGGTCGGCACCGCCACCATCACCGACACCCGGGAGGCGCAGGCCCGCTACGACCTGGTCACGGCCCAGGAGATCCAGGCCGAGAACGACCTGCGCGTGCGCCGGCTGGCGCTGGAAACGCTGACCGGCAAGCCCGATGCGCAGCCGCTGCCCGTGGCCGCACCGCTGAACGTGCCCGCGCCCGAGCCCGCCAGCGCCGAGGCCTGGGTGTCGCAGGCCGAGGCCGCCAGCCCCGCCATCCAGCAGGCGCGCACGGCGGTGGACATCGCCGAGTGGGAGATCGAGAAGGCCAAGGCCGGCCACAAGCCCACGCTGGACCTGACCGCCAGCTACGGCGTGCAGCGCAACCTGGGCGGCAGCACCACCAGCACCCTGGACAACCGCAGCAACGTGGGCCAGCTGGGCGTGACCTTCAACCTGCCCCTGTTCGCCGGCTTCGCCACCCAGAACCGCATCCGCGAGACCCTGTCGCTGGAAGAAAAGGCCCGCGCCGACCTGGACGCCGCGCGCCGCAGCGTGGCCCAGGCCACCCGCACCGCCTACTTCGGCGTGCTCTCCGGCCAGGGCCAGGTGCGTGCGCTGGAGGCCGCCGAGGCTTCGAGCCAGCTGGCGCTGGACGCCAACCGCCTGGGCTACCAGGTCGGCGTGCGCATCAACATCGACGTGCTCAACGCCCAGAGCCAGTTGTTCCAGACCAAGCGCGACCTGGCCCAGGCCCGCTACAACGTGCTGCTCGGCCACCTGCGGCTGCGGCAGGCGAATGGGACGCTGTCGCCGGAGGATCTGGCGCGGTTGAATGCGTTGGTGGTTAAGTAGGCCCGAAGGCAAGCACGCCCCTGCATGTCATTGCGGGCTTGCCCCGCAATCCATCCCGCGCGCGTCGAACACGCGCCGCTGGTATTCAGAGCGCAGGAGATGGTTCCCGGCGTTCGCCGGGATGACACGGGTTTTTGTCGTTCGCCGGGATGACACGGGTTTTTGTCGTTCGCCGGGATGACACGGGTTTTTGTCGTTCGCCGGGATGACACGGGTTTTTGTCGTTCCCCGGGGTGACACGGATTTTTGTCATTGCGGGCTTGACCCGCAATCCATCCCGCGCGCGTCGAACACGCGCCGCTGGTATTCAGAGCGCAGGAGATGGTTCCCGGCGTTCGCCGGGATGACACGGG
>JAKFEA010000171.1:0-8828 GCA_036675905.1 Acidovorax sp. | reverse complement strand
TGGCCGGGAGGTAGCGGCTTGTTCGCCGGCCGCTTGGCCAGTTCGTCGTCCAGCAGTTCGGTGCCCAGGGGCGTGTCGCCGGCGACACCGCCGCCACCGCCGCCGCATGCTGCGAGAGTCGTCGCGAAGGCGGCCGAGCCACCCTGGATGAATATGCGCCTCTTCATTTCCAACAACCAGATGTAAGAGGGGCATCGGCGAGCGCTCCCGCATCTCCGTCCTCTGCCCCGTGTTGACAGGAATGCCAGGCGGGCGGCGTGTGCCTTCCAGAGATTCCGGATGCGTCCGGATCGTGGTTCAAAGCACCGGCCCGACCTCAGCAGGAGGCGCGAATGTAGTAGGAGGTGTCCGACAGCGGCGTAGGTCGCCGGCCTACACAGGTAACCAACTTCGTGAGTTGCTTCACTGGCGCTTGCGCGCGGCGCAACCCGGCAGTGGCGCCTTTTACTCAGCCATTCGGCGCAATGGCCGAGCTATCCGCTCCGATTGACTCATCCGCGCCAATGGATGAGGCTTCGCGGATGTGGCGCGTGTGGCGGAGGCGATTCGCGGCAGTGAAGAATGCACGAGCTGTAACTTCGGCACCCGGCAGCAGAAGTTACTTTTGCTCGCGAACTCTCAGCCGCGCGCGGGCAAGAAAAAAGCCGGGTACTGCCCGGCTCGATCGGAGTTGCAGCGCCCTCAGCGGCGCAGTTCCGACTTGTTCTGGATGATGCGGCCCACCAGCCCGTAGTCGATCGCTTCCTCGGCCGACAGCCAGCGGTCGCGCTCGATGTCGTTCAGCACGCTGTCGAGCGGCTTGCCGGTTTCGCGCGAGATGGTCTGCGCGATGCGCTCGCGCGCCTTGATGATCTCGCGGGCGTGGATGGCGATGTCGCTGGCCGGCCCGCCGGCGCCACCGCTGGGCTGGTGGATCAGGAAGCGTGTGTTGGGCAGGCAGAAGCGCCGCTCGCGCGGCACCGCCAGGTACAGGTGGGTGGCGGCGCTGCCGACCCAGCCGGTGCCGATCATGTTCACCGGCGCGGCTATGAACCGGATGATGTCGTGGATGGCGTCGCCCGACTCCAGGTGGCCGCCCGGCGAGCTGACCAGCATGTCGATCGGCTTGTCCGATTCGGCGTCCAGCGCGATCAGGCGGCGCGCGATGTCGGCGGCCGAGCGGTCGCTGACCTCGCCGAACAGCAGCACCGTGCGCGACTTGAAGGCCTTCTCTTCCAGGAAGGCGTTGCGCGGCTCCGCGGTGGAGGGCGACGCGGCGGCGGGTTCTTCGTGTTCCTGGGGTGTTTCCATGGGAAGGCTCCTGTTCTGGTCCAGGCCGCCATCATGCACCGGAGGCTGGCTCAGCCGGCGCCATCAGCGCGTCGTCTGCCACAACGGGATCTTGCCCGCCTTGCCGTCGGCGCCCAGGCGCTCGATCAGCAGGCCGAGGTCGCGATCCAGGCGCGCGAGGGTTCGCGGGTCCAGTTCCGTCAGCGCCTGCGGCAGCACGCCGCTGAAGGGGCCGGGCGCCTTCTTCAGGATGCGGGCGCCGGCCGGGGACAGGCTCAGGTGCACGGCACGCCTGTCGGTCGCGACCCGGTCGGACAGCACCAGGCCCTGGGCCAGCAGCGGGCGCAGCAGGTTGCTGGCGGTGGACTGGTGGATGTCCATGGTGCGGGCGAGCCGGCTGACGCCGATGCCGGGCGAATCGCCGATCACGCTGAGCGCCCACAGCTGCGCCCCCGACACGCCGGCCTTGGTCTCGACCGACCGGAAGTGCGACTTGACGCTGTTGACGACGATGCGGAACTGCCGCAGCACGCGCAGGGCGGACGGGGAGAGTTCGGGCGCCGGTGTCGGCGCGGCCCGGGCCGCGCGGCGAAGGGTGGACATGCGCGCAATGATAGGCAGCCGTGCCGCCCGGCGCCGGCCGCGGGGCACTCGGCGCGGCGCGCGCCGTCAGGCGTGCTGCAACGCCGCCCGGCGCCCCTGCATCCAGGCGCGGATCTGCACGTAGACCGCGCCGGCAACGCCGCCGAACAGCAGGTGGTCGACGATGGTGGTGAGCCCGCGGTTGTTCTCGAACCAGGGGAACAGCATGGGCGCGATGACCCAGAAGTTCAGTGCGTACAGGGCCAGGCCGACCAGGGCGCCGCGCAGGCAGGCGGCGGGCAGGTCGCGGTCGCGCACCACCAGGTCGACCACGCGGCCGAAGTTGATCGCCAGCGCCATGTGGATCAGCACGCCGAAGCCGGCTATGGTCAGGTCGACTTCGGCCGGCGGCGGCAGCACGCCGTCGCCCAGCAACATGGCCGACGTGCGTTGCAGCGGCTCCCAGCCGACGCCGCCCTGCACGGTGGCGGCGAACGCCATTTGCGCCAGCAGGTAGGCGGCGCCGGCCACCAGGCCGGCCAGCACGCCGGCGATGGGCTCGGCACGGGCAGAAGAGGATGGGTTCATCCGCCCACTGTATTTGCACAAAAGCATCCGGGGTACCGGGCATTCCCGGCCCATCGCGGCGGAACTGCGTGCAGCGCAGCGGGTCGAAGCGGCGCCGGCCGGGACCCGGCGCGTTCCTACACGGCTGCGCCGGCGCCGGCCGCAGCATCGACCTTTTCCACGGACGGGCCTGGCATGCGCGTGCTTTTGGTCGAGGACGACCGCATGATCGGAGAGGCCGTGCAGGGTGCCCTGCGCGCCGACCACTGGGCGGCCGACTGGGTGCGCGACGCAGCGATGGCCGATGCGGCGCTGGCCAGCGAGACCTACGACGCCGTCGTGCTGGACCTGGGCTTGCCCAAGGGCAGCGGCCTGGACGTGCTCTCGCGGCTGCGCGCGCGCGGCAACCGGGCGCCGGTGCTGGTGGCCACGGCGCGCGATGCGGTGGCCGACCGGGTCGCCGGGCTGGACGCGGGCGCCGACGACTACCTGGTCAAGCCTTTCGACACCAGCGAGCTGCTGGCCCGCCTGCGCGCGCTGGTGCGGCGCAGCGCCGGCCAAGGCGAGGCGCTGATCCGCCACAAGGACGTGACGCTCAATCCGGCGACCCGTGAAGCGACGCTGGCCGGCCGTCCGGTGGTGCTGTCGGCGCGCGAGTGGGCGGTGCTGGAACCCATGCTGCTGCGGCCGGGCGTGGTGTTCTCGCGCGCGCAGCTGGAGGAAAAGCTGTACGGCTGGAAGGAGGACATCAGCAGCAATGCTGTGGAGGTCTACGTGCACGGCGTGCGCAAGAAGCTGGGCGCGGGGCTGATCCAGACCGTGCGGGGGCTGGGCTATGTTGTCCCGCGCGAATGAAGCCGCCGCGCCCGCGCACTCGCTGCGCCGGCGCCTGCTCTGGCTGGTGCTGGCCGCGGTGGCGCTGGCCAGCGGGCTGCAGGCGGCCAGCGCCTACCGCACCGCACTGCGCAACGCCGATGCGCTGTTCGACGCCCAGTTGCAGGCGCTGGCGCGCTCGGCCCAGGCCGGCGTGCCGGTTCAACCCGGCGCCGGCGAGATGGACTTCACGGTGCAGATCTGGGCCGGCAACGGCGTGCTGCTGTTCCGCGCCGGCCCGGCGCTGCCGCCGCCGGCGGTGATCGGGTTTTCCGAGGACCGGGTGGACGGCACCCGCTATCGCCTGTACACCCTGCGCGCCGGCGACCGCTCGGTGCAGATCGCACAGGACCTGGATCGGCGGCAAGCCCGCGCCCGCGCCATGGCGCTGGACGCGGTGCTGCCGGTGGCGCTGCTCGGGCTGCTGCTGATGCTGGCCGTGTGGTTCGTGATCGACCTGTCGCTGGCGCCGGTGCAGCGGCTGCGGCGGCAAGTGGCGGCGCGGCCGGCCGAGGACCTGTCGCCGCTCGATGCCGCCGGCCTGCCGCAGGAGGTGCGGCCGCTGGTGCGCGACCTCAACGCACTGTTCGGCCGCGTGCGCGAAGCGCTGGCCGCGCAGCAGCGCTTCGTTGCCGACGCGGCCCATGAATTGCGCTCGCCGCTCACCGCGCTCAAGCTGCAGGCGCAGTCGCTGCAGCGCGAGCCGGCGGGTCCGGCGCGAGACGCGGCGCTGGCACGGCTGGAGCAGGGGATCGCCCGCGCGATCGGGCTGGTCACGCAGCTGCTGGACTTGGCGCGCGAAGAGGCGCAGCCGGCGGGCGCGTCCGGCGCCATCGACCTGCAGGCGCTTTGCCGCGAAGCGGTGGCCGATGTGCTGCCGCTGGCTCGGGCGAGGGATGTCGATGTCGGACTCGCCGACCCGCCGGCCGGCCTGGTCGATATGCAAGGGGATGCCGACAGCCTGCGCACGCTGCTGCGCAACCTGCTGGACAACGCGATCAAGTACGCGCCCGCGGGCGGGCAGGTCGACATCGTGCTGGCGCAGGGGGCGCAAGGCGGGGTACTGCTGGCCGTGGAAGACAGCGGCCCCGGCGTGCCGCCCGACGATCGAGAGCGGGTGTTCGACCGCTTCTGGCGCGCGCCCGAGCAGGATGTGGCTGGCAGTGGTCTGGGGCTTCCGATCGTGGCAGCCATCGCGCGGCGGCATGGCGCGCAGGTGCGGTTGGCCCAGTCGGAGCGGCTGGGCGGGTTGCGGGTGGAGGTCGAGTTCCCTTAAGCGAGGCCTAAGGACCGGGGCGCACATTCACGGGCATCGAAATCTCTCCCCAGGAGGACTGCCCCATGAACCGCTTCCGTTCCGCTCCCCTCGTGCTCGCCTTGGCCGCCGCCGGCATCGTCGGCGGCGCCGGCGTCGAACTGGCGCACCGCACGCCGGCCGCGCAGGCCGCGGTCACGCAGCCAGCCGCCAACTCGCCCGCACGCATGCCCGATTTCGCGCAGATCACGCGCGAGCAGGGCCCCGCCGTCGTCAACATCACGGTCTCGGGCACCCGCAAGACGGCCGCCGCCCCGGACATGGACGGCGACGATCCCATGGACTTCTTCCGCCGCTTCCAGCAGCCCGGCGGCCCCGGTTTCGAGCGCGAAGTGCCGGTGCGGGGCGCGGGCTCCGGCTTCATTGTCGATTCGAACGGCCTGATCCTGACCAACGCGCACGTGGTCAAGGGCGCCGACGAGGTCACCGTCAAGCTCACCGACCGGCGCGAGTTCAAGGCCAAGGTGCTGGGCAGCGACGAGAAGACCGACGTCGCGGTCATCAAGATCGACGCCAAGGACCTGCCCACCGTCAAGCTCGGCTCGACCAGGAACCTGGACGTGGGCGACTGGGTGCTGGCGATCGGCTCGCCGTTCGGCTTCGAGAACACCGTCACCGCCGGCGTGGTGAGCGCCAAGTCGCGCACGCTGCCGGACGGAAGCGGCGTCGCCTTCATCCAGACCGACGTCGCGATCAACCCCGGCAACTCGGGCGGCCCGCTGTTCAACTCGCGCGGCGAGGTGGTGGGCATCAACTCGCAGATCTACAGCCGCTCGGGCGGCTACCAGGGCGTGTCGTTCGCGATCCCGATCGACCTGGCCTCCAAGATCCAGCAGCAGATCGTGGCGCACGGCAAGGTCGACCACGCACGCCTGGGCGTGGTGGTGCAGGAGGTCAACCAGGCGCTGGCCAACTCCTTCAAGCTGCCCAAGCCCGAGGGTGCTCTGGTCGCCCAGGTGGTGCCCGGCAGCGCGGCCGACAAGGCCGGGCTGAAAGCGGGCGACGTGATCCATTCGGTCGACGGCCATGCCGTGGTGGCCTCGGGCGACCTGCCGGCGCAACTGGCCGCGCGCAACCCGGGCGACAAGGTGCAGCTGAAGGTCTGGCGCAAGGGCGAGTCGATGGACCTCACCGCGACCCTGTCGGGCATGCAGCAGCAACAGGCTTCCGCCGATGAGGCCGAGTCCGCCAACCCGGCTGCCGGCGGCAAGCTGGGCCTGGCCCTGCGGCCGCTGGGTGAGCAGGACGGCCGCAGCGGGCTGGTGGTCGAGCAGGTCGCCGGCGCCGCCGCCAAGGCAGGCGTGCGTCCGGGCGACGTGATCGTCTCGGTCAACGGCACCCCCGTGAAGACCGTCGAAGCCGCCCGCGCCGCGGTGGAGAAGGGCGGCAAGAGCGTGGCCCTCCTGGTCCAGCGCGGCGACAACACGCTGTTCGTGCCGGTGCAGGTCGGCTGACCTTGGGCTTTTTCTCCCTCCCCCTCTGGGGGAGGGAATCACACCAGCCCGCTGAGCCGCCAGGCATTCGCCCAAATGTAAGCACGGGCGCCATGCTGCGCGCCGCAGTGTCCGGCTGAGCCGTGCGACTGTTCACTGCCTTTACGGCATGCAACACGCGCTGGTGCGGCCTGCCGCAGCATGGCCCACATGCAGTTCAGATCTCCCCTCGTCCTGGCTGGCGCAGCACTGGCCGGCGCCATGGCTCTGGCCCAAGGTCCCGCGGTCACGCTCACTCCCTCGCCCGGCGGCACGGTGGTCGGCACCCAGCCCGTCTACACACCCTCCATGCAGCACCTGCAGGCCAGCGCCGACCGCCTGCGGCAGGCCATCCAGGCGCTGGCGGACCGGCCGCCCGGCCCTGATCGCGAGGTCGCCATCGCCAAGGCGCATGAGGCCTTGCTGGAGACCCAGCAGGCCATGCTGTCGCTGCCGCCCGAGCTTCGCAGCAGCGGCACCATCAGCAGCGGCGATTACGACGCAGCGGTGACGCGGCTGATGCAGACGGCCGACCAGCTGCGCCAGGCGGTCCAGGCGATGGCGCAGCAGCCGGCCGGCGAGCGCCGCAACCAGGCCATCCGGCAAGCCAACCGCGCGCTGCTCGACACGCAAGTGGCGATGGCCAACGCGTACCAGCCCGGCACGTCCAATACGGCTTCGATGGGCGCGGGCTCGACCATCACCCTCTCGCCCGCGCCGGGTGCATCGCCATCGACGACGGCCAGCGGATCGGCCGGCACGTTGCCGCAGCGCTCCAGCACCAGCCCACCGGCCGGGCCGCCCGCTTCGCTGGTGCTGCTGCCGCCGGCGCTGGGCGGCAGTTCGCAGCTCGCCGAAGGCTGCTGGGTGCGGTTCTACGACAGCAAGGACTTCAAGGGCGACTCGGTCACGCTGGCCGGGCCGGTGCAGCTGGCCAACATGGACCTGCCCAGCAATGTCTGGCGCGACTGGAGCAGCGCGGTCGTCGGTCCCAAGGCCACGGTGATCACCTTCGACAACGAGGACTTCCGCGATCGCAGCTCGCTGCTCAAGCCCGGCCAGCACGTGCCCGACCTGCACGCCGACGCCCTCGGCTGGTTCGAGGAAGTGAAGTCGGCCAAGGTCTCGTGTGGGTGAGGCAGCCATGAAGCGATCCACCCGTCCCCACGCCCTCCTGCAGGCGACTGTGCTGGCCCTGGCGCTCGGCGCCGTCGGCTGCGAGACCGTGCAGACCACGCAGCCGGGCGCCGTCGGCGTCACGCGCACCCAGCGCATGGCGGTCAGCTCCGAGGAAATCCAGGCGGCTTCGGCGCAGGCCTACCAGGAGCTGCTGCGCGAGGCCGCGGCCAAGGGGGTGCTCGACCAGGATCCCGCCCAGGTCGCGCGCGTGCGCTCGATCACTGCCCGCCTGATCCCGGCCACCGGCGCGTTCCGGCCCGAGGCGCTGCGCTGGAACTGGGAGACCCACCTGTTCGACACCAACGAGATCAATGCCTTCTGCATGGCGGGCGGCAAGATCGGCGTGTACTCGGGCCTGCTCGACCGGCTGCAGCTCACCGACGCCGAGCTGGCCGCGGTGATCGGGCACGAGATGGCGCATGCGCTGCGCGAACACGTGCGCGAGCAGGTGTCGCTGCAGCAGGTGCAGCAACTGCCGCTGGCCATCCTGTCGGCCGTGACCGGCAATGAAGGGCTGGCGCAGCTGGGCGACATGGTGGCCGACGTCACGCTCACGCTGCCGCGCGGCCGGCAGGCCGAGCTGGAGGCCGATCGCATCGGCGTCGAACTGGCCGCGCGGGCGGGCTTCGACCCCACGGCCGCCGTGAGCCTGTGGCGCAAGATGCGCGCCGCCGGCGGCGGCGGGCCGCCCGAGTTCCTCAGCACGCACCCGTCGGCGGAGGACCGCGAGGCGCAGTTGATGCAGGCGGCGCAGGTGGTGATGCCCTTGTACCGGCAGGCGGTGGCCAGGCGTTGAGCGCGGGGCAGGCGCAAAAAAAGGGCCCCCGGTGAGGGGGGCCCAACCAGATGAGTCTGGCGGATCTCATCTTCCCAAAGGACCTCTCGGATCCCGCATCCAGTGTATTTGCCCAAATGAAATTGGCATTCCGGGATATCCCCGTGCCCGGCGGTGCACAGCGGCGGGAACTTTCCTGGATCATTGGGGTTAGCCCTAGGCGGAGGCGCCGGAGTTGACGGTCTTACGAGCTTGACGCACCGGCCGAGGCCGTCATCGGAGCGCTCCAGTCGATTCATGCCACGAAAACAGCCCCGTTTTCGTGGCGAAACGAAACTCAGCCCGTCCATCGCTCCCGCAACTGCCGCTTGAGCACCTTGCCGATGTCGCTGCGCGGAAGCTCGTCGAGGTAGCGCACGCCGGCCAGGCGCTGGGTCTTGCCCAGGCGCTCGTTGGCCCAGGCCTTCAATTCATCAGGCTGCGGTGCACCTGGGTGCGGCACCACGAAGGCGGCCGGCGACTCGCCCCATTCGGCCGAGGGCACGCCGATCACGGCGACGTCGGCCACGGCCGGGTGCTCGCGCAGCACCGCCTCCAGATCGCTCGGGTAGATGTTGAAGCCGCCGCTTATCACCATGTCCTTGCGGCGGTCCATCAGCGTGAGGAAACCGTCCTCGTCGAAGCGGCCGACGTCGCCGGTGCGGATGAAGCGGTTGCCCTGCGCGTCGTACCACTCGGTCTCGCGCGTCTTGCCGGGCTGGTTGTGGTACGCGGTCATCATCGCGCCGGATCGGCC
>JAKFEA010000170.1:0-31222 GCA_036675905.1 Acidovorax sp. | reverse complement strand
GGTGATGGTCCACCCGGAAGACGAGCGCTACCGGCACCTGGTCGGAAAAACGGTGAGGCTGCCGCTGTGCGACCGCGACATCCCGGTGATCGCCGACGACTACGTGGATCGCGAGTTCGGCACCGGCGTGGTGAAGGTGACGCCCGCGCACGACGCCAACGACTACGCCGTCGGCCAGCGCCACGGCCTGCCGCTCATCGGCGTGCTGACGCTGGACGCCAGGATCAACGACAACGCACCGGCCGTTTACCGCGGGCTGGACCGCTTCGACGCCCGCAAGCGCGTGGTCGCCGACCTGGAGGCCCAGGGCCTGCTGGAGGACACCAAGAAGCACAAGCTGATGGTGCCGCGCTGCGCCCGCACCGGGCAGGTGATCGAGCCCATGCTGACCGACCAGTGGTTCGTCGCGATGACCAAGGTCAGCGAGCAGGACCCGACGGGCAAGTCGATCGCGCAGAAGGCGATCGACGCCGTTCGCACTGGCCAGGTTCGGTTCGTGCCGGAGAACTGGGTCAACACCTACAACCAGTGGATGGACAACATCCAGGACTGGTGCATCTCGCGCCAGCTCTGGTGGGGCCACCAGATTCCCGCCTGGTACGACGAAGACGGCCAGGTCTACGTCGCCCGCAGCGAAGAAGAAGCGCAGCAGCAGGCGACCGGCAAGCCGCTGCGGCGCGACGAGGACGTGCTGGATACCTGGTACTCCTCGGCGCTGGTGCCCTTCTCCACGCTGGGCTGGCCGGACAAGACGCGCGACCTGGAGCTGTACCTGCCCTCCAGCGTGCTGGTGACCGGCTACGACATCATCTTCTTCTGGGTCGCCCGGATGATCATGATGACGACCCACTTCACCGGGCAGGTGCCGTTCCGCGACGTGTACATCCATGGCCTGGTGCTCGATGCCCACGGTCGCAAGATGAGCAAGTCCGAGGGCAACGTACTCGACCCCGTCGACCTGATCGACGGCATCGAGCTGGCGCCGCTGCTGGACAAGCGCACCACCGGCTTGCGCAAGCCGGAGACCGCGCCACAGGTGCGCAGGAACACCGAGAAGGAATTTCCCGAGGGCATTCCGGCCTACGGCGCCGACGCGCTGCGCTTCACCTTCGCGTCCATGGCTTCGCTGGGCCGCAGCATCAACTTCGACTCCAAGCGCTGCGAGGGCTACCGCAACTTCTGCAACAAGCTCTGGAACGCGTCGCTGTTCGTGCTGATGAACTGCGAGGGCCACGACTGCGGCCTGAAGGAGCACACCAAGGCCGACTGCGAACCGGGCGGCCCGGCCCACGGCTACCTGCGCTTCAGCCAGGCCGACCGCTGGATCGCATCCGCGCTGCAGAAGGTGGAAGCCGAAGTCGCGCAGGGCTTTGCCGACTACCGCCTGGACAACGCCGCCAACGCGATCTACGACTTCGTCTGGAACCAGTACTGCGACTGGTACCTGGAAATCGCCAAGGTGCAGCTTCGCGCCGGTGACGAGAGCCGGCAGCGCGCCACCCGCCGCACCCTGATCCGCACGCTCGAAGCCATCCTGCGGCTGGCGCACCCCGTCATCCCCTTCATCACCGAGGAGCTGTGGCAGAAGGTCGCGCCGGTGGCCGGCCTGGCCGGCGAGTCGGTCAGCATCGCGCGCTACCCGCAGGCGCAGCCGGAGAAGATCGACGAGGCCGCGATCGCCTACGTCGACCGGCTCAAGGCGCTGGTGGACACCTGCCGGCAACTGCGCGGCGAGCTGAACGTCTCGCCGGGCACCCGCCTGCCCCTCTACGCCGTCGGCAACGCTGCCTTCCTCCGCGAAGCGGCGCCCGTGCTGCAGGCGCTGGCCCGCCTGAGCGAAGTGAAGGTATTCGACGACGAGGCGGCGTGGGCCGCCGCCGCCAAGGCCGCACCCGTGGCGGTGGTCGGCGAGGCGCGCCTGTGCCTGTTCATGGAAATCGACGTGGCCGCCGAGAAGGCCCGCCTGTCCAAGGAAGCGGCGCGCGTCGAGGGCGAACTCGCCAAGGCGCAGGGCAAGCTGGCCAACCAGTCCTTCGTCGCCAAGGCGCCGCCCGCCGTGATCGAGCAGGAGCGCAAGCGCATCGCCGATTTCGGCGCCACGCTGGCGCGCCTGCACGAGCAACTGGCCCGACTGGGCTGAACGGCCCGCCTCCGCTTGCCACAATAGGAATCCATGAAACGCAGACACCTCCTCCTCTCCGGCGCCGCCGCCGTCGCGGCTTTCCCTTCTTTCGCGCAGCAGCAGCGAACGATCCGCCTGATCGTCCCCTACGCCCCCGGCGGCCCGCTCGACATCACGTCCCGCGTGCTCGCCGATGCGGTGAAGGACACGCTGGGCACCGTCATCATCGAAAACAAGCCGGGTGCCGGCGGCAACATCGGCTCCGATGCCATTGCCAAGGCGGCGCCCGATGGCACCACCATCGGCATTGCGGCGGTGGCCACCCACGCGATCAACCCCTGGCTGTTCACCAGGATGCCGTTCGATCCGGCCAGGGACTTCGCGGCCATCACGCAGATGGTGCGGGTGCCCAACGTGCTGGTGATGAACACCGAGACGGCCACGCGCCTGAAGATCAACACGCTGGCGGACCTGATCCGCTACGCCAAGGCCAACCCGGCCCGCCTGAACTACGGCAGCGGCGGCAACGGCAGCGCCGGCCACCTGGCCGGCGAGATGTTCAAGCGCGACGCCGGCATCTTCGCGGTGCACATCCCCTACAACGGCGGCAACCCGGCGCAACTGGCGCTGCTGTCCGGGCAGGTGGACTTCAACTTCGACAACCTGGCCACGGCGGCGCCCAACATCCGCGCCGGCAAGCTCAAGGCCCTGGCCGTCACCACGCTGCAGCCCTCGCCCAACCTGCCCGGCGTGCCGCCGGTCGCCCTTACGCTCAAGGGTTTCTCGATCGACACCTGGTGGGGACTGGTGGCGCCCGCCGGCACGCCGGCCGACACGATCCAGCGCCTGAACCAGGCCTTCGTCGCCGCCCTGCAGGCGCCGGAGACCAAGACCCGCTTCGCCGGGCTGATGGCCGAGCCCGTGCCGACCACGCCGGATCAGTTCGCCGCCTTCATGAAGGCCGAACTGGCCCGCTACGAGAAGATCGTCAAGGCGTCGGGCGCCAAGGTCGACTGACGCGCGATGGCCACGGCTTGCCCGTGGCAATCGTCTCATCCGGTAACAACCTGCCCTCGGACGCGGGCAGGTTGTTACCGCCAGTCGGCACTGCGGCTGCGAACGTGCGCTACAAAAAGCGCAGCAGGGCTGTAACGTCCTACACGCCGTGTGCGGTTTCTCTGACAGCGGCCGAGCTACATCGCTCCTAGATTGTGTCAACGGGAAACACTGGAGGAGCATCGCCATGCAAGCTGTCGGACACCTCGCCTTGGGCTCTGCAGTGCTTGGCCTCGCGGCGCTGGCCATGCCGGCTCATGCCCAGCTCAGCCCGCATTCCGTTGACCCCTGGGCGCCGCGCACCTCCGCCGGGCCCGACCGGATCGGGCTGCACCCCTCCAGCACGCAGTTCACCATCGGATGCGGCGCCTCGCTGCTCCCCTGCGGGACCGAGGCCGCTGCCTTGCAGGCCCGCCAGCCCTCCGCTTTCCAGTGGAACGTGGAGTTGTCGCAGCTGCGACTGGGAGCGACCGACCGGCTCTCGCCCGGGTCGGGGCGCGAAGGACTCAACCTGAGCCTGGTCGGCAGCAAGCCCCTGTTCGGCAGCCGCTTCTCGGTGTACGGGAAGCTGGGTACCACCTACGGTTATCCGGACCAGGGAATGGGCCTGCCGCCCGCCTTGGCCGCCGGCCCGGACAGCGCCTATGGCGTGTCGTTCGGCGCGGGTGTGAGCATGGCCGTCACCCCGCGGCTGTCAGCCACGCTGGGACTGGATGGCCACGAGCTCCGGTTGGGCGGCGGCGGGCACGAGGCGGTACGGGCGGTGGGGTTGGGGTTGCAGTATCGGTATTGAAGGTGGGAGTGCGCGGCGGAGCGCCCCCACCCTGCCCTCCCCCGGAGGGGGAGGGAAAAGACCGGACCTATTCGCCCAGGTAGGCGGCGCGGACCTTGGGGTCGCTGAGCATCTGGCGGGCCTCGCCGCTCATGGTGATGATGCCGGACTCCATCACGTAGGCGCGGTCGGCGGTCTGCAGCGCGCGGCTGGCGTTCTGCTCGACCAGCAGCATGGTGACGCCCTGGGCGTACACCTCGCGCACCACTTCGAAGATCTTGTCGACCATGAGGGGCGACAGGCCCATCGAGGGCTCGTCCAGCAGCAGCAGCTTGGGCCGGCTCATGAGCGCGCGGCCCATGGCCAGCATCTGCTGCTCGCCACCCGACATGGTGCCGGCGAGCTGGTCCTTGCGCTCCTTCAGCCGCGGAAAGATCGTGAAGACCTTGTCCAGGTCGCTCGCGATGCCCGCCTTGTCGTTGCGGATGTGGGCGCCCATCAGCAGGTTCTCGGTGATGGTCATGCGCATGAAGACGCCGCGGCCTTCGGGCACCATCGCCAGGCCCTGCTTGACCAGGTCCCAGGGTCCGCGGCCGCGCACGCTCTGGCCCATGTACTCGATGTCGCCTTCGTTGATCGGCTGCAGGCCGGTGATGGCCTTCATCGTGGTGGTCTTGCCCGCGCCGTTGGAGCCGATCAGCGTGACCAGCTCGCCCTGGCGCACCTCGAAATCCACGCCCTTGACGGCCTGGATGCCGCCGTACGCGACTTTGAGGCCGCTGACTTTCAGAACAACATCTGCCATCAATGGCCTCCCGTGCCGAGGTAGGCCTCGATCACCTTTTCGTTCCTCTGCACATCGGCGGGCGTGCCCTCGGCGATCTGCTTGCCGTAGTCGAGCACCGTCACCCGGTCGCACAGCCCCATGACCAGCTTCACGTCGTGCTCGATCAGCAGGATGGTGCGGTTGTCCTTGCGGATGCGGTCGATCAGCTCGCGCAGCTGCACCTTCTCGGTGGCGTTCATGCCGGCGGCGGGCTCGTCCAGCGCGATCAGCTGCGGATCGGTGGCCAGCGCGCGCGCGATCTCCAGGCGCCGCTGGTCGCCATAGGACAGGGTGCGGGCCTTGAAGTCGGCATAGCGGCCTATGCCCACGTAGTCGAGCAACTCCTGCGAACGCTTGGCGATCGCCTGCTCCTCGTCCTTGAATCCGTGGGTGCGGAAGATCGCGCCCAGCAACCCGGAGTGCGTGCGCACGTGGCGCCCCACCATCACGTTCTCGAGCGCCGTCATGTCGGAGAACAGGCGGATGTTCTGGAAGGTGCGGGCAATGCCCGCCTTCGCGACTTCGTGCACGGCCGTTGGCTTGTAGGGCTTGCCGGCCAGCTCGAACGTGCCGCTGTCGGGCGTGTACAGGCCGGTGATCACGTTGAAGAACGTGGTCTTGCCGGCGCCGTTGGGGCCGATCAGGCCATAGATCTCGCCGCGGTGGATGGTCAGGCCCACGTCCGACAGGGCCTGCAGCCCGCCGAAGCGCTTGGAAATGCCCGCGACCTGGAGAACGGTGTCCGCTGCCGCCATTTCAGTGCCCCGCCTTTTGCAGCGACTTGCCGTGATCCGGGGCCGGCCAGAGCCCGCGCGGCCGCAGCAGCATCACGATGATCATGGCCAGTGCGATCAGCAGCTGGCGCAGGATGGCGGGATCCAGCCGGCCGCCGGTGATGGACTGCAGGTCCATCACGCCCGAGACCCAGCGCAGCACCTCCGGCAGCGCCGACAGCAGCACCGCGCCCAGGATCACGCCGGGCAGGTAGCCGATGCCGCCCAGCACCACCATGGCGACGATCATCACCGACTCCATCAGGCTGAACGACTCGGGCGAGACGAAGGCCTGGAACGCGGCGAACATGGCGCCCGACACGCCGCCGAAGGTAGCGCCCATGGCGAAGGCCAGCAGCTTCATGTTGCGGGTGTTGATGCCCATGGCCTTGGCGGCGATCTCGTCCTCGCGGATCGCCATCCAGGCGCGGCCGATGCGCGACAGTTCCAGCCGGTGGCAGATGATCACGCTGACCACGCACAGGGCCAGGAACATGTAGTAGTAGAGCGTGACGCTGTTGATGCGGAAGTCGCCGATGTCGACGAAGCGCCCGAGGTTCAGGCCTTCGATCCCGAGCCAGTCGAACTTGAACAGCGTGATGGGGTCGATCTGGCCGATGCCCTTGGGGCCGTTGGTCAGGTTGACCGGGTGGTCCAGGTTGTTCAGGAACACGCGGATGATCTCGCCGAAGCCGAGCGTCACGATGGCCAGGTAGTCGCCGCGCAGCTTCAGGGTGGGCGCGCCCAATATCGCGCCGAAGATGCCGGCGATCAGGGCGCCCAGTGGCACCACCAGCCACATCGAGGTGTGCAGCCCGTCCGGAAAGGTCTGGGCGAACCAGGCGAAGGTGTTCGTCAGGTGCGGCGACGCCATCAGCGCGTACATGTAGGCGCCGATCGCGAAGAAGGCGACGAAGCCCAGGTCCAGCAGGCCGGCATAGCCCACCACGATGTTCAGGCCCAGCGCCAGCAGCACGTACAGCAGCGCGAAGTCGGCGATGCGCACCCAGAAGTTGCCCATCCACTGCAGCAGCAGCGGCAGCACCAGCAACGCGATGGCGCCTGCGATCCAGATCAGCTTTTTCCTGTGCTTTTCCATGGCGGCTCCTTCAGGCGCGGTCGGCCACGCGCTCGCCCAGCAGGCCGGAGGGCCTCAGGGTCAGCACCGCGATCAGCACGATGAACGCGAAGATGTCGGCGTAGTGGCTGCCCAGCACGCCGCCGGTGAGCACGCCGATGTAGCCGGAGCCGATCGCCTCGATCAGCCCGAGCAGGATGCCGCCGACCACCGCGCCGGCCAGGTTGCCGATGCCGCCGAACACCGCGGCGGTGAAGGCCTTCAGGCCGGGCAGGAAGCCCATGGTGTGCTGCACCGTGCCGTAGTTGGACGCGTACATCACGCCGGCGATGGTGGCCAGGATGGCGCCGATGATGAAGGTGGCCGAAATCACCATGTCGGGCTTGACGCCCATCAGGGCGGCCACCCGCGGGTTCTCGGAAGTCGCGCGCATCGCACGGCCCAGGCGCGTGTAGTTCACCAGGTAGGTGAGCACCGCCAGCGACACCGCCGTCAGCCCGAGGATCATGATCTGGGTGGTGGTGATCACGGCCCCCGCGACCTCGAACGGCTTGGCCGGCAACAGCGTGGGATACGGCTTGTAGTTCGGCTTGAAGATGATCATCGCCAGCGTCTGCAGCAGCAGCGACATGCCGATCGCGGTGATCAGCGGCGCCAGCTTGGGGCTGTTGCGCAGCGGCCGGTAGGCGATCTTCTCGATCGCGTAGTTCAGGGCGGACGCGACCACGCAGGCGATGAGCGTGGAGATCAGGAGAATGGCCCACCCGGGCAACCCGGGCATGGACTCCTGCATGGCGACGATGATCGTCCAGCTGGTGAGCGCGCCCACCATGAGCACCTCGCCGTGCGCGAAGTTGATCAGGTTGATGATGCCGTACACCATGGTGTAACCCAGGGCGATCAGGGCATACATGCTGCCGAGGACCAGACCGTTGATGATCTGCTGCAGCAGGATTTCCATAAGGTTCTCCGTTTCTTGGCCGGGCGTCTTGCGCCGGGTGGGCCCGCTCTTGCACCGGGCTTCATGGCAGGCGGCGCGGCCTCGTGGGCACGCCCGCCATTAGCAAAAAACCCGCATGCGGGCGGGTTCAGAGCTCGGCAATTTTAGCGAAGCGATCCCTGTGCCTCCGGACTGCATCGACCCGGGTTTTCCCGCGTTGATGGGTTGGCGCTGCGGCGATTCATGGCCGATCAGCGGCGCTGATCATTGAGCGCGCGCAACTCGCGCAGCTTATCGGCGATGCGGATTTCCAGCCCGCGCTCCACCGGGCGGTAGAACCGGGGCGGCTGCATGCCTTCGGGGAAATAGTTCTCGCCGGCGGCGAAACCGCCCTCCTCGTCATGCGCGTAGCGGTAGCCCTTGCCGTACTCGAGATCCTTCATCAACTGGGTCGGCGCGTTGCGCAGGTGCATCGGCACCGGCCGGGTTCCGTCCTTGCGCACAAGCGCGACTGCTTCCTTGTAGGCCGTGTAGGCCGCATTGGACTTGGGCGCCACCGCCAGGTAGACCACGCACTCGGCCAGCGCCAGCTCGCCCTCCGGCGAACCCAGGCGCTCGTAGGTTTCGGCGGCGTCCAGCGCCAGCCTCAGCGCGCGCGGGTCGGCCAGCCCGATGTCCTCCACCGCCATGCGGACCATGCGGCGCGCCAGATAGCGCGGGTCGGCGCCGCCATCGAGCATGCGCACCAGCCAGTACAGCGATGCGTCGGGGTCGGAGCCGCGCACCGATTTGTGCAGCGCGCTGATGGTGTCGTAGAACTGCTCGCCACCCTTGTCGTAGCGGCGCATGCGCTCGCCCAGCACCTTGAGCAGCCAGGCGTCGGTGATCTGCGCCAGCTGCTCCTTGGCCGCCGCCACTGCCAGCGTCTCCAGCGTGTTCAGGAGGCGGCGCGCGTCACCGTCGGCGTAGGCGATCAGGCGGTCGCTGGCCGCGCCCTCCAGCGCCGGCACCGCACCCATCGCTTGCGCCTTGCCGACGATCTGCTTCAGGTCGGGTTCGGCCAACGGCTGCAGCACGTACACGGCGGCGCGCGACAGCAGCGCCGAGTTGACCTCGAACGAAGGGTTCTCGGTGGTGGCGCCTATGAAGGTGAACAGGCCCGACTCCACGTGCGGCAGGAAGGCGTCCTGCTGGCTCTTGTTGAAGCGGTGGACCTCGTCGACGAAGACGAGGGTGCGCTGCGGCTGCAGGCCGTCGCGCGCCTTCTGCGCGGTCTCGACTGCGTCGCGGATGTCCTTCACGCCGCCCAGCACTGCGCTGATGCTGATGAACTGCGCGTCGAACGAGTCGGCCATCAATCGCGCAATGGTCGTCTTCCCGGTGCCGGGCGGGCCCCACAGGATGCAGCTGTGCGGCTGCCCCGATTCGAAGGCGATGCGCAGCGGCATGCCCTCGCCGAGCAGGTGCTGCTGGCCGACGATCTCCCCCAGCGACTTCGGGCGCAGGCGCTCCGCGAGGGGGACGTGGTCGGTGGGGCGGGGCCTGGACACCGCGGAAGTGTAGGGGTGTCTGGTCTTTCACCCTCCCCCTCTGGGGGAGGAGCAAAGACATCTACTGCCGCAGCACGTCGGCGCCCTTGGGCGGCGTGAACTGGAATGTGCCGGCCGGAATCGGCACGTTCAGCTTCAGATGGCCGAAGCTCATCACCGACTTCTGGCCGAAGCTGTCCTGGATCTCCAGCACGGCCAGGTCATCGCCGCGGAAGCCGATGCGCACGGCCGTGAGCTGGCCGTCGCGGGCGCGCGGCGTGGCCAGCACCCACTGCAGGCCGTCCCGGTCGGGCGCCGACTTCAACTCGAAGTCCTTGCGCAGCGCCTCCAGGTCGGGCGCGGCGGCGATCAGGGCCGCCGGCGTGCTGCCCAGCACCGCCTGCTGCTTGCGCGCGGTGACCTGATTCAGGTCCTCGTCGTACAGCCACAACGTCTGGCCATCGGCCACCAGCGTTTGCCGGAAGGGCTTGCGGTACTCGAAGCGAAAGCGATTCGGCCGGGCGAACTCGAAGGTGCCCGTCGAGGTCTTGCTGCGCGACGCCTGCCCATCCTTGGGCGGCGCCGTCACCACCTGGGTGAAGTCGGCGCGGCCGGTGCGTGCCGATTTCACGAAGTTTTCGAGCGCCTGCAGGCCATCGGCCTGGGCCGCGGCGGCGGCGAACGCGAGGACGAGGGGCGCGAACAGTCTTTTCATTCGATGCGGTCGGGTGGCACGAAGGCCGATCTTGCTTGGGTCAGCCCAGCCGCGGGGAAGTTCGCAACCAGCCGTTACTCGGCCCGGGACGGCACCAGGATTTCGCGCTGGCCCTGGCCGTTCATGGCGCTGACCAGGCCGGCCTTCTCCATGTCCTCGACCAGCCGGGCCGCGCGGTTGTAGCCGATCTTGAGGTGCCGCTGCACCAGCGAGATGCTGGCCTTGCGGTTCTTCAGCACCACTTCCACGGCCTGGTCGTACATCGGGTCCTTCTCGCCGCCGCCCTCGCCCAGCAGGTCGCCGGACCCGCCCTCGTCGTCGACCGTGCCACCTTCCAGCACGCCCTCGATGTAGTTGGGCTCGCCGCCCTGCTCCTTCAGGTAGTGCACCACCCGATGCACCTCCTCGTCGCTGACGAAGGCGCCGTGCACGCGCACCGGCAGGCCGGTTCCGCTGGCCATGTAGAGCATGTCGCCCATGCCCAGCAGCGCCTCGGCGCCCATCTGGTCCAGGATGGTGCGGCTGTCGATCTTGCTCGACACCTGGAATGCGATGCGGGTGGGAATGTTGGCCTTGATCAGGCCGGTGATCACGTCCACGCTGGGGCGCTGGGTGGCCAGGATCAGGTGGATGCCGGCGGCGCGCGCTTTCTGCGCGAGGCGGGCGATCAGCTCCTCGATCTTCTTGCCGACCACCATCATCAGGTCGGCCAGCTCGTCGATCACCACCACGATGTGCGGCAGGCGCTCCAGCGGCTCGGGGCTGTCGGGCGTCAGGCTGAAGGGGTTGTGGATGAACTGTTCCTTCGCCTTGGCCTCGTCGATGCGGGCGTTGTAACCAGCCAGGTTGCGCACGCCCAGCTTGCTCATCAGCTTGTAGCGCCGCTCCATCTCCGCCACGCACCAGTTCAGGCCGTGCGCGGCCTGCCGCATGTCGGTGACGACCGGCGCCAGCAGGTGCGGGATGCCCTCGTAGACCGACATCTCCAGCATCTTCGGGTCGATCATCAGCAGCCGCACGTCGCGGGCCTCGGCCTTGTACAGCAGCGACAGGATCATCGCGTTGATCCCCACCGACTTGCCCGAGCCGGTGGTGCCGGCCACCAGCACGTGCGGCATCTTCGCGAGGTCGGTCACCACGGGGTTGCCCACGATGTCCTTGCCCAGGCCCAAGGTCAGCATCGACCGGGCTTCGTTGTAGACCTGCGAGCCGAGGATTTCCGACAGCCGGATCGACTGGCGCTTGGCGTTGGGCAGTTCCAGCGCCATGTAGTTCTTGCCGGGGATGGTCTCGATCACGCGAATGGACACCAACGACAGCGAGCGCGCGAGATCCTTGGCCAGGTTGACGACCTGCGAGCCCTTCACGCCGGTGGCCGGCTCGATCTCGTAGCGCGTGATCACCGGGCCGGGCTGGGCCAGCACCACGCGCACCTCGACGCCGAAGTCCTTGAGCTTCTTCTCGATCAGCCGCGAAGTCATCTCCAGCGTCTCGGGCGACACCGTGTCCTGCCGGACCTGCGCGCCGTCGAGCAGGTCCACCTGCGGCAGCTTGCTGTCGGGCAGCTCGCTGAACAGCGGCTTCTGGCGCTCCTTGACCACGCGTTCGCTGCGCGGCACGTCCACCAGCACGGGCTCGATCAGCACCGGCGTCGGGTGGTGGAGTTCGACCTCGGTGCGCTCTTCCTGCACCGTCTCCTGCCGCTCGCGCGCCGCCTGCACGCCCAACGCGAGGTCCTGCGCGATCTCGCGCTTTTCGCGGCGCGACTCGATGAAGGATTCGATGCGCGCGCCTATGCGCTCGGCCACGTGGGCCCAGGAGAAACGGAAGACCAGCGCAGCGCCCAGGACGCCCACGGCCACGAACACCAGGCCGGAGCCGGCAAAGCCCAGCCACTGGACACCGGCCGGGCCGACCAGCAAACCGAGCGCGCCGCCGGCATGGTCGGGCAGCCGGTCTTCCAGCCGGTACAGGCGCGACCACTCCAGCCCGGCGCTGGTGCACAGCAGCGCCGCAAGGCCGATCCAGAACGCCAGCCGGCTGCCGAAGAAGCCGCTGTGAGTTTCGCCGCTGCCCCGCATCCAGCGCGCCAGAGTCGCCAGCCAGGCGCGCAGGCCCGCCGCCAGGCACCACCACGCCGAGAAGCCGAGCAGGAAATAGCTGGCATCGGCCAGCCACGCGCCCAGGCGACCGCCCAGGTTGGCGACCGGCGAGCCGTTGCCGGAAGTCGAGAAAGCCGGGTCGGCCGGCGAATAGCTGGCCAGGGCCAGCAGCCAGAACAGCAGCGCGGCGCCGCCGATCACCAGGGCGATCTCGTGGGCGAAGCGGACGGCGGGGCGGGGGGCGGCAGAGGTGGCGGTGGCACTGCCGCCGCTGGAGAGGGTGTCTAGCGAATACGTCATCCGGCGCGAAGCTTACCGCCGGGCTCGGCAGTGCGCCAATGGGCGTGACGGTGGCGCAACGCGGCGGCGTGCGCTGCGAAGGCGCAAGCGCTGGATTCCCGACTTAGCGGGATCCGCGGAAGCCACGGCTCAGCTCAAGGTGCCGAGTCTTTCCTTGACCAGCATGGAGCCGTCTTCGCGCGTTTCGATGAAGCCGCGGTCCTCCAGGTCCTTCATCACCCGGCTGACCATCTCGCGCGAGGCGCCGACCATCTTGGCGATGTCCTGGCGCGAGATGCGCTCGCGGATGACGTTGTTGCCTTCGCGGTCGGGCACGGCGAACTCGAGCAGCGCGCGCGCCACCCGGCCATATACGTCCATGAGCGCGAGCGATTCGATCTTGCGGTCGGCCTGGCGCAGGCGTTGCACCAGGCCCTTCATGATGGCGTAGGCCATCGAGCTGTTCTCCGGCAGGCAGCGCGCGAACTCGGACCGGCCCAGCGCCAGCATGTCGGTCTGCACTTCGGCGCGCACGGTGGCCGAATGGGCGTCGTTGTCGATCAGGCTCATCTCGCCGATGTAGTCGCCCGGGCTCAGCGTGGCCAGGATCACCTCGCGGCCGCGCTTGTCGGAGGTGACCACCCGGACCCGGCCGGTGAGGATGATGAACAGCGTGTTGGACTTCTCGCCCTGCTCGACGATGGTTTCGCCACGCTTGAAGCGGCGCTTGACCACGGCATCGGCGACGGACTCGGCCTGGTTGGATGTGAGCAATGCGAACAGCGGGACCCGGCGGATCAGTTCCAGGTTGGACAGCATCGACATCCGGTTCCCTCCACGAGTGGCTGCTCGATCGGTTCTTACAATCGACGGGATTGAAGGGCCCAGGCGACCGCGGCGAGTGCGGAGCTTGATAACGGGCTTCTTCGTCCCGAAATGTACACCGGCCTGTGACATTCCACACAGGTCCATGAGCACCATGACCACCCGCCACGCCCAAGTCCTGATCCTCGGTTCCGGCCCTGCCGGCTACACCGCCGCCGTCTATGCCGCGCGCGCCAACCTCAAGCCCCTGCTGATCACCGGCATTGTCCAGGGTGGCCAGCTGATGACCACCACGGATGTCGACAACTGGCCGGCCGACGTCAACGGCGTGCAGGGTCCCGAGCTGATGCAGCGCTTCCTGGAGCACGCCGAGCGCTTCAAGACCGAGGTCGTGTTCGACCACATCAATGCGGTGGACCTGTCCCGGCGGCCGTTCACGCTCAAGGGCGACAGCGGCGAGTACACCTGCGACGCGCTGATCGTCGCCACCGGCGCCTCGGCCAAGTACCTGGGCATTCCGTCCGAGCAGCAGTTCATGGGCAAGGGCGTGAGCGCCTGCGCCACCTGCGACGGCTTCTTCTACCGCGAGCAGGTCACCTGCGTGATCGGTGGCGGCAACACGGCCGTGGAAGAGGCTCTGTACCTGTCCAACATCGCCAGCAAGGTGTACCTGATCCACCGCCGCGACAAGTTCCGCGCCGAGCCCATCCTGGTGGACAAGCTGATGGACAAGGTCGCGGCCGGCAAGATCGAACTCAAGCTGTTCAAGACGGTGGACGAGGTCCTGGGCGACAGCACCGGCGTCACCGGCGTGCGCCTGAAGGACACGCAGACCGGCGCGACCGAGGACCTGAAGACCCAGGGCTTCTTCGTGGCGATCGGCCACCAGCCCAACACCGACATCTTCAAGGGCCAGCTGGAGATGAAGGACGGCTACATCCTCACCCGCTCGGGCCTGAACGGCTTCGCCACCATGACCAGCGTGCCCGGCGTGTTCGCCGCCGGCGACGTGCAGGACCACGTGTACCGGCAAGCGATCACCAGCGCCGGCACCGGCTGCATGGCGGCGCTGGATTCGCAGCGGTTCCTCGAGCAAGAGGCCTGATCCACCGGGCCGGTCCGGGCGGCCCGTCGCACGCGCACCCCGGCTGGCTTGGCGACGGCCCATCCGCCCGCGGCGTAGGGCCGCGAGACGCGCGCCCCCTCTGAGCGCCGGGTCTCCTCCCCTTTTTTCGGGGTCGGACGATCACATAAGCAACCCTTAACAGTTCGGCCCGAATTTGTTGATGGAAGCCGTATGCACCCCATGCAATGATGGCCCATCACAGAAAGACAGGCCGGTTGTTCGCAAGAGGTCCGCCTCCAAGCGCCATCGGCCCAGCAGGACCCGAACGCGATGGCAATTCTTCAATCGAACGTGGCCACGGCCGACGCGGCCTTCAAGCGCAACGCCGCGTCCATGCAGGGCCTGGTGGATGAACTGAGGACCCTGGAAAAGAGGACGGTCGTCCGTTCGGCCCGCGCCGCCAAGCGCTTCCAAGACAACGGCAAGCTGCTGCCGCGCGAGCGGCTGGCGCACCTGCTCGATCCCGGCACACCGTTCCTCGAATTGATGAGCCTGGCGGGCTACTGCGGCATCGAGGATCCCGACCCCTCCACCAGCGTTCCCGGAGCCGCCCTGATTGCCGGCATCGGCTTCATCAGCGGCGTCCGCTGCATGATCGCCATCAACGACGCCGGCATCAGCGCGGGCGCCATGCAGGCACTGACCGGGCAGAAGCTGATTCGCGCGCAGGAGATCGCCATCGCGCAGAAGCTGCCCTTCGTGCAACTGGTCGAGAGCGCCGGCGGCAATCTGAAGAAATACCGCGTTGAGCGCTTCATCGTCGGTGGCGGCATGTTCTACAACCTGGCGCGCCTGTCGGCCGCCGGCCTGCCCGTGGTGTCGCTGATCCACGGCTCTTCCGCCGCTGGCGGCGCCTACCTGCCCGGCCTGTCGGACTATGTCGTGATGGTGCGCGGGCAGGCCCGCGCCTTCCTGGCCGGACCCGCCCTGCTCAAGGCGGCCACCGGCGAGGAGGCCAGCGAGGAGGAGCTCGGCGGCGCCGAAATGCACGCGCGCATCTCCGGCCTGGCGGACTACGTTGCTGATACCGACCTGGACGGCATCGCCCGCGTGCGCGACATCCTGCAGTCGCTGTGCTGGCCGGATGCCGGCGCCGCCGACGGCTGGCGCGAGCCACGGTACGACCGCGGCGACCTTCTGGGCCTGATGCCGGCCGAGGCGCGCACGCCGGTGGACATGCGCGAGGTGATTGCACGCATCGTGGACGATTCCGATTTCCACGAGTTCAAGGCGCTTTACGGCAGCCACACCGTATGTGGCTACGCCCGGATCAAGGGCCGCGAGGTGGGCATCATTACCAACAACGGGCCGCTGGACACCGCAGGCTCGACCAAGGCCGCCCAGTTCATCCAGCTGTGCGTCCAGCTCGCACGTCCCATCCTCTTCCTGCAGAACATCACCGGCTTCATTGTCGGCCGCGCCCACGAGGAGGCCGGCATGATCAAGCACGGCGCGAAACTGATCCAGGCGCTGTCGAATGCGCCGGTGCCGCGCATCACGGTACTGTGCGGTGCCTCCTACGGCGCCGGCAACTACGGCATGTGCGGCCGCGCCTTCAAGCCCTGTTTCCTGTTCTCCTGGCCCAACGCCAAGACGGCGGTGATGGGCGGCGAGCAGGCCGCGATGACCATGCGCCAGGTGGCCGAGGCCGCGGCCCGGCGCACCGGCGAGCCGATGGACGAGCAGGCGATGGCACGCGAGAGCGAGGAGATCGTCGACACCTTCAACGCGCAGTCCAGCGCGATCCACACCAGCAGCCTGTTGCTCGACGACGGGGTGATCGACCCTCGCGATACGCGCGAGGTGCTCGGCATCGCGCTGGAGACGGTCACCCAGGCCCGGCTGCGCGCCGTCTCGCCCATCCAGTTTGGGGTAGCTCGCCTCTAGCTGGCGCGAGCGCTATCCATCGACCAACGACCACAAAAGGAGACGGCATGACCATCGGCAGAAGACAGACTCTCGGTTTCCTCACGGCGCTAGCGGCCGGTTGGCGCGTTCCGGCCGCCGCGCAAACCGATGCCTGGCCCCAAAAGGCCGTTCGCTTCGTGGTGGGCGCCGCCGCTGGCGGCTCGGCATCCGACGCAGTCACGCGCTACTACGCCGAGCAGATCGCACAACGCTCGGGGCAGGCGGTCGTGGTCGAGAACCGCCCGGGCGCGGACGGCAACCTGGCGGCGGAATTCGTCGTCCGGGCGGCGCCCGATGCGCACACCTTCCTGGTCACGGGCAACAACACGCATGCGGCCAACGTGCACCTGTACAAGTCCCTGTCGTTCGACCCGGACAAGGACTTCGCGCCGGTCACCACATACGCCCGCGTGCCCTACGTGCTGCTCGCCAACCCGAACCGGGTGGCGGCGCGCAATCTGAAAGACTTCATCGCGCAGGCAAAGGCCAACCCGGGCAAGCTCAGCTACGCCAGCGCGGCGGTCGCAAGCCGGGTCGGGGTGGAGCAGCTCAAGCTCATGGCCGGCTTCGAAGCCACGAACGTGAACTACAAGTCGGGCGCCCAGGCCATGAGCGACCTGCTGGGCGGTCACGTGGATTTCTACATCGCCGATGCCGCCAACGGCCTGCAGCAGGCCAAGGCTGGCCGCGCGGTCGCGCTGGCGGTCACCGTGGCCCAGCGCCTGCAGGCCGCGCCCGAGTTGCCCACCATCGCCGAGTCCGGCTTTCCCGAGTTCGACTTCGCATCCTGGCTGGCGGTCTGGGCGCCTGCGGGTTCGCCGCCCGCCTTGGTCCGGGCGGCCAGCAAGGCCATCAACGACGCGCTGGGCTCGGCCAGCGGTCAGCAGCACCTGAACAAGCTCGGCCTGCTGCCCTACCCCGGTTCGCCCGAGGCACTGCTGGCCTTGCAGCGCCGCGAGACCGAACGTTGGGGCCGGGCCATCCGGGCGGCCCAGCTGCAGGTGAAGTGACCGTCGTCATGCCTTCGTCACCGCATCAGTCCTTGTCATTCGAAGTGACCGGGCGTGTCGGCGTGCTCACCCTGTGCCGACCCGAGCGGCGCAACAGCCTTGGCGAGGAACTCAAGGCCGAGTTGCGGCAGTTGCTCGGCCAGCTGGCACATGACCGCGAGCTGGCAGCGCTGGTGATAACCGGTGAAGGCCGCGCGTTCTGCAGTGGCGGCGACCTGCGCGAGTTAGCCGCCGCGGACCGCACGGCGGAAGTGGACCGTCGCCGCCTGTACCAGTCGCACGACTGGGTGCAGCCTTTCATGAACCTGGAGTTGCCTGTCATCGCCGCGGTCAATGGCCCCGCGGTCGGCGCCGGCTTCGGCATGGCGCTGGCGGCCGACTTCATCCTGTGTTCCGAGGATGCGTGGTTCCGCGCGTCGTTCAGCCGGGTGGGCCTGGTGCCCGACAGCGGCCTGTTCTTCACCCTGCCGCGCATCGTAGGGCTGCAACTGGCCAAGGAGCTGATCTTCACCGGCCGCCGAGTCGATGCGCAGGAAGCACTGGCCCTGCGCATCGCGATGGCCGTGCATCCTCCCGAGCAGCTGCTCGACGAGGCCCTCGCCCTGGCACGGCGCTTCGAGGCGGCGCCGACTGGCGCGATCGGCGCCAGCAAGCGCATCCTCAACCAGTCCTTCCATCTGGATGCACGTGCGCTGGTCGAGATGGAGGCGTCCGCGCAGGCCATCTTCTTCCACTCCCCCGGTCACCGCCAGGCGCTCGCCGACTTCGCGGCCGGCCGGCCGTTCCGCTTCGACTGGGAACGGCCGTCCTGATCCGGGCCGTGCCGCCCGCTCCCGTCGCCCTTCCATTCCACGCACTTCAAACATGCTCACACCCGACCACATCGCCCTGCAGGACAGCGTCGCCAAGTTCATCGCCCGGGAAATCACGCCGCACATCGACGAATGGGAGGCCGCCGAGATCTTCCCCGCCCACGACCTGTTCAAGAAGCTCGGCAACGCCGGCTACCTGGGTGTGAACAAGCCGATTGAGTTCGGCGGCATGGGCCTGGACTACTCGTATGAGATCGCCTTCTGCGAAGCCATCGGCGCCATCGGCTCCGGCGGCGTGGGCATGGCGATCGCAGTGCAGACCGACATGGCGACTCCCGCACTCGCGCGCTTCGGCTCCGACGAGCTGCGCGAACAGTTTCTCAAGCCCACCATCGCGGGCGACTACGTGGTCTGCCTGGGCGTATCCGAGAGCGGCGCCGGCTCGGACGTGGCATCGCTCAAGACGACGGCGCGCAAGGATGGCGACGACTACGTGATCAACGGCTCCAAGATGTGGATCACCAACGGCACCCAGGCCGACTGGATGTGCCTGCTGGCCAACACCGGCGGCGGCGACGTCCACCGCAACAAGTCGATGATCTGCCTGCCGCTGCGCGAGAACGGCAAGCTGCGCCCCGGCATCACGATGAACAAGATCAAGAAGGTGGGCATGTGGTCGTCCGACACTGCCCAGGTCTTCTTCGACGACGTTCGGGTGCCGCAGCGCTACCGCGTCGGCGACGAGGGCAAGGGCTTCACCTACCAGATGAAGCAGTTCCAGGAGGAGCGCCTGAGCGGGGCCACCCGGCGCGTCACGGCGCTCACCAACGTCATCAACGAGACCATCGACTACACCCGCCAGCGCATGGCGTTCGGCAAGTCCATCCTGGACAACCAGGCGGTGCATTTCAGGATGGCGGAGCTCAAGACCGAGGTGGAACTGCTGCGCTCCCTGATCTACCGCGCCGCGCAAATCCACATGAACGATGGCGACATGACCGAGCTGGCCTCGATGGCCAAGTTGAAGGCAGGCCGGCTGTGCCGCGAGGTGACCGATTCCTGCCTGCAGTACTGGGGTGGCATGGGCTTCACTTGGGACAACCCGGTTTCGCGCGCCTGGCGCGACCTGCGGCTGATCTCCATCGGCGGTGGCGCGGACGAGATCATGCTGACCATCATCTGCAAGCACATGGGCATTCTCCCCAAGCGCGGCTGACATGCGATTCGACACCTTGCTCATCGCCAACCGCGGCGAGATCGCGCTGCGCATCATGCGAACGGCGCGCCGGCTGGGGCTGCGGACCGTGGCGGTCTATTCCGACGCGGATGCGGGCAGCCGGCATGTGCGGGAGGCCGACCTGGCGGTGCGGCTGGGACCGGCCGAAGCCGCAGCCAGCTACCGCAACACCGAGGCGATCCTGGATGCGTGCCGCCGCACCGGCGCACAGGCCGTCCATCCGGGCTACGGGTTCCTGTCGGAGAACGCTGCCTTCGCCCGGGCCGTGACCGACGCGGGCCTGATCTTCGTCGGGCCGTCTGCGCACGTCATCGAGCTGATGGGCAACAAGGCCCAGGCCAAGATCGCCATGCGCGACGCCGGCGTGCCGACGGTCCCAGGTGCCCAGGGCTGCCATACCGACGCCTCGGTTCTGGAGGCGGCCGGCCGCATCGGCTACCCGCTGATACTCAAGGCGGCGGCCGGTGGCGGCGGCCGCGGCATGCGCGTGGTCCACAGCGAGGAACAACTGCAGCCGCTGTTCCGCCTGGCCCGGTCGGAGGCGCTGGGCGCCTTCGGCTGCGACGAGATCATCATCGAGCGCGCTATCGAGCAGGCCCGCCACATCGAGATCCAGGTGCTCTGCGACGAACACGGCACCTGCCTGCACCTGGGCGAGCGCGACTGCTCCACCCAGCGGCGCTTCCAGAAGGTGATCGAAGAAGCGCCTTCGCCGGCTGTCGATTTGCCGCTGCGGCAGGCCATGGGCGAGATCTCCCGCAAGGCCTGCGAGGCCATCGGCTACACCGGCGTGGGCACGCTGGAGTTCCTGCTCGGCGCCGATCGCTCGTTCTACTTCATGGAGATGAACACCCGGCTGCAGGTCGAGCACGGCGTGACCGAACTGGTCACCGGCCTGGACCTGGTGGAGCAGCAACTGCGCGTGACCCAAGGCGAGCGTCTGGCCTTCGGCCAGGCCGACGTTCGCATGTCCGGCCATGCCATCGAACTGCGCGTCTGCGCGGAAGACCCGGCCGCCGGCTACTTACCGCAAGTCGGCCGTGTCGAACGCTGGCAGGCGCCCGCGGACGTGCGCACCGACACGATGCTGGAAGACGGCTACGAAGTCGGCGCCCACTACGACTCGATGGTGGCCAAGATTCTGGCCAGCGCCCCGAGCCGCGACGAATGCATCCAGAAGCTGGCCGCGGCGTGCGACCGCACGGTGCTGCTGGGTATTGGCTCCAACCTCGGGTTTCTCGGACGCTGTCTGCGCCATCCTGCGTTCCGCGCCGGCGAAGTGACGACAGGGTTCCTGGCGCAGCAGGATCTGCAAAGCGAGCACTGGCGCGCCCAGCCGTCGGAGCACGCACTGGCTGCAGCGGCGCTGGTGCTGGGTGGGCTGGGCCGGCGGCGCGCTGGCGCGCTGGCGCCAGCGACAGCCCTGTGGCTGACACCGGCCGCCGAGTACGCGCCGGGCAGTACGGCGCAGGCTGCGCGGCAGGTGCGAATCGATCCGCAGTCCGGCGGGAACCTGGCCCTCACGCTCGGCACCGGCGCCGAGGACAACGCCGAGCGGCAGCGGCAGGTCGCCAACCTGCAAAGCGACGAGCACGAAATCGGGTTCGCGCTCGACGGACTGTTTCGGCGCCTGGCCTGGTTCCAGCCGGACCCCGGCAGCGTCTGGATCCAGGACGGCGCCGACGCCTGGCTTTACCGGCGCATCCTGCGCTTCGAGCGGGTTGGCCAGGGCGGCGCCGGGGAGCGCCAGATCCGCGCGCCCATGAGCGGCCGGGTGATCGCCCTGCCGGTGGCCGAAGGCGACCCGGTGGAGGTCGGCACACCGCTGCTGGTCATGGAGTCGATGAAGATGGAAATGCCGCTCTGCGCCCGCAGCGCCGGCCGCGTCGCCCGCCTGCTCGTGGAGGTCGGGGCGCAACTGAATGCCGGCCAGGTGCTGGTGGAACTGGAGGCGGCATGAGCGCGCGCGACCCAGTCCCGGTGTCCACCCACACCGTCTTCATCGGCAGCGGCTCGGGCTTCTGGGGCGATTCGGCCTTGGCGGTGCCGCAACTGCTGACTGCGCCCCGGCTCGACTACATCGTCTTCGACTATCTCGCCGAAACGACCATGTCGGTGCTGCAGCGGGCCCGACTGAAGGACCCGGACCTCGGCTACGCCACCGACTTCGTCACCGCCGCCGTCAAACCGCACCTGAAGACGCTGATGGAGCGCGGCATCCGCCTGGTCTCCAACGCCGGCGGCCTCAATCCGGCCCGGTGCCGCGATGCGCTGCTGGCGCTGGCCCGCGAGCAGGGCCTGGAGCCGCGCATCGCGGTCGTGACAGGCGACGACGTGCTGGCGCGGTCGGCGCAGTTGGAGACGTCCCAGGGTGACCCCGCGCAGTTGCCTGCCGGGCCACTGATGTCCGCCAATGCCTACCTGGGCGCGTTGCCGATTGCCGAGGCGCTGCGCCAGGGCGCGGACATCGTGATCACCGGCCGCTGCGTGGACAGCGCGTCCGTGCTTGGCATCGCCGTTCACGAATTCGGCTGGTCGTTCGGCGAGCACGACAAGCTGGCCCAGGCCAGCCTGGCCGGGCACCTGGTCGAATGCGGCGCGCAGGCTACCGGCGGCCTGTTCACCGATTGGGAAACGGTGCCCGATTGGGCCAACATCGGCTATCCGATCGTCGAGATGCAGGCGGACGGCAGCTTCGATCTGGGCAAGCCGCAGGGCACCGGGGGCCGCGTGGACCGCGCGACCGTGGCCGAGCAGCTGCTTTACGAGATCGGCGATCCGGCCGCCTACGAGTTGCCCGACGTGGTGTGCGACTTCACGCAAGTGCGTATCGAGGCGACCGGCACCGACCGGGTGCGTGTGGCCGGTGCCCGTGGCCGCGCCCCGAGCGGGCGCTACAAGGTCACCGCGACCTATCCGCGCGGCTTCCAGATCGCGATCATGATGGCGATCCGCGGCCAGCGCGCCAAGGCGAAGGCCCAGCGCACCGCGCAGGAGCTGCTGGCCCGCACCCGCGCCCAGATGGCCCGCGCCGGACTGGGCGACTACAGCTCGACGCTGGTGGAGTTGCTCGGCGCCGAATCGATGTACGGCGCGCACGGACGGGTCGAGGAGAGCCGCGAGATCGTGCTGCGCATGGCCGCGCAGCACGACGACCGCAAGGCGCTCGCCTACCTGCAGAAGGAGTCGGCGTCGGCCGGTACGTCGATGGGCCCCGGCACGCGCAGCCATTTCGGCGGCCGCTCGGACATCCAGGGCGTGATTGGCACGGCCTCCTGCTACATCGCCAAGGACAAAGTGCCGGTGTATCTGCAGATGGGGCCGGAGATGCCCGTGATCGACCTCAGCGCGCGGTTGCCCCTGTCGGGCACGCAAGCACAGCCTGCGGAAACAAGGCGCGATACCGCACCGGCCGCGGGGATTGCGCACGATGCCGACACCGTCCCCGTGGCCTTGTCGCTGCTGGCCCACGGCCGCAGTGGCGACAAGGGCAACGACGCCAACATCGGCGTGATCGCCCGCCGGCCGGAATGGGTAGCGGTGCTGGAGCGCTATCTGACCGCAGAGCGCGTGCGCGACTACTTCGCCCACCTGGTCGAGGGACCCGTTACGCGCTTCGCCGTGCCGGGCGTGGGCGCGTTCAATTTTTTCCTGGAACAGGCGCTGGGCGGCGGGGGCTCGTGCAGCCTGCGCTCCGACCCATTGGGCAAGTGCTACGCCCAGATGCTGCTCGACCTGGAGATTCCCTGCCCGCGGGCCTTGCTGCCCGCGGGCACCCATCCCGCGTCAAGAGTGACGCCCTGACTTTCCCAACGACAAAGGAGACAGGCATGCAGATGCGCAGAAGAGAGTGGATCGCAGTGGCCGCGGCCGCGGCAGCGGGCTGGCCTGCCTTGAGCCAGGCCCAGTCAACGGACAGGTCGACGCGGCTCATCGTGGCCTACGGCGCAGGCAGCGCCACCGATATCCTGGCGCGCTTTCTCGCCGAGCGGATCTCCAGGCGCAGCGGGCGCCCGGCCGTGGTGGAGAACCGGGCCGGCGCGGATGGCAACATCGCCGCCGAAGCCGCCATGCGAGCTCCCAACGACATGTACACGCTGCTCGTGTCGGGCTCGTCCACGCACGCCGCCAATGCGGCCATCTACCGCAAGCTGCCGTTCGACCCCGAGGCGGATTTCACGCCGATCTCCACGCTCGCCATTGCCCCCTTCGTCCTGCTGGTGAACCCGCAGCGGGTGCGGCAGCGCTCGATCAAGGAGTTCCTGGACTGGGCGCGCGCGGGGAGCGGCCAGGACCTCTCGTTCGCCAGCACGAGCGTGGGCAACCGCGTGGCCGGCGAGCGGTTCAGGCAGGTGGCCAAGCTGAAGGCGGTGAACGTCCTGTACCGCAACAGCGGCCAGGCCATGACGGAGCTGCTGGGCGGGCAGTTCGACTTCTATTTCTGCGATGTCGCCACGGCCCTGCCGCAGGTCAAGGCCGGCAAGGCGCTGGCCCTGGCCGTCTCGTACCGCGAGCGCCTGGCCGCGCTGCCGGAGGTGCCCACCCTGGCCGAATCGGGCTTCCCGGACTTTGACGTCGCCTCGTGGATCGCGATCTGGAGCGCGGCCGCGTCCACGCCCGCCGACGTGTCCGCGCGCATGGCCCAATGGGTCGGCGAGGCGATGGATTCGGCCGAAGGCCGCGAATTCCTGCTGGGCAAGGGCCTGTTGCCCGCACCCAGCGGAGCCACCACGCTGGCCCAGCTGCAGCGCCGGGACACGGCGGTGTGGGGCAAGATCATCCGCGAGACAGGCATGCAGCAATAGGACGCGGCGACGCCTGCCGGCCGTCAGCCGCGCGAGATCAGGGAACTGAACTTGCGGGCGCTGTCGCTGCAATCGTTGACGCGCGAGTACAGGCGGTAGCTGATGGGGGGCAGGCGCGGCAGTGCCAGCTCCTGGTCGATGACCTTCAGGCCGGAGGTGAGGATCTCGATCGTCCGGGGCGTGATGCCCAGGCCTGCCCGCAACGCGGCGCGCACGCCCGTCAGCGTGGAGGTCTGGAACGCCGCCCGCCACGGCCGCTCCTCCTGGGCCAGCGCCTCCACGGCCATGGCGCGGAAAGGGCAGCCCGAGTCCACCAGCACCAGCGGCAGCGGCATGTTCTGCTTCGCATGGAAACGGGCTCCCGCGATCCACACCACCGGCGACGTCCGCAGCACGACATGGTGGAAGTCCTCGTGCGGCGCCACATCGAGCATCAGGTCGATATCGCCGCGCCTGAGCGCCGAGGCCAGCCAGCGGCTGCGCCCCACCTGGATGTCGATCCGCAGCCCGGGGTATGCCTCGGCGCACATCGAGAGGTAGTCGGGCAGCAGGGAGTCCACCGCGTCAACGCACGCGCCGACCTTGACTGGGTACTCGAATACCTCCTGCGTCATGGCGCGGTACGCCTCGTCGTTGAGGATGATGATGCGGCGTGCGTACTCCAGCAGGCGCACACCCTGGTCGGTCAGGCGCTTGTTGCGGCCCACGCGGCTGAACAGCTCGCAACCGACCACGGCCTCCAGCCGCTGCATCTGCTGGGACACGGCGGCTTGCGTGCGGGACACCTTCTCGGCGGCCTGGCCGAAGTTTTCGCGCTCGGCCGCGGCCACGAACGTGCGCAGCAAGATGATGTCGAGATTGCGAATTTTCATAAACACTCTTTAAGTATTCGCCCGATCTTGTGGATTATCTAACTGGATTACCCCTCAGCATGAACCTATGATCGGCTGCAACTCATAAGTTTTTCTGGAACCGCTTTGTCCGCGAACCCGGCCTCCGTCCTGCACCGCGCCTATGCCGGGCTCCGCGTGCTCGACCTCTCGCAAGGCGTGGCCGGCCCCTATTGCGCCCAAACGCTCCAGCAACTTGGCGCCGACGTCGTCAAGCTCGAGCCGATCGAAGGGGACTGGAGCCGCGCCATGGGCAGCGTGCGCGGCGGCATGAGTGCGTTAGCCATCGCCTTCAACCGCGGCAAGCGCAGCCTGGCCTGTGACGTGCGCCACCCGGAAGGCCGGAGCATCCTGACCGCCCTGGCCGCCCAGGCCGACATCGTGGTGCAGAGCTTTCGCCCGGGCGTGGCGGAGCGCCTCGGCGCCGGCTACGCGCAGGTCAGCTCGCGCAATCCGGCGGTGATCTACGTCTCGATCTCCGGCTTCGGCCTGACCGGCCCCTATGCCGTGCTGCCGGCGACCGACTCGGTGGCGCAGGCCGTCGCGGGCATGGCGGACACCAATCGCGCCCCCGGCGGGGCTCCCGCGGGCGCGCGCCCATACGCCGCCGATGTCGTGAGCGGCGTCTACGCTGCCAACGCCGTGGGCGCCGCGCTCTTCGCCCGCGAACGCAGCCCCGACTACCTGGGAACCCACATCGATGTCAGCCTGCTGGCCTGCCTGGCCGCGTGGCAGAACTGCCTGCTGATCGAGCACGCCTGGAACGGCGGGCTGCCGCCCGGACCCGCCACCGTGCCTCAAGGCTTCTACGAGACGCAGGACGGTCACATCGTGCTGGTGGCCCTGGACAACCGGATGTTCGCCGCCGTCGCAGACGTGCTGGGCCGGCCCGACTGGCACACGGACCCGGCGCTGCGCCAGGCTGCCGGGCGCAAGGCGGCGGCAGCGCAGCTCAACCAGCAGATCGCGGCGGTCTTGCGCACACGCCCTTCAGCCCATTGGCTCGACCGGTTCATCCGCGCCAACGTGCTGGCGGCGCCGGTCGCCCGCCTGTCCCAACTGGCCGAGGATCCGCAGGTGCGGCATCTCGGCCTGCTGCAGCCGATGCGATCGCCGGAAGGTGGATCCGAGCCGCTGCCCTTTGCCGGGCTTCCCGGCGTGGCGCCCGATGCGCGGCCCGCCACCGAGGGCGCACCGGCGATCGGTGCCCATACCGCCGAGATCCTGCGTTCCCTGCAGTACGACGAGTCATTGATCGCCCGGCTGGCCGATGCGGGCGTCATTGCCCTCGCACCGGCTGCCGTCTGATCCGTTTTCCATCCACCACCAACCCGCCATGAGCATCGCCACATCCACCCCAGCGGCCGACGCGCCGCTGCGCATCGTCCGGCACGACGCCGTGTTCCACATCGAGCTGAACCGGCCGCAGGCGCGCAACCCTCTCGGCGCCGAGATGATCGCGGCGCTGGGCGCGGCGATCGACGAAGCCGAAGCGGACCGCACCGTCCGCGCGCTGCTGTTCACGGCTGCCGGCGACGCCTTCAGCGCCGGCGGCAACCTCGGCAATCTGCAGGAGCGGCTGCAGGCCCCCGCCGGGCCCGACGGCAAGGATCCGATCGCCGCCGGCAACCGGCTGTACGGGGACTTCCTTGCGCGGTTGGCCTCTTCGGACAAGGTCAGCGTCGCCGCAGTGCAAGGCCCCGCCATGGGCGGCGGCGCCGGGCTGGTCTGCGCCGCCGACATCAGCATCGGTGTCACGTCCGCGCGCTTCGGCTTCCCGGAAGCGGCAATCGGCCTGGTGCCGGGGCAAATCCTGCCCTTCGTCGCCGCCCGCATCGGCGTGCAGGCAGCGCGCCGCCTGATGCTGACCGGCGACCGCATCGATGGCGCCGAAGCGCACCGGCTCGGCCTGCTGGACCACTTGGTGCAGGACACCGCCGAGCTCGCCACCCGCACGCGCGCGATCCTCGACTCCGTGCTGGCGTGCGGGCCGGCGGCCAGCGCCGGCACCAAGCAACTGCTGCGCCGGATCGCCAACCGCGTCGACGGGCAGGGCAGCGACCTGGCGCGCTATCTCGACGAAGCCTCCACGCTGTTCGCCCGCCAGATGCGCACGGAAGCCGTGGAAGGCGTTGCAGCCGCGCGCGACAGACGCAAGCCCGAATGGGCCGTTTCCGCGGCGATCTGAACGAACACGAAGGAGACTCCGATGACCCATTCCGATCGCGGCACCCATGAGGTGGACCTCGATTCCATCCGCGAAGCGGTCACCGCGCTGTGCGAGCGCTTCGACGATGCCTACTGGCTGCGCAAGGACGCCGATGGCGGCTTCCCCGTCGAATTCCACCAGGCCGTCGCCCAGGCCGGCTGGCTGGGCATCTGCATGCCCACCGAGCTGGGCGGCGCCGGCCTGGGCATGCGCGAGGCGGCACTGCTGGTGCAGACCATCGCCGCGTCCGGGGCAGGCATGTCGGGCGCGTCGGCCATCCACATGAACGTATTCGGCCTGCAGCCGGTGGTGGTGTTCGGCAGCCCCGAGCAGCAGGCGCGCATGCTGCCGCCACTGATCGCCGGGCGCGAGCGCGCCTGCTTCGCCGTGACCGAACCGAGCGTCGGCCTGGACACCACGCGGCTGAAGACCCGCGCCGTGCGCGACGGCGATCACTATGTCGCCCATGGGCAGAAGGTCTGGATTTCGACCGCCCAGGTCGCCGAGAAGATGCTGCTGCTGGCGCGCACCCGGCCGATCGAGGATTGTGCGCGCCCGCAGCATGGCCTGTCGCTGTTCTACACCACGCTCGATCGCACCCGGGTCCAGGTGCGCGAAATCCACAAGATGGGGCGAACCGCGGTGGATTCGAACGAGCTGTTCATCGATGGACTGCGCATCCCGGCGGAGGACCGCATCGGCGAGGAAGGCCGCGGCTTCGAATACATCCTTCACGGGATGAACCCCGAACGCATCCTGATCGCCGCGGAGGCGATCGGCCTCGGGCGAGCGGCGTTGCGCAAGGCCGTGCAGTACGCGAAGGAGCGCGTGGTATTCGACCGGCCGATCGGCATGAACCAGGCGATCCAGCATCCGCTGGCCGAGCGCTGGATGCAGCTGGAGGCGGCCGACCTGATGGTGCAGCGTGCCGCGGAACTCTATGACGCCGGCCAGGAGTGCGGTGCGCAGGCCAACAGCGCCAAGTTCCTCGCGGCCGAGGCGGGCTACCAAGCCTGCCTGACCGCGGTCATGACGCATGGCGGCTTCGGCTACGCCAAGGAGTACCACGTGGAGCGCTACCTGCGTGAGTCGCTGATCCCGCGCATCGCTCCCATCAGCCCGCAGATGATCCAGTGCTTCATCGCCGAGAAGGTGCTGGGCCTGCCCAAGTCGTATTGAATTCGGAAAGGAGACAAGACCATGACCGCACTGGAAGGCCTCAAGGTCGTCGACCTGTCGCGCGTGCTGGGAGGCCCATTCTGCGCGCAGATCCTGGGTGACCACGGGGCCCGCGTGATCAAGCTCGAAGGCCCCGCCGGCGATGAGACGCGCACCTGGGGGCCCCCGTTCAAGGACGACATGGCGTCGTACTTCGCAGGCATCAACCGCAACAAGGACGCGATCTGCGTCGATCTGTCCCGGCCACAGGGCCGGGAGGTGCTGTTCCGGCTGCTGGAGGACGCCGACGTCCTGATCGAGAACTTCAAGACCGGCACCCTGGAGCGCTGGGACATGGGCTACCGCGAGGTGCTGGCCGAGCGCTTCCCGCGACTGATCCACTGCCGGATCACGGGCTACGGCGACTCCGGCCCGCTGGGCGGGGTGGCCGGGTACGACGCCGCGGTGCAGGCCATCTCCGGCCTCATGAGCATCAACGGCACGCCGGAAGATCCGCCCACGCGGCTGGGCGTTCCCATCGTCGATGTCAGCACCGGCCTGAATGCGACCATCGGCATCCTGCTGGCGCTGGCCGAGCGCACGCGCAGCGGCCGCGGCCAGCAGATCGAGGCGACGCTGTTCGACTGTGCCCTGGCCTCGCTTTATCCGCACTCGATCAACACGCTGTTCACAGGCCGCCCGCCGCAGCGCTCGGGCAATGGTCACCCCAACATCGCGCCCTACGACAGCTACGCCACCCGGACCGAGCCGATCTTCCTGGCAGTGGGGAACAACGGGCAGTTCTCGCGCATGTGCAAAGCGGTCGGCCGGCCCGCCCTGCCGGCCGACCCGCGTTTCGTCACCAACGCCACCCGTGCCGTGCACCGGTTCGAGCTGCGCAAGGAGCTGGAGTCGGCCTTCAGCGCGTTCGACGCCGCCAGCCTGTTCGAAAAGCTGATTGCCATCGACGTGCCCTGCGGTGTCATCCACAACGTGGTCGAGGCGCTGGCCCATCCGCACACCTCGCACCGGCAGATGATCGCGGAGATCGATGGACACCGGTCCGTGGCCTCCCCGATCAAGCTCAGCCGCACGCCGGCCCGCTACCGCAGCCGGCCGCAGCAGATCGGCGAATCGACGGCGCGTGTACTGGCAGAAGCGGGGCTCGACCGGGACACGATCGACAAGCTGCTGGCCGCGGGCATCGTGCACCAGGCGGACGCGGTTGCGCCAGAGGAGCCGGCCCGATGAGCGTGGATGCAGTCATCGTCTCGACGGCGCGGACGCCGATCGGCAAGGCCTATCGCGGGGCGCTGAACGATACGCTGGGCACCGAACTCGGCGCCCACGCCATCCGGCACGCCGTGGCGCGGGCCGGGCTGGAGCCGGCCGAGGTCGAAGACGTGATCCTGGGCACGGCCCGCCCCGAAGGCAGCACGGGCATGAACATCGGCCGCACCGCCGCCCTGCGCGCGGGCCTGCCGGTGCAGACGGCTGGCGTTACCGTCAATCGCTTCTGCAGTTCCGGCCTGCAGGCGATCGCCATGGCCGCCAGCAGCATCCGCCAGGACGGCGTGCCGGTCGCCGTGGCCGGTGGCTTGGACGCCGTCAGCCTCACGGTCAACCAGCACACCAACATCCACCGGCAGCGCGACCCGTGGCTGCAGGAGTACGTGCCCGGCCTGTACCACACGATGATCCAGACCGCCGAGACCGTGGCTCGAGGCTACGGCATCACGCGCGAGCAGCAGGACGAGTACGGGCTGCACAGCCAGCAGCGCGCCATCGCGGCGCGCGACGCCGGCGCGTTCGCGCAGGAGATTGCACCGCTGGCGACCCGCAAGCGAATCGCCGGCAAGGACGGCGTGCCCGACACCTTCGAGGACGTGGAGCTGGCCCACGATGAAGGACTGCGGGCCACCTCGGCCGAGCAACTGGCCGCGCTCAAGCCAGTGCTCGAAGGCGGCACGATTACGGCCGGCAACGCCAGCCAGCTAAGCGACGGCGCCTCAGTCTGCGTGCTCATGAACAGCCGCCTGGCCGAGCAGCGCAACATCGAGCCGCTGGGCATCTTCCGGGGCTTCGCCGTGGCCGGCTGCGCACCCGACGAGATGGGCATCGGCCCGGTGTTTGCCGTACCGCGCCTGCTGCAACGCTGCGGCGTGCGCATGGAAGACGTCGGCCTGTGGGAGTTGAACGAGGCGTTCGCGGTCCAGGTGCTGTACTGCCGCGACCGTCTGGGCATCCCCGACGAGCGCCTCAATATTCATGGCGGTGCCATTGCCATGGGCCATCCGTTCGGCATGTCCGGTTCCAGGTTGGCCGGCCACGCCCTGATCGCGGGCAAGTCCCTCGGAGCGCGCTACGTGGTCGTCACGATGTGCGTGGGCGGCGGTATGGGCGCGGCCGGGTTGCTGGAAATCGTCTGAAAGGGGGTTCGGCGGCCCGCAGGCGCGCCGCCGCGGGCGAATGGGACCCAGCATGCGCGTGATGCAAGCGCGTGAACGAAGGCCGCTATAATGGCAGGCTTTGCTGACCGCGGCTTGGGAAAGCCGCGGTCCGGCGGATGGGTTACCGCCACCCTACTGGCGAGGTGAGGCGGGTCGCGAGGCTGCAGCGCAGGCGCAGCAGCCGGCAGTGACCGCCGTTATGCGAATGGAGTGCTCATGGCACGCGTCTGCGAAGTGACGGGCAAGGGCCCGATGGTGGGGAACAACGTCTCCCACGCCAACAACAAGACCAAGCGCCGGTTCGAAGTGAACCTGCAATATCGCCGTTTCTGGGTCGAGAGCGAGAACCGCTGGGTGCGCCTGCGCATTTCCAATGCCGGCCTGCGCCTGATCGACAAGAAGGGCATCGAAACCGTGCTGGCGGACCTGCGGGCCCGCGGCCAAGCTTAATTTTCCCCGAAGGAGCTGAACATGGCCAGCAAAGGCGGACGCGAAAAGATCAAGCTGGAGTCCACGGCGGGCACCGGCCACTTCTACACGACCAGCAAGAACAAGAAGACGATGCCCGAGAAGATGTCGATCATGAAGTTCGACCCCAAG
>JAKFEA010000169.1:0-31160 GCA_036675905.1 Acidovorax sp. | reverse complement strand
GTCCAGTAGGACACCGCCGCCGAGGCCGCGCCCACAATCAGGAACAGCGGCACCAGCCAATACATCAGCGCCCGCCTCAGCGAGCACGTCGGTCCCGCGGGAAGGATGTGCATCACGCGCCCTCCTTCTGTGCCGGCTGGCTGGTGGCCACGCGCCAGCCCAGGCCCCGGACGTTGCGGATCACGTCGGCCCCGAGCTTGCGGCGCATGCCGTGGATCAGGACATCGACGGCGTTGCTGCTGACCTCCTCGCCCCAGCCGTAGATCCGGTTCTCGAGCTGGTCGCGCGACAGGATCGCGCCGGGGCGCTCCAGCAGGGCGTGCAACAGGGCGAACTCGCGTGCCGACAGCTGGAAGCGCCCGCCTTGCGCCAGCACCTCGCGGGTCGTGATGTCCAGTTGCAGCGCGTCGCCGCCGATGATCGAGTGGGCCGCCCCATCGCGCCGGCGGATCACCGCCCGCATGCGCGCCAGCAACTCGCGGAACTCGTAGGGCTTGACCAGGTAGTCGTCGGCGCCGATGTCCAGCCCGGTGATCCGGTCGTCCAGTCCGTCGCGCGCGGTGAGCACCAGCACCGGGGTGGTGTCGCCCTGCGAGCGGGCGATGCGCAACACCTCGATGCCATCGCGGCGCGGCAGCCCCAGATCGAGCAGCACGCAGGCGTAGCCACCATCGGCCATGGCGCTCTGCGCCAGCAGCCCCTCCTTGACCCAATCGACCGACCAGCCGTTGGTTTCCAGGGCCTTTTGCAGGCTCTGGCCGATCATCTCGTCGTCTTCGACCAGCAGGATGCGCATCAGGACTCCAGCGGAAGCGATTGACCGCCGCCCTCGCCCAGCACGGCAGTGGCGGCAAAGCAGGGCGCATCGGACATCGCGGGCTCCTCAGAGGCGGGCGGCGGAGGCGAAAGCTTAGCCAACAACACTTAGCCCTCCGTTAGCCGACGTTCGGCCGAGTGGGGTCGATGAACGGCGGGTCCGCACCGCTCGTCCCATCACCGCTGCCGTCTGCCCTCGCCGCCAGGTTACAAGCGGTTGCATATGTATCCCGGACGGCGCCAACTTGAGACTTAATCCACGTAACTCGTTGACTGTGGTGGCTTTTTGATTGCCCGCCTGAGCAACAGAGAGTTACATTCAAGTCACTCCCTAGGGGATTTGCTTAAGCCAGCTTAAGCCGACACCCGAAGGAACTCCCAGTTCTCTCCAAAGGAGCGCTCACATGAAGTCTCTGAAATTCGCCCGCCTCACCGCTCTGGCCGTTCTCGTGGCCGGCGCTTCCAGTGCGTTCGCCGCCGATTCCACAACGCTGGCCGTGAGCGCGACCGTCACCGGCACCTGCAAGCTGTACACCTCCGCCGGCGGCGGCGCGCTGGGCGCCGGCACGCTGACGATGGGCTTCGGCGGCATCGACCCGACCAGCGCCGGCCCCGCCACTGCGACCACCGATGTGTTCTTCAAGTGCACGAAGGGCAGCACCCCGGCCTTCACGGTCGGTGGCAGCGCCACATCACCCTACGGCGGTACGCTGACGGGCTCCGGTACCGCCACCGGCAACAGCATGACCTACAGCATCGCCTGGACGGCGCCGGGCGCCGGCAGCGGCGCTGGCTTCGGGGTCAATGCCCAATCCGTGACGCTGAATGGCTCGATCCTGGCGGCGCAGTTCTCGATCGCCGCGGCCGGCCCTTACGCCGAAACCGTCACCATCAGCCTCGCCCCCTGACCGGGTCGCCTGACGGGGCCGCCCGCCGGCGGATCCCCTCGCTTCAATAGGCCACGTCCATGCGCCAGGTCCCGGTTTTGGGTTGCGCGGCGGCGCTGCTGCTGGCGTGCGCACTCGCGCACGCCGCGGACAGCACCACGCTATCGGTGACGGCCACCGTGCTGTCCAAGAGCAACTGCAAATTCGACACGACCACGCCGAACACCCTGGCATTCGGCGCCATCGACCCGTCCTCGCTCACCAATGCATCGGCGACGCGCGTCTGGGCCTTTACGTGCAAGGGCAGCGCCCCGACGGCGTCGTTCGTCGTCTCGGCGGGCAACGGCCTCCATTACAGCGGGGGAACGCGCCAGATGCAGCACGGAATCGCGCCCACGGCTTTCCTGCCGTACTCGGTCGGCGTTTCGCCAGCCAACGGCAACGCCACCAAGAACGTGCAGGTGAACCTGACCATCACGGGCACGGTCCTGCCCGCGGACTTCGGCAACGCGATCGCGGGCGCTTACTCGGATACAGTGACGGTCAGCCTCACGCCCTGAATCGCGACCGTGCCCCGCCCCGCCGCCGAAGCCCTACTTTCACGCGCCATCCGGCGGATCGCCACCGCCGGCATGGCGGCCCTGGCGCTCGCCGCCCAAGCCGGTGAGTTCTCGGTCAGCCCGATCCGCGCCGAGCTCAAGCCGGGCGCCCTCAGCGAAACCATCACCGTGACCAACCACGCCCAGCAGCGGCTGCGCGTCTCGATCAAGCTGATGGCCTGGTCGCAGGACGAACAGGGCAAGGACGTCTACACGGAAAGCGCCGACCTGGTCTACTTCCCCCGCCAGATGGACATCCAGCCGGACGCGAAGAAGGTGGTGCGGGTCGGATTGAAGTCGCCGCTGGGCGACGTCGAGCGCACCTACCGGTTGTTCATCGAGGAGATCAACGACGGGTTCGCCAGCAGCAGCCAGCCGGTGGTCAACTTCAACTTCCGCTTCGGAGTCCCGGTCTTCGTGCCGCCGGCCACCCCCAAACCGGGCTTCGAAGTGCTCCAGCCCGTGTTGCAGCACGGGAAACTCGTGACCCCGGTCAGGAACACGGGCAACCAGCACGTGCGACTCACGAAGATCACGGTCGGCAACGGAGAAGGCTACTCGCAGGACATCACGGGCTGGTACTCGCTTGCGAACACGCAGCGGCAGTACACGGCCGAGATTCCCCCGGAGGTCTGCCGCAAGTCCAGGAGTCTGCTCGTCGTGGTCGAGGGCCCGGACCTGCGCCTCGACCGGCAGTTGCATGTCGATCCGGCGAGTTGCGCCTGACCCTGCTGCCATCCCGCCTGGCCCGCCGAAGCACCGCCTTCGCGCCGGCTGCCTCCTGCTGTTCGTGCTGGTTTTCGCGGCTGTCCCTTCGCCGACGATCGCACAGCAAGCACCGCCGGCAAGCCAGCGGCCGGCCGGCGACGAAGCCATCGTCTCGCTGCGCATCAACGGCGTCACGAGGGGCGAATTCCTGGTGGTCAAGGCCGGCGACGACTTCTGGATGTCGCAGGAGGACCTCGCCGGTCTGAAGATCGCATTCCCCGGCGGCAGGCCGGGCCCGGGCTTCAACTCGCTGCGCGCGCTGGGCGCTTCGCGGCTGGAGTTCCAGGAAGGCGAACTGGTGCTGCAGGTCACTTTCCCCGGCGAATCCCTGCAGGGCACCCACGTGGACCTCGGCTCGACCCCGTCCTCGCAACAGCGGGCGAAAGCGCCCGCCAGCCTCATCCTCTCCTACCGGCTGTCCCATCGCACGCTGCCCTCGGGGGGCCAGCAGGCGACGGCGCTCAACGACCTGAACGTGCGGGTCGGCCCGCTCCTGCTGCGCCAGGAAAGCCGCCTGGATTCGGGCAGCCAGCAGCAGCACGGGTTCACCCGGGGCCGCACCCAGGCGGTGTTCGACCAGCCGGAGCACGCGCGCCGATGGATCGCCGGCGACGTGCTGGCCACCGCCGGCCCCTTTGGCACCTCGATCACCGGCGCAGGACTGTACGTGTCCAAGATCTGGACCATGTCGCCCGACGCCTTGCGCCAGCCGCGCGGGCGCATCCGGGCGACTACTGCGTTGCCGGCGCAGGTCGAGCTCCTGGTGGACGGCACGACGCTCTTCCGGGGCAATGTGAACCCCGGGCCGATCGAGTTCGACAACCTGCAGTACGCGGGAGGCCAGCGCGACATGCGCCTGGTGGTCACGGACGTGAGCGGCCGCCGCACGGTGATCGAGCAGCCCTTCTTCTTCGCCGACACGGCGCTGGCCGCCGGTGTCCATGACTACTCATACTTCATCGGCCGCCGCTCCGAACTGGGCAGCGCCAACCAATGGGTCTACAAGGAGCCGGCGGCCCAGGCCTTCCACCGGTACGGCGCGACGGACAACGTGACGATCGGCGCCGGCGGGGAGGCGAACGCCGATTTCGCGACCCTCGGCGGGGGCGTTTCGCTGCGCAGCGACACCCTGGGCCTGTTCTCGCTCGACCTGCTCGCCAACCGGGATCGGGTGCTGCGGCGCAACCGCACCGGCTGGGCCGCGCGGTACACCTTCCAGACGCCCTTCTTCTCCGCGATCGCCGGGCTGCGCATGTTCGACCACGGATTCCGCAGCTTCACCGCCAACGCCTCGGCCTTTCCCATCCGGGATGCGCGCCTGGCGCTGGCGACCACGGTCGGCCCGATGTCCTACAGCCTGGAGTGGACGCGAACGCAAGCCGAGGCGGAAACGCGTTCGACAACGGCGCTGCGCCTGTTCCGCAGCCTGGGCAACATGTCCGTGCTCAGCGCCGAACTCCGCTCGACCGTCGTCAACGGCCAGAGGCAGAAGGGACTGGGCGTGATCTACCGCCACTACCTCGATCCGGTGAACTGGGCGGGCGGCGCCCTCGACGTGGCCGGCGACAGCCGCACGCTGACCGCCGAGGTCGGCAGGCAGTTGCCCGAAGGCGAAGGGCTGGGATATCGCGCATCGCTGATCGACGTTGCGCAGCCGGGAAGCCATACCCGCACTGCCGCGCTCAACGCCACCTACAACCTGCGTCCGGCCGCGATCGAGGTGTCCACCAGCACGCAGAGCGCTGGCGGCGGCACGTTCGGCGAGGTGGCGCTCACGGGCGCCATCGTCGCCGTCGGCGGCCACATGGGATTGAGCCGGCAAGTGGGCGACAGCTTCCTGCTCGCGCGGCTGGGCGTCCCCGAGCCCGGCATCGAGATCCTCCTGAACAACCAGGTCCAGGGCCGCACCGACGCCCGGGGGGAACTGTTCATCCCGAACGTCTCCGCATTCGACCGGCAGGATGTTTCGGTGAACGACAAGCAGATTCCCATGACGTACCAGCTGGGGCGGCGCGGAGTCGTCGTTGCGCCGGCCTACCGCAGCGGCGCGGTGGTCGACTTCGACATGCGCCGGCAACGCGCGGCCGTGGGCCAGGCCTGGCGCCTCCGTGAGGGCCGGCGCACGCCGGTCGCCGAACAGAAATGGACAATGAGCGGGCCTTCGGGCACGCTGACCATCGAAACCAGTTCGACGGGGGATTTCTACGTGGAAGACGCGGCGCCGGGCTCGTATGCGGGCCAGGTGATGTCGGGAACCGATGCATTGCAATGCACGCTCGTCGTTCCGCAGTCGCAGGAACCGGTGCAGGAGCTGCGGGGGGGAGTCACTTGTGAATAGGCACGCGCCCGGCATCGCCCTCGCCATCGCGCTCGCGCTCCCTTCGGGCGCCGCCATCGCGCAGACCCTCTGCAGGTTCTCCAGCGCGGGCGCGATCAGCTTCGGGGCCTATGACTCGATGGCTTCCGTCGCGCGAACATCGCAGACCAACATCCTGGTGCGGTGCGATCGCGACGGCGGCCCGGCCAATGTGGGTGTCGTGGTGGGACTCGGCCCGGGCAGCAACGGCGCCAGCACTTCGGCGCGCAGGCTCGTCGCACCCGGCAGCCCGACCCCCCTCCTCTATGGCCTGTACCAGGACAGCGGCCGTTCGATCAACTGGGGCAACGTGCCGGGCATCGACGCCGCGTCCCGGACCATCACGATCCAGAACAAGAGCTTCGCGACGCTCACCCTCACGGTGTACGGAAGCATCCCGGCGCAGCAGGACGTCTATGCCGGGTCCTACTCCGACTCGATCCAGGTCACCCTCACGCCCTGACACGCGTCCGGGCAGGCCCTTGGGTGATCGTCAGGGCGTCACCGAGATCCGGACCGGCCATCGGTGCAGGCCCGGCCGGGCTTGCGGCCCGAGGGCAAAGCGGAAATCGAGCGGGATGCGCCGCTCCCCCGGGGCAGTGGGCAGCTGGAGCCGGCCGCCCCCCGGGCTGCCCGTCCAGGTCACGCCGGGGCCCGAGACCTCCGCGCAGACGATCTCCTCGAACATCGGGAGCAGTTCCAAGCCGATCCCATCCGAGTGGTTCGCCCGCACCGCCAACGTCATCGGAGCCGTGCTGCGCACCCAGCCTCGACGGATGTCCTCTTCGGAGAGGACCAGGCCCTCCGCGCAGTCGACCACGTTCACGGAGGAATGGCGCCTGACGACGGCGCGCACGCCGAGGCTGGCGGTGACGGCGCCTGCAGCAGCGCCCCAGAGGCTCAGCGCGCACCCGGCGAGCAACTGTCGGCGGTGCATGGGCAGCGGGCGTTCATGACGCAGCCCATGCTAGGAACCGGAGCCGGTCCGCCGCTAAGCCGAATGCCTAGCAGCGCTACTCGGATTGCCGATGCGCCCGCCGGCGAAAGCGCAAGTTTCAGAACCGCTCGTGCGGAGCGAGGAAGCGCCAATGGCCCAGCGGCAGAGGGCCGAGCGCGACCTGGCCGATCCGCACCCGCTTCAACCCCACCACCTTCAACCCCACCAGCTCGCACATGCGCCGGATCTGGCGCTTGCGCCCCTCGTTGAGCTCGAACCGCAGCTGCTCCGGGTTCTGCCAGTCCACGCGCGCCGGCTTGAGCGCGCGGCCATCCAGCGACAAGCCATGCCGCAGGCGCGCCAGCTGCGCCGCGGGGAACGCGGCCTGCACGTCCTGCGCCACCTCGCCGTAGCTCACGCGCACCAGGTACTCCTTGTCGATCGTGGAGTCCTCGCCGATCAGCTGGCGGGCCACGCGGCCGTCCTGCGTCAGCACCAGCAGCCCGGTGGAATCGATGTCCAGCCGGCCCGCCGGCGCCAGGCCGCGCAACTGGGCCGGCAAAAAGCGGACACGCGAGGGGTCGCCCTGCCAGTGGCTGCGCGCCTGCACCAGCATCGCCGCCGGCTGGTGGCCGTCCTCGGCCTGGCCGCTGACGTAGCCGATCGGCTTGTGCAGCAGGATGGTGACCTGCTGCTGCTGCTGGCCGCGAGCCCGCGGGTCCACCTCGATGCGCGCATCCGGCGCGACCTGCAGGCCCATGGGCGCGACCTGCCCGCCCACGCGCACCCAGCCGTGCGCGATCCAGTCGTCGGCCTCGCGGCGCGAGCACAGGCCCAGTTCGGCCATGCGCTTGTTCAATCGGATAGTGGCGGGGCCGGCGGGATCGGTCATGAGGGCGGCGATTATCGGACGCTCGCCGCGATGTCCTGGCCGCTGTGGCGCAGCGCCTCCAGGTCCAGGATGCGCACGCCGCCGTACTCGATGCGGATCGCACCCTGCGCCTGCAAGGCCCGCAGCGCCTCGTTGACGCGCTGCCGCGACAGCCCCACCAGGTAAGCCAGTTCCTGCTGCGTGATGCGCAGGACCTCGCCGACGCCCGGATACAGCACCGGGTTGAAAAGGGCGGCCAGGCTGCGTGCCACCCGCACGTCGGGGCTGGCCATGCGGTCGATCTCCAGTGCCGCGATGAACTGGCCCAGCCGCTCATTGAGCTGGTTCATCACGAAGCGGTTGAAGCCGATCGAGTGGTCCAGCAGCCAGTGGAAGGTGTCCACCGGCAGCCCGGCCACCACGCTGTTGCGCAGCGGCTGGATGTTGTAGCGGTAGATCTCGCGCTTCAGGGCGGTGCCCTCGCCGAACCAGCCGCCGGGTGGCACTCCGGTGAAGGTCATGGTCTGGCCTTCCTCGCTGTCGGTGCTCATCTTGAGCAGCCCCTCGATGACGCCGAACCAGTAGGTCACCGGTCGGCCGACCCGGCAGACGAAGTCGCCGGGCCGGGCGTCCCCCACCGTGATCTGGCTGACCGCCCGCTCGTACTCCTGCGCCTGCAGCACCCGCAGCCAGGGAATGCCGTCCAGCTCGGCGGCAGTGGGCCGGCGGCGGCGCTCGTGCAGCGGCGGAATCAGCTCGCTCACTGGATCAACCTCCGTGCTGCGCGTTGCGGTGCTGACGCCTTCCGGCGGCCGCGCAGCGCTCATGCGGGAAAACACCCCTCAGGGAAACCCCGAAATTGTCGTTGCAAAGACAAGCCGGCGTCAAAGTCACTTCTACCATCCGTGCCATTCACAGCCCGGCTTTCGCCGGTCCGAGGACCCGGATGGACACCACCTTCCCCCGCCTGCTGCTCCAGCACGCCGCGCAGCGCCCGGCCGCGCCGGCCATGCGCGAGAAGGAATACGGCATTTGGCAAACCTTCAGCTGGTCCGACCTGGCCCGGCTGGTCGAACACCTCGCCTGCGGCCTGCACCAGGCCGGGTTGCAGCGCGGCGAGCACATGGTCTTCATCGGCGCCAACCGCCCGCGCCTGTACGCCGCCATGCTGGCCGCGCAATCGCTGGGCGCGATTCCGGTGCCGCTGTACCAGGATGCGGTGGCCGCCGAATGCGTGTTCCCCATCAGCAACGCGGACATCCGCTTCGGCTTTGCGGAGGACCAGGAGCAGGTCGACAAGCTGCTGGAAGTGCGCCAGAAGTGCCCGAAGCTGCAGGCGATCTGGTACGACGACCCGCGCGGCCTGCGCAACTACAACGAGACCGGGCTGGCTTCGCTCGACCAGCTGGCCAAGGAAGGCGAAGCGTTCGCCGCCCGCCAGCCCGGCTTCTTCAAGGCCGAAGTCGACAAGGCTTCGCCCGACGACGTGTCGGCCATGTTCTTCACCTCGGGCACCACCGGCAATCCCAAGGGCGTGATGCACAGCCATCGCGCCATGCTGGACCGAGCCGGCGCCGGGGCCGATTTCGACCGCCTGACCGAGCGCGAGGAAGTCCTGGCCTACCTGCCGCCGGCCTGGGTCGGACAGAACATCTTCAGCTACGCGCAGTGGCTGTCGTGCGGCTACGTCGTCAACTGCCCCGAGTCGGCCAGCACGGTGATGATCGATCTCAAGGAGATCGGCCCGACCTACTACTTCGCGCCGCCGCGCGTGTTCGAGGGCCTGCTCACCACGGTGATGATCCGCATGGAAGACGCCGGCGCCCTCAAGCGGCGCATGTTCCAGGCCTTCATGAAGCTGGCGCGCCGGATCGGCCCGGCCCTGATGGACCGCCGCCCGGTCGGCCTGGCCGACCGGCTGCTGTACCGGCTGGGCGACGCCATGGTCTACGGGCCGCTTCGCAACAACCTCGGCTTCTCCCGCGTGCGGGTGGCGTACACCGCCGGCGAGGCGATCGGCCCCGACCTGTTCACCTTCTACCGCTCGATCGGCATCAATCTCAAGCAGCTGTACGGCTCCACGGAAACCGCGGTGTTCGTCTGTTTGCAGCCGGACGACCAGGTCAAGGCCGACACGGTCGGCGTGCCGGTCCAGGGCGTGGAGATCAAGGTGGCCGACAACGGCGAGATCCTGGTGCGCTCGCCCGGGCTGCTCAAGGGCTACTACAAGAACCCGCAGGCCACCGCCGAGGTGCTGACCCAGGACGGCTGGTACCACACCAGCGACGCCGGGTTCATCGACGCCGAAGGCCACCTGAAGATCATCGACCGCGTCAAGGACGTCGGCCGCATCCAGGGCGGCGCCAACGACGGCGCGATGTTCGCGCCCAAGTACGTGGAGAACAAGCTCAAGTTCTTCCCGCACATCAAGGAAGCGGTGGCCTACGGCGACGGCCGCGACAAGGTCTGCGTGATGATCAACATCGACTTCGAGGCGGTGGGCAACTGGGCCGAGCGGCGCAACCTGCCCTACGCCGGCTACACCGACCTGGCGCAGAAGCCCGAGGTGTACGAGCTGATCCGCGACTGCGTCGAGAAGGTCAACGCCGACCTGGCGGCCGACGAGAAGCTGGCCGGCTCGCAGATCAGCCGCTTCCTGGTGCTGCACAAGGAACTGGACGCCGACGACGGCGAGCTCACCCGCACCAACAAGGTCCGCCGCGGCTTCATCGCCGACAAGTACCAGGCGCTGGTGGACGCGCTGTACGGCGGCAAGTCCGAGCAATACGTGGAGACCCAGGTGAAATTCGAGGACGGCCGCACCGGCAAGGTCAGCGCCACGCTGAAGATCGTGGACGCGCGCACGTTCGATCCCGTCAAGGCAGCGGCATGAACATGATGACCGACGCGGCTTCCGTGCTGGTGCAGGAACAGGAGCAGGAACAGGAGCAGGCGGCGCCGGCGCGCCGGCTCGGCGAGGTGATCCTGGACGTGAGGAACATCTCGCTGTCGTTCGGCGGCGTGAAGGCGCTGACCGACATCTCGTTCGACGTGCGGGAACACGAGATCCGCGCCATCATCGGCCCCAACGGCGCCGGCAAGAGCTCGCTGCTCAACTGCATCAACGGCGTGTACCAGCCGCAGCACGGCAGCATCAACTTCCGCGGCAAGACCTTCAGCCACATGAAGAGCCGGCAGGTGGCCGAGATGGGCATCGCCCGCACCTTCCAGAACCTGGCCCTGTTCAAGGGCATGAGCGTGCTGGACAACATCATGACCGGCCGCAACCTGCGCATCAGGAGCAACCTGCTGCTGCAGGCGCTGCGCATCGGCCCGGCCGAGCGCGAGGAGATCCGCCATCGCGAGTACGTCGAGCGGATCATCGACTTCCTGGAAATCCAGGCCTTCCGCAAGACGCCGGTCGGCCAGCTGCCCTACGGCCTGCAAAAGCGCGTGGACCTCGGGCGCGCGCTGGCCATGGAGCCGCAGGTGCTGCTGCTCGACGAACCGATGGCGGGCATGAACCTGGAAGAAAAGCAGGACATGTGCCGCTTCGTGCTGGACGTCAACGACGAATTCGGCACGACCGTGGTGCTGATCGAGCACGACATGGGCGTGGTGATGGACATCTCCGACCGGGTGGTGGTGCTGGACTACGGCAAGAAGATAGGCGACGGCCGGCCCGACGAAGTCCGCAGCAACCCGGACGTGATCAACGCCTACCTGGGCACCGCGCATTAGGAACCAGACGCGATGGGATTCTTCCTCGAAACGCTGCTCGGCGGCCTGATGGCCGGCATGCTCTATTCGCTGGTGGCGCTGGGCTTCGTGCTCATCTTCAAGGCCTCCGGCGTCTTCAACTTCGCCCAGGGCGCGATGGTGCTGTTCGGCGCGCTGGCGATGGCGCGCTTTGCCGAGTGGATCCCGGGCTGGACCGGGATCGAGAGCAAGGTCATCGCCAACGTCGCCGCATTCGTCGTCGCCGGCGCCATCATGTTCGTGGTGGCCTGGCTGGTCGAGCTGCTGGTGCTGCGCCACCTGGTCAACCAGGGCGAAGCCACGCTGCTGATGGCCACGCTGGGGATCGCGTACTTCCTCGAAGGCGCCGGCCAGACCCTGTTCGGCAGCAACATCTACTCGATCGACATCGGCATGCCCAAGGACCCGGTGATCGCCTTCGACAAGGTGTTCGAGGGCGGCATCCTGATCAACAAGGAAGACCTGATCGCCGCGCTGATCGCCGCCGCGCTGGTGCTGCTGCTCACCGTGTTCTTCCAGAAGACGTCCACCGGCCGGGCGCTGCGCGCGGTGGCCGACGACCACCAGGCCGCGCAGTCGATCGGCATTCCGCTCTCGCGCATCTGGGTCATCGTCTGGTGCGTCGCCGGCGTGGTGGCCCTGGTCGCCGGAATGATCTGGGGCAGCAAGCTGGGCGTGCAGTTCTCGCTGGCGACGGTGGCGCTGCGCGCGCTGCCGGTTCTGATTCTTGGCGGCCTCACCTCGGTGCCCGGCGCCATCATCGGCGGCCTGATCATCGGCGTCGGCGAAAAACTCTCCGAGGTCTACATCGGACCGATGGTGGGCGGCGGCATCGAGATCTGGTTCGCCTACGTGCTGGCGCTGGGCTTCCTGTTGATCCGGCCTCAAGGCCTGTTCGGCGAGAAGATCATTGATCGAGTGTGAAACCTTGCGGGTCAGATCACTTTGCGAAGCAAATGTGCTCTGACCCCAACTGACTAGACCCCATGCTTTACCGCGAAAACGGCCAGTTCAAGACCAGCTACCGCGCCGACCAGCAGATCTTCCCGATCCGGCAGGACCGGGTCTTCATCCTGCTGCTGCTGGTGGTGGCCTTCGTCGTCGTGCCGGGCCTGGCCAGCGACTACATGTTCCGCGCCATCCTGATCCCGTTCCTGATCATGTCGCTGGCGGCGCTGGGCGTGAACATCCTGGTGGGCTACTGCGGACAGATCTCGCTGGGCTCCGGCGCCTTCATGGCGGTGGGGGCCTACGGCGCCTACAACTTCTTCGTGCGCATCCCCGGCATGCCGCTCATTCCGGTGCTGCTGCTGGGCGGCTTGTGCGCCACGGCCTTCGGCATCCTGTTCGGCCTGCCCAGCCTGCGCGTCAAGGGCCTGTACCTCGCGGTGGCCACGCTGGCCGCGCAGTTCTTCTCCGACTGGATGTTCCTGCGCATCAAGTGGCTGCTGAACGACTCGCCCTCGGGTTCGGTCGGCGTGACCAACCTGCAGGTGCTGGGCTGGCCGATCGACAGCTCCGCGAGCCGCTACTGGTTCTGCCTGGCGATCCTGGTCGTCATGTCCCTGCTGGCCAAGAACCTGGTGCGCAGCGCCATCGGCCGCGAGTGGATGGCCATTCGCGACATGGACGTCGCCGCCGCGGTGATCGGCATCCGCCCGATGTACGCCAAGCTCAGCGCCTTCGCGGTGAGCTCGTTCATCGTCGGCGTGGCCGGCGCCCTGTGGGCCTTCGTCTATCTGGGCACCTGGGAGCCGGCCGCCTTCTCGGTGGACCTGTCGTTCCGGCTGCTGTTCATGGTGATCATCGGCGGGCTGGGCTCGATCATGGGCGCGTTCTTCGGCGCAGCCTTCATCGTGGTGCTGCCGATCGTGCTGAACCAGGTGCTGCCGGTGCTGGCATCGCTGATCGGCGTCGAGTTCTCGACCACCGCGGTGTCGCACGCGGAGCTGATGATCTTCGGCGCGCTGATCGTCTGGTTCCTCGCGGTGGAACCGCACGGGCTCGCGCGGCTGTGGTCCACCGGCAAGCAGAAGCTGCGGCTGTGGCCGTTCCCCCATTGATCCCACGATGCGCGCAAACCCCTTGCTCGCATTCACCGATGCGCCGGCCAGCCCCTTTTGTTTCACTGGCGCTTTCCGTTCGCTTCACCTCAGAAGGAGACATCCCATGAAGCTTCGTTCCCTCCTCACGGCCGCCCTCGTGGCGGGCACCGCGCTGGCCTCGGCCCCCGCGGCGATCGCCCAGGCCAAGGAGCAGTTCTTCCCGCTGCTGTCCTACCGCACCGGCCCCTACGCGCCCAACGGCACGCCGTGGGCCAACGGCAAGCAGGACTACCTGAAGATGATCATGGCCCGCGACGGCGGCATCAACGGCGTCAAGCTGACCTGGGAAGAGTGCGAGACCGGTTACGCCACCGACCGCGGCGTGGAATGCTACGAGCGCCTCAAGAGCCGTCCCGGCGTGACGCTGTTCGACCCGCAGTCCACCGGCATCACGTTCGCGCTGACCGACAAGGCGCTGCACGACAAGATCCCGCTGCTGACGCTGGGCTACGGCCTGTCGATCTCGGCCGACGGCATGGCGTTTCCCTGGAACTTCGAGCTGATGGGCAGCTACTGGACCGGCGCCGACATCCTGGTGCAGCACCTGGGCAAGAAGGAGGGCGGCCTCGACAAGCTCAAGGGCAAGAAGATCGCGCTCGTCTACCACGACTCGCCGTTCGGCAAGGAGCCGATCCCGTTGCTGCAGGAGCGGGCCCGCATGCACGGCTTCGAGCTGAGCCTGCTGCCCGTCACCGCGCCTGGCGTGGAACAGAAGGCCACCTGGCTGCAGGTGCGCCAGCAACGCCCGGACTACGTCTTCCTGTGGGGCTGGGGTGTGATGAACTCCACGGCGCTCAAGGAAGCGCAGGCCACCGGCTACCCGCGCGACAAGATGTACGGCGTGTGGTGGGCGGGCGCCGAGCCTGACGTCAAGGACGTGGGCGCGGGCGCCAAGGGCTACAACGCGCTGGCGCTCAACCCCAGCAGCACCCAGCCCAAGGTGATCCAGGACATCCTGAAGCACGTGCATGCCAAGGGCAACGGCACCGGCCCCAAGGATCAAGTCGGCGATGTCCTGTACACCCGCGGCGTGATCATCCAGATGCTGAGCCACGAGGCGGTGCGCCGCGCGCAGGAGCGTTTCGGCAAGGGCAAGGTCATGACGCCCGAGCAGGTGCGCTGGGGCCTGGAGAACCTGAACCTCGACCAGAAGCGGCTCGACGCGCTGGGCTTCAACGGCGTGATGCGTCCGCTGTCCACCAGCTGCACCGACCACCAGGGCTCCACCTGGGCGCGCATCCACACCTGGGACGGCAGCAAGTGGAACTTCTCCAGCGACTGGTACCAGGCCGACGAGCAGATCCTCAAGCCGATGGTCAAGGCCGGCGCCGACAAGTACCTGGCCGACAAGAAGCTGCAGCGCCGCACCGCGGCGGATTGCCAGTCGGCGGGCTGACCTGAGCTGATCTCTCCCTCCTCCACCGGGGGAGGGAGGACAACGCGGCTCTCACGAGCCGCCAATCGAAAGGCCAAGGCCTTTCGATTGGTGAAGACAACATGGCCACATCCAACATCGTTTTGAACGTCAACGGCATCGAGGTCATCTACAACCACGTGATCCTGGTGCTCAAGGGCGTCTCGCTGCAGGTGCCCGAAGGCGGCATCGTCGCCCTGCTGGGCGGCAACGGCGCCGGCAAGACCACCACGCTGCGCGCCGTCTCCAACCTGCTCAGGGGCGAGCGCGGCGAGGTGACCAAGGGCTCGATCGAGCTGCGCGGCGAACGCATCGAGAACCTGTCGCCGGCCGATCTGGTGCGCCGCGGCGTGGTGCAGGTGATGGAAGGCCGGCACTGCTTCGCCCACCTGACCATCGAGGAGAACCTGCTGACCGGCGCCTACACGCGCGCCAGCAGGTCCGAGGTCGCGGCCAACCTGGAGAAGGTCTACGCCTACTTCCCGCGCCTGAAGACGAGGCGCAGCTCGCAGGCGGCCTACACCTCGGGCGGCGAGCAGCAGATGTGCGCCATCGGCCGCGCGATCATGGCCAGCCCCAGCATGGTGCTGCTCGACGAGCCCTCCATGGGCCTGGCGCCGCAGATCGTGGAGGAGGTCTTCGAGATCGTGAAGGACCTCAACACCCGGGAGCGCGTCACCTTCCTGCTGGCCGAGCAGAACACCAACATGGCGCTGAAGTATTCGAGCTACGGCTACATCCTGGAGAGCGGCCGCATCGTCATGGACGGGCCGGCCCAGGAGCTGGCCAGCAACGAGGACGTCAAGGAGTTCTACCTCGGCATGGGCGGCGGCGAGCGCAAGAGCTTCCGCGACGTCAAGAGCTACAAGCGCCGCAAGCGCTGGCTTGCATGACTCCCCCCGAAGCGCCTTCGGCGCCTCCCCCCAGGGGGCGCCACCAGCGGCCCGGCGGAGCCGGTTCCGCGGTGGCACTGGAACAAAGGCAGCGCACGCTTGATGCGTGCAAGGCGCCATGAAGAACTGAGAGGCAGGTCGATCCGATGAGCGAGTTTTTCGACGCGCTGGAAACGCGCGAGCCGGCCCAGCGCGAGCAGGCGCTGCTGCGCGCCCTGCCGCGGCAGGTGGCGCATGCCCGGCAGGCTTCCGCCGCCATGGCCGCCATCCTGGAGGGCGTGGATCCCGCGGCCGTCACTTCGCGCGACGCGCTCGCGCGCCTGCCGGTCACGCGCAAGCACGAGCTGCTGGAGCGCCAGCGCGCCCACATCGGCCGCGACCCCTTCGGCGGCTTCTCCGCGCTGGTGCGCGGGCCGGCCATGCCGCGCGTGTTTTCCTCGCCCGGCCCGATCTACGAGCCCGAGGGTGGCACCCGCGACTACTGGCGCACTGCGCGCGCACTGTTCGCCGCGGGCTTTCGCTCCGGCGACCTGGTGCACAACGCGTTCAGCTACCACATGACGCCGGGCGCCTTCATCATGGAAGCCGGCGCCCACGCGGTGGGCTGCAGCGTGTTCCCGGCCGGCATCGGCCAGACCGAGCAGCAGCTGCAGGCGATCACCGAACTGCGTCCGAACGCCTTCACCGGCACGCCCAGCGTCCTGCGCATCCTGCTGGAGAAGGCCCAGGAAGCCGGCGCGGACATCTCCAGCCTGCGCAAGGCGGTGACCGGCGGCGAAGCGCTGCCGGCCAGCCTGTGCGACTGGTTCGCCCAGCGCGGCCTGGACGTCTACCAGAGCTATGCCACGGCGGACATCGGCCTGATCGCCTACGAAACCTCGGCCCGGCAGGGCCTGGTGCTCAGCGAGGACATCCTGGTCGAGATCGTGCGGCCCGGCACCGGCGACCCGGTGGCCGAAGGCGAAGTCGGCGAGGTGGTGGTCACCACGCTCAACCCGGCCTACCCGCTGGTGCGCTTCGGCACCGGCGATCTCTCGGCGATGCTGCCCGGCACCTGCCCGACGGGCCGGACCAACGCGCGCATCAAGGGCTGGATGGGTCGCGCCGACCAGACCACCAAGGTGCGCGGCATGTTCGTGCACCCGGGGCAGGTGGCCGACATCGCGCGCCGCTTCCCCGAGGTGGTGAAGGCCCGGCTGGTGGTCAGCGGCGAAATGGCCAATGACCAGATGACGCTCAAGGTCGAGGCAGCTTCCTGGCCGCAGGGGCTGGACGAGCGCATCGCCGAGGCGATCCGCGACGTCACCAAGCTGCGCGGCGACGTCGAGTGCCTCTCGCCCGGCGCCCTGCCGAACGACGGCAAGGTGATCGAGGACGCCCGCAGCTACCGCTAGCTCCGCGGCGCGCCGGCCCGGGTTGATGCGCATCAACTGCGCGCCGACCCGGGGGTTTTTCACGAGCCGGCGGTACGTAATTCCCGCGATGGATAGCGCCCGCCCGGTGCCTATCATGGCGCCCACCCGAGACCAGGAGGCCCCCATGAAGCTGCTCACCAAGACCCTCGTTCCGATCGCGCTGCTGGCCGCCGCCGCCGCCGGCGCGCAGGACTTCCCCACCAAGCCCATCACCATCGTCGTCCCGTTCGCGCCCGGTCCCACCGACCTGGTGGCCCGGCAGCTCGCCGAGGCCATGCGCAAGCCGCTGGGCAACGCCACCATCGTGATCGAGAACGCCGCGGGCGCCGGCGGCACGATCGGCGCCAACAAGGTCGCCCGGGCGCCGGCGGACGGCTACACGCTGCTCGTCTATCACATCGGCATGGCCACTTCGCCCGCGCTGTACCGCAACCTGCCGTACAAGCCGCTGGACGCCTTCGAGTACGTGGGCCTGATCAACGAAGTGCCGATGACGCTGATCGGCCGCCCGACGCTGCCGGCCAACAACTACGCCGAGCTGACCAAGTGGATGGAGGCCAACAAGGGCAAGATCAACCTGGCCAACGCCGGCCTGGGCGCCGCCTCGCACCTGTGCGGGCTGCTGTTCCAGAGCGCGCTCAAGCTGGACATGACCACGGTGCCGTACAAGGGCACGGGCCCCGCGCTGACCGACCTGATCGGCGGCCAGGTCGACCTGATGTGCGACCAGACCACCAACACCACGGCCCAGATCGAGGGCAAGAAGGTCAAGGCCTTTGCCGTCACCACGGACAAGCGCCTGAAGACGCCTGCCCTGAAGGACCTGCCCACGCTGCAGGAAGTCGGCCTGAAGGACTTCGAAGTGAACATCTTCCACGGCCTGTACGCGCCCAAGGGCACGCCGGCGCCGGTGCTCAAGAAGCTCAACGACGCTCTCAAGGTCGCCCTGAAGGACCCCGATTTCCTGCGCCGCCAGGGAGAACTGGGCGCCGTGGTGGTCAACGACAACCGCGTCGAGCCGGCCGAGCACAAGAAGTTCGTCGCCGCCGAAATCAACAAGTGGACCCCCGTGATCCGCGCCGCCGGCGTCTACGCCGACTGACGCGGGCCTGGTCCCCTTGCATGGAAAAAGCCGCCTGCGGGCGGCTTTTTCGTGTCGCCGCCGCGAACCGGATCCGCGCAAACGTGAATCACGCAAGCGGCATCGCAATGGCATCATGCGCCTCCCGCGACCGTTTCGTACAAGCAGGAGACAAGCCATGACCGCCACCCGCCTTTCGCGCCGCCACGTACTGGCGCTGGCCGCTGCCACCGCCGCGTCTTTCGCTGCGCCCGCCTGGGCGCAGTCGGACTGGCCGAACAAACCGGTGCGCATCGTCGTGCCGTTCGCGCCGGGGGGAACGACCGACATCCTGGCGCGTGCCATCTCGGTGGAGTTGAGCAAGGCGTTCAACCAGTCCTTCGTGGTCGACAACAAGCCCGGCGCCGGCGGCAACATCGGCGCCGACCTGGTCGCCAAGGCGGCGCCGGACGGCTACACGATCCTGATGGGAACCGTCGGCACCCAGAGCATCAACAAGTGGCTGTATGCCCGCATGCCGTTCGACCCGCAGAAGGACTTCACGCCGATCACGCTGGTGGCCGCCGTGCCCAACGTGATGGTGGTGCCGGTGGAAAAGGCCCGCGCCAACAACATCAACTCGGTGGCCGACTTCATCCGCTACGCCAAGGCCAACCCGGGCAAGCTGAACATGGCCTCCAGCGGCAACGGCACTTCGATCCACCTGGCCGGCGAGCTGTTCAAGGCCATGACCGGGACCTACATGCTGCACTTCCCCTATCGCGGGTCCGGCCCGGCGCTGATGGCGCTGATCGGCGGCGAGATGGACGTCATGTTCGACAACCTGCCTGCGTCCATGCCGCACATCAAGGCGGGCAAGCTCAAGGCGCTGGCCGTGACCACCGCCCAGCCCTCGTCGGCGCTGCCCGGTGTGCCCACGGTGGAGCAGGCCGGCAACCTCAAGGGCTACGAGGCGAGCTCCTGGTTCGGCCTGCTCGGCCCGGCCGGCCTGCCGCCCGAGATCGCCAATCGCATCCAGCAGGAAGTGGCCAAGTCACTGAGCGCACCCGAACTGAAGGAAAAGCTGCTGGCCCAGGGCGCCATCCCGAGCGGCAACACGCCGCAGCAGTTCGCGGCACACATCGACGCCGAACTGAAGAAGTGGCAGCCGGTGGTGAAGGCTTCGGGGGCGAAGGTCGACTGAGAGGAAAACGGCCTACACGCCCCAGACGATATCCGCGCCCGCCTTCTGGCAGCGCTGGAGCATGTCGATGAAGGGCAGCGCACGCTGGCGCAGCGAGACCTCGGCGAAGGTGGGCGGCACCTCGCCGTTCGCCCGTGCCTCGTCGATGACGGCCTGCTGCTCGGCTTCCTCTTTCACGATGGCCGCTTCCAGCGCCTGGACCGCGGCGGGCATCTGCTGCGTTTCGATGATGCCCTTGGGGCCGGGGTCCTTGCCGATGATCTCGAGTACCCGGCGGCCGTTGGGCTCGAGCATGATCAGGTCGCCGGCCGCCTTGCTTTTGAATTTGTAGAGCATCAGCTTGTGTAGATGTAGGCGCGGTTGAACGGGTACGCCGATTGTGCGCCGCGCAACGAGCCGGTCTCCGGCTTGCCGTCGGGACGCGCCGCCAGCACCTGGTGCAGCGAGATCCAGCCCTGCTCGAAGCTCATGGCGGAGCCGGCCAGGTACAGGCGATAGGCACGAAGCACCTTGGCGGCATTGCGCACGCTGCCCGTGGTCTCCAGCACGCGGCGCGCCTCGTCCAGCCGGGCCTCCAGCGCATCCGACCAGGCCCACAGCGTGCGGGCGTAGTGCGGCCGCAGGTTCTCGGTGTCCACCATTTCCAGCCCCGCGAGCGACAGCTCGCGCAGCACGTGGCTGACGTGCAGCAGCTCGCCGCCGGGAAAGATGTATTTCTCGATGAAGTCGCCCATCCCCGCACCGAGCTGCGAAGTGGCCACCCCGCCGGCGGTGATGCCGTGGTTCATGATCAGCCCGCCCGGCCGCAGCAGCCGCAGCACCTTGCCGAAGTAGACCGGCATGTTGGCGCTGCCCACGTGCTCGAACATGCCGACCGACGCGATCTTGTCGTAGCCCTGGCCCTCGTCGAGTTCGCGGTAGTCGCGCAGTTCCATGCGCACCCGGCCCTTGAGGCCCTTTTCCTCGATCAGCCGGTTGACGTGCGCGTGCTGGTTCTTCGACAGGGTGATGCCGGTGGCGTCGACGCCGTAGTGCTCGGCCGCCCACAGCAGCAGGCCGCCCCAGCCGGCGCCGATGTCCAGCAGGCGCTCGCCCGGCCGCAGCATCAGCTTGCGGCAGATGTGGTCGATCTTGGCTTCCTGCGCCTGCGCCAGCGACATGCCGGGCTCGCGGTAGTACGCGCAGGAGTACACGCGCCGCGGATCCAGCCAGAGCGCATAGAAGTCGTCCGACACGTCGTAGTGGAACTGGATCTTCTCGGCGTCCTTCTGCGGCGAGGAGTGCGCCGCCAGCGACCTGGCGTGGCGCACGATCTGGGTCCACCAGCCGGTGTCGCTGCCCGCCGGGGACCCCGGCAGCAGGTGGGCCGCGGCGGCCATCAGGTCGCGCATGCGGCCCTGCACGGCCACGCGGCCTTCGACGATGTCCTCGGCCAGCTTGCCGATCTGGCCGGCCGCCAGCACGGCCACGCCGGACCAGTCGGACAGCGTCAGCGTCACGGCCGATGAGGCCGCGCCCAGCCGCTTGCCTCCGGGCAGGACCAGCGCGACGGAGACGGGCAGCGCATCGATTTGCGCCGCGATCTTTCGCTCGAGGGGTTCCATGGGCAAATTCTTGCCACTCATCCGCGCTGCGGTCAACCGCTCAGCTGTAGGACGGCATCGCTTCTTTCCATTGACAGCAATTACTTGAGGTTTAAACTATTTAGACCTTCACTCCTTTCGGCACGCCCATGGACATGGAAGCGCGGGCGCACAGCGAGCACCCCGAGGCGTTGCGGCTGTGGCTGCGCCTGCTGACCTGCACGCAACTGGTCGAAAAGCAATTGCGCACCCGCCTGCGCGAGCGGTTCGACACCACGCTGCCGCGGTTCGACCTGATGGCGCAGCTAGAGCGCGCCCCCGAGGGCCTGAAGATGAACGAGCTGTCGCGCCGCATGATGGTCACCGGTGGCAACGTCACCGGCATCACCGACCAGCTCGCGCAGGAAGGCCTGGTCGACCGGGTCGACGTCGAAGGCGACCGCCGCGCCTACCGCGTGCGGCTCACCACCAAGGGCCGCAAGCTGTTCAACGAGATGGCGCAGCAGCACGAGGCGTGGATCGTGCAGGCCTTCTCGTCCCTCTCCGACAAAGACGTCGCCACCTTGCACCGGCTGCTGGGCAAGGTGAAGGAGCACACGCTCGATCGTGGCCAGCAGCCGGCGTGAACCCCAGGAAGCACCGATGTCCGCACAGACCGACCGATTCGTCCATGACCGCCTGCCCGCGCGCGAGCAGTGGCCGCAGATGCGCTACGACCTGCCGGAGCTGCGCCTGCCCGGGCAACTGAACCTGGTGGAGGAGCTGCTCGACAAGGCGGCGGCCAAGGGTTGGGCCGACCGGCCCATGCTGCGCTCGCCCAAGATCACGCTGACCTATGCCGATGCGCGCGAGCGGGTGGACCGCATCGCCCGCGTGCTGGTCGAGGACCTGGGCCTGGTGCCCGGCAACCGCGTGCTGCTGCGCGGCGGCAACTCGATCGGCATGGCGCTGGCCTGGCTGGCGGTGGTCAAGGCTGGCCTGGTCGCGGTCGCCACCATGCCGCTGCTGCGGGCACGCGAATTGGGCGACATCATCGACAAGGCCCAGCCGGCCGTGGCCCTGTGCGACGCCAAGCTGATGGACGAGATGGAGAAGGCGCGCCAGGGCCGGCCGGTCCTGCGCGAGATCGTCGCCTTCAACGCGCCCGGCCAGGCCGGCTCGCTGGCGGTGCGCGCGGCGCAGAAGGACGGCAACTTCCCGGCCTGCCCGACTTCGGGCGACGACATCGCGCTGCTGGCGTTCACTTCCGGCACCACCGGCACGCCCAAGGCCGCCGTGCACTCGCACCGCGACGTGCTGGCCTCCTGCGAAGCCTGGCCGCGCCACGTGCTCAAGGCCACGCCGGACGACATCGTGATGGGGTCGCCACCGCTGGCCTTCACCTTCGGGCTGGGCGGGTTGCTGGTCTTCCCGATGTGGGCCGGCGCGTCGGTCTACTTCCCCGACATTCCGTACACGCCGGAAGCGATGGTCAAGCTGATCAGCGAGGTCGGCGCCACCATCTGCTACACCGCGCCGACCTTCTACCGGCAGATGGCGCCGTTCGCCCGCCAGCACGGCGTGCCCACGCTGCGCGAATGCGTCAGCGCCGGCGAGGGCCTGCCCGACGCCACCCGCCAGCTCTGGAAGCAGGCCACCGGCATCGAGATGTGCGACGGCATCGGCGCCACCGAGATGTTCCACATCTTCATCTCCTCGTCCGGCGCCGACGTGCGCCCCGGCGCCATCGGCAAGGCGGTGCCGGGCTACCAGGCCAAGGTGGTCGACGACGAAGGCAAGGAAGTGCCGCACGGCACCGTCGGCAAGCTGGCGGTGATCGGCCCCACCGGCTGCCGCTACCTGGACGACGCGCGCCAGTCCAACTACGTGCAGGCCGGCTGGAACTTCCCCGGCGATGCGTTCGTGCAGGACGCCGACGGCTACTTCTTCTACCAGGCGCGCGCCGACGACATGATCATCACGGCCGGCTACAACGTGGGCGGCCCGGAGGTGGAGGATGCGCTGCTGCGCCACCCGGCCGTGGCCGAGTGCGGCGTGATCGGCAAGCCCGACGAGGACCGCGGCATGATCGTCAAGGCCTTCTGCGTGCTCAAGCCGGGCCACGAGCCGGGGCCGGACATGGTCAAGACCCTGCAGGACCACGTGAAGGCCACCATCGCGCCCTACAAGTACCCGCGCGAAATCGAGTTCATGCCCAGCCTGCCGCGCACCGAGACCGGCAAGCTGCAGCGCTTCAAGCTTCGGCAGGGTCAGGCCTAGAAGCCCGACTCCCGCACCAGCACCGTCAGGAACTGCCGCAGCGAGGCCACCACCGCCTCGACTGGCCCGGTGGGCACGTGCAGGTGGCCGGCCAGCAGGCGCCGCGGCGCGAGAGCGTCGGTTTCCACGTCGACCTGGTAGAGCGCCTGGTTCATCTCCCATTCGCCGCGCTTGTTCTGGCTGGCGACCAGGTCGCCCCCGTGCTGGGCGCCCAGCAGCGGGTGCGGCAGGACGCGCGACCCGGTGCGATCGATGCGCACGACGCGCCCGGTGACGCGCTCGTGCTCCGGCAGGAGCGGCATGAAGCGCACCTGCTGGCCGAGCGACAGCCGCCGCACCTGCGTCTCGGTCACCCAGGCCCGCACCTGGCCATGCCCGGTGGCCACCACGCGGGCCAGCAGCCGCCTGGGGCTCACCCAGCGGCCGGGCAGCAGGTCGGGCGCCATGTCCACCACGCGCCCCGCGTGGCCGGCGCGCATGGTGAGCAACGCCGACTCCTCCTGGATCGCCTGCAGTTCGGACAGGGCCTGGGCCAGCTCCTCCTGCAGCACCTGGTTGCGGTCGCGCTGGCGGTCGCTGGCCGGAATGCGCGCGAGCTCGCCGCGCGCGCGTTCGATGCGCACCTGCGCCGACTGCGCCCGGAACGCCAGGTCGGGCGCCTCCAGTTGCACCAGCAGGTCGCCCGGCTGCACGCGCCGGCCCGGCTCCACCGCGACCTGGGCGATGCGCGCCGGCGAGGGGGCAAACAGCCGCGTTTCCTCCGCCGCCATGAACAGCCCCGAAGATCGCGACTCGCCCGACCACGCCCACAGCGTGAAGCCGCCCAGCAGCAGCAGCAGCAGGCCGCCCAGGCGCCACCAGCGCGGGCGCAGTTGCGAGCGGATCTTCCACAGTTCGCCCGCTTCGCTCAGCACCGGCCTGGCGATGAACCAGCCCAGTTCCACCCCCATCAAGACGATGCCCAGCAGCTTGAAGAACGCGTAATAGACCAGCAGCGCGATGCCCAGGAACACCACCAGCCGGTACAGCCAGGTGACGTAGGCGAACACCACCAGGAAGCGTGCCATCGCACGCGAGTGGAGTTCGGGCGGCGGCAGCCGGAGCCCGAACAGCACCCGGCGCATCCACCAGCGCGCCATCGCGCCGCTGCGCTCGTGCAGGTTGGGAAAGTCCAGCGCGTCCGACAGCAGGAAGTAGCCGTCGAAGCGCAGGAAGGGGCTGGCGTTGATCGACAGCGTCAGCAGCAGCGAGGTCGTGGACAGGAAGAACAGCGCCGAGCGCAAGCCGCCCGGCGGCGTGACGGTCCACAGGAACAGCGCCACCAGCGCCAGCGCCAGCTCGGTGGCCATGCCGGCGGCGGCGATGCGGAAACGGGCCCGGTGGTCCTGCAGCTTCCAGCTGTCGCTGGTGTCCGTGTACAGCATGGGCAGCATCACCAGGAACGCCGCACCCATCACCGGCACCCGCACGCCGTGGTGCCGCGCCACGAAGGCATGGCCCAGCTCGTGCAGGATCTTGGCGAAGAAGGCGGCCGCCGCCGACGCCACGATGCCGTCGAAAGTCAGCATGACCGACAGGGATTCGGTCCAGGCGTTCCACTCGCGCGCCAGCAGCACGGGGGTCACCACCCCCAGCAGCGCCAGCAGCCACAGCACGGGCGCCGACACCAGCTTGCGCACCAGCGGCAGGCGGCGCACCAGCCAGGCGTCCGGCCGCACCAGCGGAATGCGGAAGAACAGGTAGTGGTGCAGCAGCCAGGTGAGCCAGTGCACCCGGCTGCGCCGCCACATGTCGCGCAGCAGCATGAAGCTGCCGCCATCGTCGGCGGCGACCAGCTGGTAGCGCATCAGCAGCCCGCGCAGCGCCACCACCTCCTCGGCGTCGACCGCGGTGGCGCCTTCTTCCTCCATGCGCGCCGCCAGCTGCCGCGGCGACTCGCCGGGCCGCCAGTGGGTAAGGATGTCCACGTCCACCAGCCCCAGCTCGAAATAGCGGTTGCGCAGCGGGTCGTGGATGCGAAAGCGCGGCGAGCCGTCGCGAAAGCTGCCCACGCGCTGGATGTGCAGGTCGCTGCGCAGCCGCGGCAGCGGCAGTTCGGCCGGGTCGGGCGGGGCGCCGCCCAGCGCCCCTGCGGGAATCGCGCTCACCTACAGCCCCAGCATGCGCCGCAGCGAAGCCATCGGCCGGCGCAGCAGGTAATAGCCCAGCGGCACCCGCTCGCCGTGGACCTTGGCGGTGCCGCGCACGCCCAGGCGCGGCAACTCGGTGCCGGGCGTGAACTCCGCGCGCAGCACGTAGGCCAGGCCGGCGTCGACCGTCTGCTCGGCCTCGTAGCCGATCTCGGTGACGCGCCCGTCCAGCGCCTGCAGCGGCGCCGCGTTCTGGAAGAACCGCACCTCGGCGCCGCGCTCGTAGGCGATGGCATCCTCGGCCGGTACGTGGATGGTGAGCCCCGCCTGCGACGGGTCGGCCACGGTGGCGACGCGCTCGCCGGTGACCAGCGTGCGGCCGATCCACTCGTCGGGGTTGGAATAGATCACCAGACCGGCGCGCGGCGCGCGCAACTGGATGCGGCCCAGCAGGTCTTCGGTATAGGCGACCTCGGCCTGCTTCTCGTCGACCCGCGCCTTCAGGGTGAGCAGGTCGGCCCGGCTCTGGTCATCGCCGAAGGACTTGGAGCCGGCGCGGGCCAGTTCGGCGCGGGCGATCTCCAGCCCCTTGAGCGCCACGGCGTGGCGGTTGCGCAGCACGGTGTCGTCCATGGACGCAACCAGGTCGCCGGCCTTGACCACCGTATTGGGTGGCACATGGAACTTCGCCAGCACGCCTTCGGTGGGGGCCGTGATGGAAGCCGGCACGAGCGGAGAGACCTCCGCGGGCGACAGCGATGACAGCCGCACCGGCACCAGCATCAGCAGCGCCACCGCGACCCCGACCGCCAACACGACCTTGCGCGTGAACACGCGGCGCAACTGGCCGCCGCCGAACCAGCGGCGAGCCTGCCAGGCCCCCAGCACCAGCGCCACCTGCCGGGCCGCCAGCTGCAGCAGCGCCTGCTCGCCCTCCTGCGCCGGCCGCTCGAAGGCCACCAGCAGCCAGCCGACCAGCGCGCCGGCCGGCGTGGACAGGCGGCACAGCACCGCGTTCTCGGGCAGCCATTCGCCCCAGTCCTGCGCCAGTTCGGCCGGAACGCCGGCAGCGCTGAGCAGGGCCATGTCCTGCTGGCCGGCGTGCCGGGCCAGGCGCCCGAGCCACTGCGCAAAGGGGGCGTTCTCGTCGATCTCGTACAGGTGCGAGACGGCCGCCACGCGGGCGTGGCGCACCGGGTCGGGCCGCAGCAGCACCGCCAGCCGGAACGGCAGGATGCTGCCCAGCCGGTTGACGGCGACGAAGGCGGCCTCGGCGGCCGACCCTGCGGCCACCAGCTCGGCTTCGTAGCGAAGCAGGGCCTGGGCCGGGTCCAGGGAATCCATCGGCCGCTATCTCGCCTCCGGGAAGCTGGCCTTCCCGATCATGCCCGGCAGCACGTTGGCCGGCAGCTTGTCGAAGCGGGCCAGCACCTCCACCGTCTGGCTGGCGCCGTCGATGCGGCCGCTGATCTTGGTGACGCGCGCCGTGTAGGACTGGCCGGTCTCGTCCACCACCAGGGTGAACGCCTTGCCCGGCTTCATCCAGCGCACCCAGGACGAGGGCACGAACAGCTGCGCGCGCAGGCTGGCCAGGTTGACGATCTCCAGCAGCGGCTGGCCCAGTTGCACCGACTCGAACGCCTTGGCGCGCACCCGCACCACCTTGCCGGCGTACGGCGCGTGCACGAAGCAGTACTTTTCCTGGGCCTGGGCCAGCGCCAGCTGCGACTTGGCCTTTTCGGCGGAGGCGGCGGCCAGGGTGACGTCGAGATCGCTCACCGCACCCAGGCTTTGCAGCTTGAGCTTGGCCAGGTGCGTCTCGCGCGCGCCCAGCACCTCGGCCTGCGCCGCCTTGACATTGGCCTGGCGCTCCTGGCAGTCGAAGCCGGCCAGCAGCTCGCCGGCGGCGAAGCTGTCGCCGACCTGCTTGGGCATGCTGGTGATGCGGCCGGCGAACTGCGAGGAAAGCGTCGCTTCCTGGTCGGCCACGATCAGCGCGCGGACGCTGCCGGTGTCGCTGGTGGTGGCGCTGGGCGCCGGCGCGGATGCAGCGGGGGGCGGCGTGACCGTTGCCGGGCCGTCGATCGCAACCGCGGACGCGGGCGGCACGGCTGCCGCCGGAGCGGCCGGTTGCGCCAAGGCCAGCGCGCCCTGCGACAGCAGGATGGCGGCGAGGGCGCCGCGCAGCAGGGTGGGGACAGACTTGGACATGTGCTTCGGGGGTATGGACTCTCGGATGCAGCTCAGGGTTTCGCAGCCGGCGGGGGTGGCCCGTTCCAGCGGCGGTCCAGCTTGAGCGTGTTGCCCTCGGTCAGGGCCAGGGTGTCGGCGGCGGCGGTAGCCTGCAGCCCGCCACCCAGCAATTGGCGCAGGGTGTCGGCCACGCGGAACACCGCGGCCTCGCCCAGCACCTGCCACTGGTCGGCGGTGACCGGCTCGACCAGCATCGACTTCATTTCGGCGGTGTGCAGCACCTTCTGGCCGCCGCCGCCCAGCAGGGTGACCTTCAGGGTGACGGGGCGGCCCGACGGCTGCCTGGGCCCCAAGGCCACGGCCACGTCTGCGCGCACCGCGCCGCCCTGCTCGGCCACCGGGATCCGGATCACCCGCAGCACGGTGCGCATGGCCCCGGTGAAGTCGCGCTCGGCGGCGTCGGGCAGGCCGGTGACCGGGCCAATCGTGACCTGCTCCATCGGCGGTGGTGCCTGCACGCTGAAGTTGTCGCCGAAGAACTGCTCGAGCGAGGCGGAGAGCTGGCGCGCCAACGTGGGCGCCTGGTCGACCGGCGTCTCCTGCGTGACCACGTCGTAGCCGACCGAATTCATCACCCGCCCCATGGCGTGCTCCAGGTTGGCATGCACCACGTCGCGGTTGATCTGGGTGATGGACAGGCGGGCGGCCGCGCGGATCAGCTCCAGCTCCGTCTCAAGGCCGGATTGCTGGGTCGCGCGCATGGCGCGCAGCAGCGCGCGGTCGTCGCCGAGCGCCTCGTTCCAGATGCCCATCTCGTGCTTGAGCAGCTGGTAGCGGTTGACCGCGATGCGCGTCTGCGTCATCACCGCCATGGCCACGGCCATGCGGCGCGCCTTGTCCAGCTGCTCGGTGGCTTCCTGCGAGCGCTTCATCGCCGGCAGCGACAGCAGCTTGAGCAGGTTGAACGACATCAGCGTGCCGGCCTCGTTCCACTGGTTGTTGATCAGGAAGCGGTTGCTGTCGTAGTTGGAGCCGACGCTCAGGTTCAGCCCGGGCAGCACCGACAGCAGCTGCTTGCGGCCTTCGACGGCGGAGATGCGCTCGCGATAGCGCTCCTCGCCCAGCTCGGGGCGGCGCTCCAGCGCCATCGCTTCCAGGTCGTCGACGCGGGTGATCAGGTCGGGCAGCTGCGCCGCGGCCGGCTCGGGCGCGGCGACGCGGAAGTTCTCGCCCGGGCGCAGGCCGGCCAGGTCGGCGAATTCGGCACGCCATTGCGCCAGTTCCTGCCGGCGTGCGCTGAGCTGCTGCTGCAGGTCGAGCAGCGAGCGGCGGTAGGCGATGATCTGCAGCGGCGGCAACAGGCGGCGCGCCTCGATCATGCGCGAGCGGTCGGCGCCCAGCTCGATGTCGACCAGCATCGCGTCGATCTGCGGCAGCAGGCGCTGGGCCGCCTCGGCCCGCCACCAGGCCAGCCGCACGTCCAGCATCAGGTTCTGCAGCGCGCGGCGGCGGCGCTCCTCCATCACCAGCACCTGGTCGGCCCCCTGGCGGGCGCGGTAGTAGCTGACGCCGAAGTCCAGGATGTTCCAGGTCAGCGCCGCACTGGCGGTGGAGTGCGTCTTCTCCACGGCGGCACTGGGCACCGAGCTGATCGTGCCATTGGGCTGGAAGCCCAGGCCGAAGGCGTCGTTGTCGCGCGCGGTGTAGCCGGCCGACAGCGCCAGCCGCGGCAGCATGTCGTAGCGCGACAGGTCGAGCTGGCGGGCCTGCAAGGCCGTTTCCATCTGGCGGACCTTGAACTCCAGGTTGTGGCGGATGGCGCGCGCCATCGCATCGGCCAGCGTGAGCGGCTCGGTCACCGGCTCGGTCGCGCCGATCACGGCAGCCAGGTCGGCCTGCGCCTGGGTGGACTGCTCCTGCGCCGTCAGCGGCTCGGGCAGCACGGCGCAGCCCGCCAGCAGCGCCGCGGCTACGGCAGCGGCGGCGACGCCCGCGAGCCTGCGCCCGCGCCGGCCGCCCGCGCGATCCATGCAAATTGCCAATCCACTACCCCTCTTGGTTGCCTGCATCCGTCACCTACGCCCGCCCGGCGACGGGTTTGTCACCACCCTTGCCGGCCAGCGCACGCGAGAGCAAGGCCTCGGCGTCCTTGCCGGAACCCTGCTCGCGCACCTGGCGCAGCTGGTCGGCGAAGCTCGGCGCACCGGGCTTGACCTTGATCTTGTCATGGCCGTCGGCGGACTTGCCGCCTTGCACGGGCCGCGCGGGCGTGTCCTGTTGCTCGTGCGCGTCACCTGCGTGCTCGGCCTGCGCCTGCTGGCGCTTTTCCGCCTTTTCCTTCTCGTCCTCGTCGGCCCCGCCCTTCGCGTCGACGCCGGCCGGGTCGACGGATTCGCGCATTGCCCCCGCATCGGGTTGGCCGATGGTCAGCCTGAACTCGTTGACCGCCTCGAGGCCCTGATTGTCGCGGGCGACGATGCGGATTTCCAGCACGCCCTCGAAATCGGCCGGGGGCGTGCCGCTCAGGCGGCCGGTGATGCCGTCGAACTCGATCCAGCCGGGCAAGGGATCGCCGTTGCGCAGCAGGGCCTGCAGCCGCACCACCGCGCGCGGGTTGGTGTGGGCGAAGGCGTCGGTCGGAATGTTGAAGCCCAGGCCGCGCCCGACCTCCATCCGCAGTTCGGTGATCGGCTGGTAGCGCACCAGCAGGTCGGAGCCGTCGGCCGGCCGGCCCAGCCCCAGTTGCGACAGCGACAGGCGCAGCGCCGGGAAGCCGCGGTCGGTCGAGTCGAGGGACGGCGACCACCGGCCGGCCTCGCCCAGCACGGTGAAGGTGGTGCGCGCTTCCCGGCCGGCGTTGTCACGGGCCGTGACCTCCACCTGCAGCGTGTGCAGCGCATCGCCGGCCGGGCGGCCGTTGAACAGGCCCGAAATGCCGTCGAAGGCCAGCCACGCCGGCAGCGGCTGGCCATCAAGCTGGCGCGCCTCAAGCTTGACGATGGCCTTGCCGTCGGTGTGCACGAAGGCATCGCGCGGCACCGCGTAGTTCAGGCCGCCGCTGGCTGCCGTGAGGTTGGGAATGCCGTTGAGCACCGCCAGCATGGCGCCATCGGTGGTGGTTCCGCTGTTGCTGCTGCCCGCGGCGGCGCTGTCGCGCAAGGCGGGGAAGCCCTTGTCCAGTGACTCGAGGATGTCGGGCTGGTTACCGAGTTGGGCCACGTGCACCGGGGAGACGGGCTGGAGGGTGACCGAGCCGTAGTCGCCGGGCGCGGCGCCGAGGTCGTTGAGGGGCGACAGCGAAGGCAGGATGAAGGGGGTCGAACCCAGGGCCGGCGAGGACGGGGACTGCGGCGTCCCGGCACCCTGCTCCACAGCCACCGGCGGCACGGTCGGCGCGACCACGGGAGCGGTGGCAGGCACCGCGGCGGGCGGCGTGCTGGTGGTCACCTCCCGGACTTGCTCGGGCGGCGTCGGGAATGGCGCGGTGGGCACTGCCGGTGCCGTGCTGTCGGCCAGCACGGTGACGCTGACCACGTAAGTGGCGGTGCCGCCATTGCCGTCGCGGGCCGTGTAGCTGAAGCTGTCGGCCCCCTGGAACCCCGCCGCCGGCGTGTAGGTGTAGCTGCCGTCGGCATTCACCACCACCGTGCCATTGGCCGCGACGGATTGCAGCGAGTACGCCAGCGGGTCGCCATCGGCGTCGCCCGCCGCGGGCAGCGTGCCGGAGAACGGCGTGCCGAACGGCGTCGTGAGGGCGGTGTTCGCGCCCACCGGAACGTCGTTGGCGCCGTTGACGGTGACCTCGATCGTGCGGGTGGCGGTGCCGCCCGCCGCATCGGTCACCGTCACCGTGAAGCTGTCGGTGAAGGCCTGGCCGGCGCGCAACGCATTGACGGCCGCCGCGTTGACGGC